>JBCQTK010000003.1:0-89599 GCA_047178665.1 Rikenellaceae bacterium | reverse complement strand
ATACTGCTTCTTCTCGCCATAAGGTTTGCGATCACCATATGGCTTACTCTCACCATACTGCTTCTTCTCGCCATAAGGTTTGCGATCACCATATGGCTTACTCTCACCATACTGCTTCTTCTCGCCAAATGGCTTGCGATCGCCATAAGACTTACGCTCTCCCCCCTCGTTTGGGCGGTTGTCGCGTGAGAAGTTGGGGTTGAACGAACGACGCTCAGTGCGAGTGTTATCCGAGTCGGCGGCATCACGCTGCGAACGCGGACGGCGCTCCTCACGGCGGTTCTCGCCAGTTCCGCTTTGTGCACGACGATCGCGTCCGAAACGCGAAACGTTGTTTGCCGAGGAGTCTTTCTTAAAATCTCTCATAAGATTGTTATGCAATGTATAAAGTTAAATTTCGCTTCGCCCCTCTCGCCACTGCGAAAGTGGGCAAAGTCGTCCGCAAAGGTAGTAAATATATATGGTATCTCAATGATAAATAGAGAGTTTTCGCCCCCCGAACCACTATTTTTCTCCTCGACCGACAAATTATCAGAGTTGAGGAGTACAAAAACCGTGAAATATTTGTAATTTTGCACTCTCAAACGACAACACAGGATGAACAGAGAGATTCTACGCATTGCGTTACCCAACATAATTTCCAACATAACAGTCCCTATAATGGGCATTGCGAGCACAGCTATAGCGGGTAGATGTGGCGACGACTCGGCATACACCATTGGTCAGCTCGCCATAGGCGTAACGATCTTCAATATGATCTACTGGAACTGCAACTTTATACGAATGGGAACGAGCGGTCTAACGGCACAAGCATTCGGCGCAGGCGACTTTGCGGAGACGACGCGTATGTTGATCCGCTCGCTCACGGTCTCGTTGCTATTGGGGTGCACGATCCTGCTCTTTCGCGAACCACTTGCGGAGTGGTCGGTGCAGCTAATCGGAGGAAGCGAGCTCTCGCTAGAGTATGTCAAAGCGAGGTTGTGGGCTGTCCCTGCCGGGATTCTACTATTCGGTTTTCACGGCTGGTTCACGGGGATGCAGAACGGCACCTACTCAATGTGTACAGCCCTAACGGTCAACATCCTACACGTCGCACTAAGTCTCTACCTAGCGCTCCATCGCGGTATGGGGGTTGTGGGAATAGCCTACGCCTCGGTTATTGCGCAGTGGGTCGGGGTCGGGGTGGCGTCGACACTCCTCTATGTCAACTTCTTCAACCGCCTCACACCCGTCTCGATAGTGGAGGTCGTAAAACCCTCGGCTATACGCAAATTCTTCAGCGTCAACACCGACATCATCATCAGGACATTCTGCATTGTAGCCGTCTACACCTACTTCACACGTGTCTCGGCACAGATGAACAACACCAACCTGCTAGCTGTCAACACCATGCTACTCCAGCTATTCACCCTCTACTCCTATATGACAGATGGCTTCGCCTACGCCGCAGAGGCTCTCACAGGTCGATTTATCGGGGCAAGAGATCGACACTCGCTTCGTCGTGCAATTGTGCGGTGCGTAGTGTGGTCGTTGATTGTATCGACTGTTTTTGTCTTAGTCTACCTCATCTTTTGGCGCGACATTCTAACCATCTTCATAGGCAACGCCGCGAACGCCTCGCAGCTGCTAGATCTTGCGGGCGAGTATATATGGTGGATCATCACCATCCCCATTCTGGGTGCGTTCCCCTTCTTGATGGATGGGGTGATGGTGGGTGCGAACTTCACGCGTACTATGCGTAACTCGATGGTTATCTCCTCGGGAATCTACTTCGCGACACTCATTATCTTCACGCCGCTTATGGGCAACAACGCTCTGTGGCTCGCCTTTCTGCTCTTTATGTTTCTGCGCGGAGGCGTGATCTATGTGCTGACAGATCGTCTCCGACAGATATTCAACATCCTCGACTAGAGCTATTTGTCGCCGTGAAACGACAATACCGTATGGGGTATCGCGCCGTGCGATATCACCTGAATCGGGCAGTTGTAGTTAGCTAGTTGCTCGTTGGTTATTATGTTTGAGTCGTGGCGATGCACCGTGCCATTGACGCAGACTATCTGCTTCACAACAGCTGAGACACTACCGATGTCGTGCGAGATCATCACGATCGCCATCTCGGAGCTGAGCTCTGTGAGGAGTCCATATAGCTCCCCCTCGAATTGGTTGTCTACGAAGTTTGTCGGCTCGTCGAGGATCAACAGCTTGGGCGCAGAGATCACCGCACGGCAGAGGAGCGCACGCTGCAGCTGTCCGCCCGACAACTCGCCAATACCTCTTTTGGCAATCTGCAATATAGATGTCCTCTCCATCAACCTTCGCCCTCTCTCGATCTGCTCCTTAGTGTAGCGCGACCTGCGCAGTAGCGCCGTGTGGGCTACTATGCCCGACATAACGACCTCCTCGATGGTGATGGGAAACGCCCTGTCGAAGAGCGACACCTGCGGCATATAGCCTATGCTAAGTTGCCCACGATCGCCCCGCAACGAGTCGTCGAACGAGATCTCGCCATCGTGTGGAACCAACCCTAGCAGCGCCTTAATCAGGGAGCTCTTGCCGCCACCATTAGGACCTATGACCGCCATAAAGTCGTCGCTATGAATCTCAAGATTCACCCCTGACAGAACTCGCTGAGCACCGTAACTTACCGATACGTTATCAAAGTTTACAATCTTCATAACTAACGTGTTATCAACTCTACAACAAATCTAATCTGCGACAGTGGATCACTAGCAAGCGGATCAATCTCGACCGCCTGAGCCCCCAAGTCATCAGCTACAATCTCGACACACGACACAGGGTACTGCGACTGATAGAGGATCGCCCCAACACTCTGCTCACGCCCCATCTCGATCACCTGAGCTAGGCGCTTCGCCGACGGCTCCTTCCCCTCCGACTCTATCGCCACCTGCTCGACCCCGTAGGCTCGTGCGAAGTAGGTGAGCGCAGGGTGATATATATATATAGATGTTACGCCACTTTGCGCTATCGCCTCACCACACTCGCGGTCGAGCTCCTGCAACTCCTGCTTGAGGGTGCGGTAAGCTCGCTCATACTTTGTTGAGTCGGGGTACTTTGCGGCGATCGCCTGGTAGCAGTTTTGCGAGATTTGGATCAACTCGCGCGGCGACGTCCAGATGTGTGGATCTACGCCGTGGGAGTGGTTGGCGTGCGTGTGTGCGTGCGAACAGCTGCCAGCGATAAGCTCGATGCCTCGGCTCAGATTAGTCACCCTCTCGCGGCGCTCAACACGACTAATTATCGACTCCTCGAACTCCAGTAGCCCCGTGCTAAATATCATCTGCGCAGAGTTGAGCGCCACAAATTGCTTGGGCGTAAGTTCGTAGCTCTCGACCGATGCGCCCGATGGCACCACCACCTCGACAGGGAAGTCGTCGCAGGTTATGCGCTCGACGATTGTGCCGAGTGGAGCTATCGACACATATATTGTTGGGCTCTCCTCTATAACACTATTGCTCTGGCAACTAAGTGCGAATAGAGTGGCAACAAGGGGTAGATAGTATATATAATTCTTCATATTTTGGTTGTAAATTACAGTGCAAAGATATAGAAATTCCAATAAATTTTGTATATTTGTTAAAAATTGAGAAGAAAATGATACACAACGAACGAAATGAGCGACACAGCCAGGTGCTGAACGTAGCTCGGCAGATGATGACAGCGGCACGCACAGCGCCCAAGGGCAAGGGTGTCGACATCGTGGAGATCGCAATGGCTGAGGGAGATGACCTGAGTAGACTCTCAGCAGAGATGGAGGTTGTCGCCGAAGAGACGGGGATGAAATTCTTCCTACGCGACGCTGGGAACGTAATGGAGAGCGAGTGCGTTGTGTTAATTGGCACTCGACCACTGGCGCAGGGGCTCAACTGCGGACACTGCGGCTATGCGACTTGTGCGTCGCGCAAGGATGGAGTGCCGTGTGCGATCAACTCTGTCGATGTCGGAATCGCAATTGGATCAGCGTGCGCTACAGCATCGGATCAGCGAGTTGATAGCCGTGTTATGTTCTCGGCAGGAGTTGCAGCGCAGCGCCTTGGGTGGCTCGCAGAGGGCGTTGAACAGGTCTACGCCATCGTGCTGTCGGCATCGAGCAAGAGTCCATTCTTCGATCGTAAACCAAAGAAGTAATCAACCATAAAAATATTTTAGCAATGAAAAATTACGCAATTATCGAGACGGAGAAGGGCACTATGAAGCTCGAACTATTCAGCGACGAGACACCTATCGCCGTAAAAAATTTCATAGACCTTGCCGATCACGGATTCTATGACGGATTGACATTCCACCGAGTTATACCTGGCTTTATGGTTCAGGGCGGTTGCCCACGCGGCGACGGTACAGGAGGTCCAGGTTACAAGATTAAGTGCGAGACCTCTGCCGCTCGTCAGTACCACGACCGCGGAGTTATCTCGATGGCACACGCAGGACGCGACACAGGAGGATCACAGTTCTTCATCTGCCACAACCGCACCAACACGCAGCACCTAGATGGTGTACACACCTGCTTCGGACAGGTTGTTGAGAACGTCGATGTCATAGATGAGATCCGCCGCGGCGACAAGATCTTGTCGGTGAAGATCGTGCAGGAGTAGCGCGCGCTACGACAAAAAGAGAGATCCCGACTAACAAATTTCTAGTTAGTCGGGATCTTATTTTTTTGTTTCAGGGGACTTGTTTGTCACCCTCTTTTTAAGTATAAACTACTCCTCGATACGTGTTATCTTTGCCCCCAGAGCGTTTAGTCGCTTCTCGATCTCTTTGTAGCCGCGGTCGATCTGCTCTATGTTTTGGATAGTGCTGACACCCTCGGCACTCATTGCTGCTATCAGCAGTGCTACACCTGCGCGGATGTCGGGCGACGACATCTTCGTGGCGCGGAGACGCACGCGGTGGTCGAGACCTATGACAGTCGCGCGGTGCGGGTCGCAGAGGATAATCTGCGCACCCATATCTATCAACTTGTCGACAAAGAAGAGCCTGCTCTCGAACATCTTCTGGTGGATCAGCGCCGAACCCTCCGCCTGCGTCGCCACGACAAGAAAGACCGATAGTAGGTCGGGCGTCAGCCCTGGCCACGTGGCGTCGGCAAAGGTAAGAATCGACCCGTCGATGTAGGACTCAAGCCTATAGTGATCCTGGCGAGGGATGTAGATGTCGTCGCCACGCTGCTCAAACTTGATTCCCATACGCGCAAATTGCGCAGGAATTATGCCGAGGTTCTCGAACGACACATTCTTGATCGTCAGCTCCGACTGCGTCATTGCCGCCATACCGATGAAGCTACCCACCTCGATCATATCGGGCAGCATCGTATGGTCTGTCCCTCCGAGTCGCTCCACACCATCTATAGTCAGCAAGTTCGAGGCTATGCCCTCGATACGTGCCCCCATCCTCACGAGCATCTTGCAGAGCTGCTGCAGGTATGGTTCGCACGCCGCATTATATATAGTTGTGCGCCCCTTTGCCAAGACTGCAGCCATCACGATGTTTGCCGTACCTGTCACCGACGCCTCGTCGAGCAACATATAGCAACCCTTCAGATCGTGCCCCTCCACAGTGAAGAACTCCTCGCCTGCGTCGAAGTTGAACGTTGCGCCGAGCTTCTGGAAACCAATGAAGTGCGTATCGAGCCTTCTACGACCGATCTTGTCGCCTCCAGGTTTGGGGATGTAGCCGACGCCGAAACGACCCAAAAGCGCCCCGACAACCATCACCGAGCCGCGCAGACGCGTACAGCGCTGGCGGTAATCATCCGACGAGAGATAATCTAGATTTATATCTTTGGCACAGAGTGTGTAGCTATCGTCTCCGATCTTATCGACAACGACACCCATAGCCTCAAGCAAGTCGATGAGCTGTAAGATGTCAAGGATCTGCGGCACATTGTGTAGAGTCACAACATCCTCAGTTAGCAGCGTTGCGCAGATGATCTGCAGAGCCTCATTCTTCGCACCCTGTGGGGTGATCTCTCCTGAGAGGCGGTGTCCCCCCTCGACCTTAAATATTGCCATAGTTATCGCTTATTTTTATGTAAAGATACAAAATTTTTCGTTTTGTCGCAATTATTTCTCTAATTTATTTTCTCATTTCAGATTTTATATCTATATTTGCACTCCGTAAAACGCAAGGTGATGGCTATTGAAGAGAATCCCTGCCACTACGAAATATTAAGGAAACAACAAATAAATTATAAATTATGTCAACAAAGAGAACTTATCAGCCTTCACGCAGAAAGCGTATCAACAAGCACGGATTCCGCACTCGTATGGCTACTGCTAACGGCCGCAAGGTGCTAGCTGCACGTCGCGCAAAGGGTCGCAAGAAACTAACAGTATCTTGTGAGTCAACATTTAAGTACGCTTAGTCGCCTCCTTTAGCGGGAGGGGTTAGCGCTTAACTTAGGTTGAACAGAATATAAAGGGAGAGGAGTTAATCCTCGCCCTTTTCTGTCGTGTAGATATGTGATGATTCTCCTCTCCTACTCCTACAGAACAAGTAGACCCATAAAAAGCAGAATCAGCGGCAGCAAGCAGAGCAACGCCACAAGCCCCAACACCACACCTATACATCCGACGCCTCTGTCGTCGCCATAGTTGGGTTCAGAGAAGAGGGTGATGATCAGCCCAATCAGCGGCGTAAAGATAATGCTGAGCAAGAACGCTAGCCCAAAGCCTATGCGGCGACTACGCCCCAACAGCCCAACAAGGACACTCATCAGTGTCCCCGACATCAAACCAAAAATTATAACTAGTAGTGTCATATTTATATATAGTGTTTAATAGTGAGTAAATCCTCTATAATCTCCCTCGACAACTGCGCCCTCACGTCTCCATCTCAACCCCTCCTCCGCAACGATCCTGCCGATGGGGTGTAGTGTAGTGCCGAACTGAGCAGAATAGAGCGTCGAAAGTTCGTCGAAAGAGTCCGCGTCGCAGCTAAAGAGCAACTCATAATCCTCGCCTGAGCAGAGCGCCCTCTCAAGCGATCCTGCGGCAGGTATGCTATTAAGTTCAACCTCAGCCCCCACACCCGAAGCACGCAATATGTGGAGCAGATCCGACGCAACGCCATCCGAGAGATCCATCATCGAGTGGACGTGCGCAAACTGCGCCAGCCACTGCCCCTCGTTGACGCGAGGCGTGGGGCGTTTGTGGAGCATCGCCATCGGTGTGTGGTATCGACCTGCTAGGATCTCGGCTAGCCCCTCACCAGAGCCTCCGAGAGCACCTGTAACAGCTATAATATCGCCCACTTGTGCCGTGCTGCGGCGTTTAATGTGGCTGTTGTGGGCTCGACCGATAGCTGTCACGTTGATCGCTAAGTCGCCCAGCGAACGAGTCGTGTCGCCACCCACCAACGCCACACCGTGCTCAAGACTCAGGTCGCGGTAGCCACGCATAAACTCCTCGATCCATCCACCCATCAGCTCGCTCGGCACAGCCAACGAGAGGAGCGTCGCCGTGGGGCGTCCACCCATCGCGGCAATGTCGCTCAGATTGACCGCCAGGCTCTTGCGCCCTAGGTCGTAGGGCGAGGTTGCGTCGCGCAGAAAGTGGACTCGTTCGATCAACATATCCTGTGTGTATAGTGTTGACTCAGACTCCGATAGTGGAGTTATCGCGCAGTCGTCGCCAATCCCCTCGTAGCCATTGGTCGGGAGAGCTGCGCAGAGACTCTTTATCTGATCTATCAATCCAAATTCGGTCATATGGTTGTCATTCGTTTTTTCGTGAATAAATTAACAGATACAAAGGTATTGTTTTTTTTTGTTTTATGTAATTTAATTCCCTATCTTTGTGGCACACTAATTAAATAATCCAGGATGAAAATACTTATTCTCAATGGTCCAAATCTAAATCTGCAAGGAACTCGCAACGTCGAGATCTACGGAACAACGACCTTTGAAGAGTATCTATCTGAGCTCGAGGCAAGCTACACTGATCACGAATTTGACTACTTCCAGTCGAACCACGAGGGTGATCTGATCGACGTAATCCACAAATCTGTTGCAACATACGACGGCATAGTTTTCAACGCAGGGGCATACACACACACCTCTGTGGCGCTGCACGACGCAATATCGGCTGTTGCGACACCTGTTGTCGAGGTGCACATATCGTCTATTCTTGCTCGCGAAGGATTCCGCCACCACTCTATGTTAGCGCCAGTGGTAGTTGGGTCGATTATGGGATTTGGTCTCGACTCGTATAGGCTCGGCGTAGAGGCAATTATAGGACGCAATAATATGAATTCAAAAACACACAAATAATTAAACTTTAGGCAGTTATGCAGAAAATGAAAAAAACAAAGATAGTTGCGACTATCTCCGACATCCGTTGCGATGTTGAACTTATCCAGAAGCTTTACGATGCAGGTTTGGACGTTGTTCGTATCAACTCGGCTCACGCCACTCAGGAGGGTGCAACGACAGTTGTAAAGAACGTACGTACCGTATCTGAGGCTATTCCGGTGATGATCGACACGAAGGGTCCAGAGATCCGCCTTACGAATGTTGGTGATGGAGAGGGTACTATCGATTTTGCTGTTGGTGATGTAGTGAAGGTGAAGGGTACTGCCGATGGAGAGGTTACGTCAAGAGAGATGATCTATATGAACGTACCATCGCTCGTTGACGATATGAACGTAGGCAACCGCCTATTGATCGCTGACGGTGAGTTGGAGCTTATTGTTCTTGAGAAGAACGAGGATCACCTCGTTTGTGAGTTCACAATCGGTGGTTGTATGAAGTCACGCAAGAGTGTTAACGTCCCAGGTGTACACGTAGATCTTCCATCTATTACACCAAAGGATCGTCGTTTTATCGAGTGGGCATCTGACAACGATGTAGATTTCATCGCACACTCATTCGTTCGCTCTGCAGCCGACGTTAAGGCTGTGCAGGACATCTTGGATGAGAAGAAGTCATCTATCAAGATCATCTCTAAGATTGAGAATCAGGAGGGTATCGACAACATCGACGAGATCATCGAGGCGTCATACGCAATTATGGTTGCACGTGGTGATATGGGTGTTGAGCTTTCGGCAGAGAAGATCCCAAGTGTACAGCGTATGATCGTTGAGAAGTGTATCGCAGCTAAGCGTCCAGTTATCATCGCTACACAGATGGTATACTCTATGGTTAACTCACCACGTCCTACACGTGCCGAGGTTAGCGACGTTGCTAGCGCAATCTACGAGCGCGTTGATGCGATTATGTTGAGCGACGAGACTGCATCGGGTAAGTTCCCAGTGGAGGCTGTTACGACAATGGCACGTATCGCACGCGAGATCGAGAGCGACGAGCGTCAGTTCCCACCTATGGTTGACCTCGATATGGTCTCTGTAAACCACGAGATCACAGCGCAGTTGGCTCGTTCGGCGGTCCGTTCTTGCAACAACTTGCCTATCAAATATGTTATGTTGGATACATACACAGGTCGTACAGGTCGCTACTTGGCTGCTTTCCGTGGTCAGAAGAGCGTTATCGCTGTATGTTACACAACTCCAGCACAGCGCATCTTGGCTCTGTCGTATGGTATCATTCCAATCCTTCGCACACAGTCGCAGAACAAGTACTACTTCTTGGTTGACGCAATGGAGTATGTTCGTCAGCACGCAGCGCTAGAGGGTACAGACCTCATCGCTGCTGTTGGTGGTAGCTTCGGACCAATGAAGGGTGGTTCATACGTTGAGATCGCTAAGGTTGAGGATATTGAGTCTCGCAACGCAGTGTTGTAGAGTCACATACCCATATATTAAGAGAGTGCCCCTTGGTCAATGACTGAGGGGCACTCTCTATATTTTATTTTAGTTGTTCAGAGAACTGAGATGACGGAGTGTGTCACAAAAGATCTCGTCAAAGTCACCTCGCTAGCCCCTAGAAAAAGTAGGCTACGGAGGCAACGAATCTGTTGTTGGCTACACTATGAGTGTCGACCACACGTCCGCTGGCAGCCTCGATGCTACCATACCACGCAGTCGTATTGGAGTACTCCACACCAAACGTAAACGACGGCAAGTTGTAGGTTGCACCCAACCCAGCACAGCACATCTGATCAATGTTTAGACCTCGTCCGTAGACTGAACTAGATGACACGAGCGACTCTGCAGACCCCAAATTCTTGATGTAACCCACAAACAGCGAGGGTCGTAGCCTCTTGCCATAGACCACATTTACCCACGACGTCGAACCTCTGAGAGCCGTGTACTCCTGCTCTCCCGTTGTCGCGTCAACAGAGCTGACACCATATCCGCTAAGCATCGTGAGGTGCTCCACTGCTGCGCCATAGATACTCTTCGCACCTACATATAGTTTATCGGCACGGTAGCTCACGTGCGCCTCGGCAGATGTCGATGTCAACCTCTCGCGCACACTGTATGTAGCACCATTGTATGTCGACTGGGTGCGCGGAGCAATAGTCGATATGTCGACACCACCACCGATCAACCACCCATTCGACGAGTAGTCAAAACCACCGTAGAACTCGGGCACACACGCGTTTCGCATATACTGATTTGTCGATCCACTAACGCCCGAGGTAGCATACTGCAGTTGACACAGCGCCGCAGCGATAAACTTCACACCCCCCGTGCGATACTCATATCGCAACTGAGGAGAGCGGTTGAAGGGCTGAAACGGAGCCCCCGTCGATACATTCGTCACATACGGCAACACTGCGCCGAACATCGGGTGCCACGTCTGACCTGCAGTGAGAGAGCTACCACCCTCCCACGTCAAGTTGAGGTATGCTTGGCGAATACGCAGCAACGTGTTGTAGTCTCCATAGCCACCGAAATCGACCTCGACCTTGACCGTAGCATCCGCACTACCGACCTTGCCGCCAGATATGTCGATACCCAGTCGCGTAATAAATGCGAAGAGTCCGCTACTTGGGTAGGCGTTGAGATCCTCCCCCACAGCGTCGAGCGAGACATCGAGCGGATAGAGGTAGAATATGTCGTTGACTGCGGCTGCCGTAGCCCTGTCGTCGAAATAGAAGTCGGTACGAGCAAATCCATAGATGTCGTAGTTCAGATCCTTCACCTTTGCCGACACAACGGCTGGCGCAAACACTGCTAACGATAGCAGCGACAATAATACTCTTTTCATCGTCATAGCTCTATTTTTGGAGTGAAATTTTCAACTTATCTATAGCCGCAGCCGCCGACCCCTCCTGCTTCAGAAGCTTCACGAAATAGCTACCGATGATACCACCACGAGCATTGTCGCACGCCGCACGGAACGTAGCATAGTTAGATATACCGAAGCCTATCATTCGCGGATTCCGAAGCCCCATAGAGTCGATCTTTGCGAAGTAAGCGCGCTTCTGAGCGTCGAAATCTGACTGTGCACCTGTCGTCGCAGCAGATGATACCATATATATAAAGCCATCTGTATTGTCGTCGATCTCGCGCACACGCTCCTCGCTAGTCTCGGGGGTGATGAGCATAATAACCTTCACGTCATACTCCTCTGCGACTGCACGATAGCTCGACTGGTAGTCGGCAAACGGGAGGTCTGGAATAATTACACCATCTATACCGCACTCCTTGCACCTCTTGCAGAAGTTCTCGAAACCGAACTGCATAATCGGATTCAAGTAGCCCATCAAGATTAGCGGAATCGACACATTGTCGCGAATACCCTCAAGCTGCGAAAAGAGCAGACGAAGCGACATACCATTGCGCAGTGCCGAGGTCGCCGCCTCCTGAATTACAATTCCATCCGCCATCGGATCGCTAAATGGGATGCCGATCTCGATCATCGACACACCGCTCTGCTCAAGCGTCCTAATCACCTCTGCCGTACCATCCAACGTAGGCGTACCTGCGCAGAAGTAGATCGAGAGAAGATCGCTCTTATCACCACTAAAAAGTTGATTTATTCTATTCATAACAATCTATATTTTAACCATTTAACACTTTCAAAAATTGAGCAATAAGCTCCACATCTTTCATTGCTGCCGCACTCTCGAAGCGGCTATTTATGTCGTAGCCAGCGAGCATCGGATGGCTAAAACTTCGCAGACCCACAACGCTGTCCGCCGAAATTCCGCCACTCAGCAGAAAAGGTATCTGCCCCTTGTAGCCACCGAGTATCGACCAATCGAACTGCTCTCCCGAGCCGCCGTGACCCTCGCACTTAGTGTCGAAAACAAGCATATCGCACACACCATCATACTGCTCAGCGACCGACAAATCGGAGACCGCCCCGACCGAGATAGCCTTAAACACCTCTACCCCACTTCTACGCAGAGCGCGACACATATCTGCCGACTCGCTGCCGTGGAGCTGCACAGTGTCGAGCCCGAAGCGCTCTACAGCCGCCTCGATCACCTCCAACGACTCGTTGACAAAGACACCAACACGCCTACACGACGACGGCATATACTCTGGCATATCAGCCACAAAACGCGGAGACTTGGCGTAGAGAATAAACCCCATCAGGTCTATCCCCAACGACTCTATGGCGCGAATATTCTCGCCCATACGCATTCCGCAGACCTTTATCAATTTACCCTGAATCACTGCTCTACGACGCTAATAAATTTGCGCAACGACTCGCCAGGTTGCTCCGTACGCATAAAGTTCTCTCCAATCAAGAAACCCTGAAATCCAGCCTTGCGAAGCTCCACAACACACTGAGGATCAGATATTCCACTCTCCGACACCTTCACCATATCCTGAGGCAGCAGCTCTGCCAGACGATACGAATTAGCCACATCGGTGTGGAATGTCCCAAGGTTGCGGTTGTTGATCCCGACCATATCAACCTCGTCAGTTATATACTCCAACTCCTCCTGTGAGTGAAGCTCCAACAGCACCTCCAGTTCCAACTCGTGCGCCTTGCGAGTGAGCGCCACACACTCCTCCGTGGAGAGTGCCGCAGCGATCAACAACACTGCATCCGCACCGACCAACTTAGCCTGATAGAGCTGATAATCGTCGACAATAAACTCCTTGCGAATAATCGGAATATCGACCAACGGACGAGCCGCGATAAGATCCTCCAACGACCCACCAAAGAACTCCGTATCGGTCAAAATCGAGAGTGCAGCAGCACCTGCCGCAGCGTAGGCTGGGGGAATAACTGTCGCCTCAGCGCCCTCGTTGATCCACCCCTTCGAGGGCGATCGACGCTTGAACTCCGCGATGATACCCGACGCCGACGACGCCAAAGCACTCCTCATCGACCGACGCTCTCGCACAGGCAATTTCGCCACAGCATCACGCAACTCCGCAGGCGAAATGCGTTGCTTATCTCGCTCTACCTCAATGCGTTTTGCCGCAATAATACGTGTTAACACATCCTCCATATCTCTATCTGTTTATCTCAATAAATTTACTCAATGCCTCGTATGCAGCACCACTCTCGATCGACGCACGCGCCTCTGCAATAGCCTCATCAATACTCTTCTCGGGGCAACGAAGTTGAATTGCGAAGGCTGCATTCACAACCACCGCATTTGTCTGCGCCTCGGTAGCACGATTACGCATCACATTGTCGAATATCGTCGCTGCATCCTCTAGAGTGCAACCTCCACTAAGATCCGCCTCCGTACACCTCGCAAAACCGAGCGACTCGGGCGTATAGATCTTCTCCGTACTCGATGTGGCAACCTTAAACTCCGACGTCAACGAAATCTCGTCATATCCATCGAGGCTATGCACCACCGCGAAGTTGGTGTCGACAGCCTGATATACGTAGTTGTAGAGTCTGAGCAACGGCAAGTTGTAGACGCCCAGAAGTTGGTGTCGAGGTCGAGCAGGATTGACCAACGGACCGAGCATATTAAAGAACGTCCTAACACCCAGCGCCTTGCGCACAGGCGCCACAGCTGCCATAGCAGGGTTGAATAGTGGTGCGTGAAGATACGCCATTCCACTCCTCTCGATCGAACGTCGCAGTTTGTCGACGTCGTTGGTGAACTTCACACCGTGCTGCTCCATTACGTTACTAGCGCCACTCACCGATGTCGCCCCATAGTTGCCGTGTTTGACGACAGAGTAGCCAGCACCAGCGACGACAAAGCAGGCTGCAGTCGAGACATTGAATGTGTTCTTACCATCGCCACCCGTACCAACAATATCTATAGGTTCGAACTCCGCAAGGTCAACCGAGAGGCACATCTCCAAGAGTGCGTCGCGAAAACCACAGAGCTCCTCGACAGATATGTTGCGCATCAAAAAGACAGTGATGAGCGACGCGATCTGAGCATCACTATATGCTCCGCCAGCGATATTCTGCAGGATCGACCTCGCCTCGTCGCGACCTAAACACCTATGTTCAAATAGATTATACAATACATTTTTCATATTCGCTAGTGTTTTAAGTAGTTCACCAAAATAGTTCGTCCCTCAGGTGTCAAGACCGACTCGGGGTGGAACTGAATCCCCCTCACGTCATACTCCTTGTGGCGTAGCGCCATAATCTGCCCCTCGGCACTCTCTGCCGTGATCTCGATCTCCTCGGGCAGATTCACCCTGCTCACCACCCACGAGTGGTAGCGTCCGACCTCAATAGTGCGCCCCATCCCCTCGAAGAGGAGTTCGTCGCACGTCACCTCAACAGGAGTCTGCACGCCGTGATATACATCTGTCAAGTTCTCCAACGCTGCGCCAAACGCCTCGCCAATAGCTTGATGACCAAGGCAGACGCCGAGGATAGACTTCGTAGGGGCGTATCGACGAATTACGTCGAGCAGGATACCAGCCTCGCAGGGGATACCTGGACCTGGCGAGAGTATGATCTTGTCGAAACGCGCCACCTCATCGAGAGATATTTTATCGTTGCGGTGCACCTCTACATCGGTGTAACCCAACGCCTTAACCTCGTGCAAGAGGTTGTATGTGAAAGAGTCGTAGTTATCTAAAAGTAGAATATTCATCGTCGTTAGTTTTTGAGGGTTACTGCCATATCAATCGCCTTCTTTAGAGCGCCAAGCTTATTGTTGACCTCCTGTAGCTCATACTCCTCGCTGCTGCGAGCCACGATTCCGCCACCTGCCTGCAACCACAGCTCGTGGTTGCGGCTCACGAATGTACGAATCGTGATCGCTTGATTGAGGTCGCCATCGAAGCCGATGAAACCGACACAACCGCCATACGCACCACGATTGTGAGGCTCAATCTCGCTGATAAGTTGCATCGCGCGCACCTTCGGCGCACCACTCAACGTACCTGCAGGGAAGGTGTCGACAAATGTCTTGATCGACGACACACCCTCATCCAACACGCCACCAACACGGCTCACCAAGTGGATCACGTGGCTATAGTACTGCGGCTCCTTGTAGAATAGAACCTCCACATTGCTAGCGTTGCGGCTCAGATCGTTGCGCGCAAGGTCGACCAACATAACGTGCTCGGCATTCTCCTTAGGGTCAGCGAGTAGCGCATCCGCAAGCGCCTTGTCCTGGATCGAGTCGCCCGTTCTGCGAGTAGTACCTGCGATCGGATCTATGTAGGCTCTACCACGATCTACGCGACAGTGAGTCTCGGGCGACGAACCGAATATGCGGAAGCCACCGAAGTCGAAGTAGAAGAGGTAGGGCGAGGGGTTGATGCTGCGAAGTGCGCGATAGACCTTGAAGTCATCGCCCTGATATGGCTGTATGAAACGCCGCGAGAGGACGATCTGAAAGACGTCGCCACGCATACAGTGCGCAATTCCACGACGCACATTCGCCTTGTGCTCCTCGTCGGTGATTGGGCTCGTAATCTCGCCTGTCGTAGTGAAGTCGTACGACGAGTAGTTGCGGTTCTCGATCGCCGAGGCTATCATATCTAGACTCGACTCCTCCCCCTCTTCCAGTATCTCGACGAGCGTCATCTCGCTACGGAAGGGGTTAATCTTGATTATATACTTGAAGAGTATGTAGAGAATGTCGGGTGCATCGTTGATCTCGTCGCAGCTCTCCTTGATGGGGATGTTCTCGAAATACCTCACCGCGTTGAAAGTGGTGTAGCCATAGAGACCGCACACCTCGCGACTCTCGCCCTCGACCTTGAACCTCGACAGGAAGCTATCCATTGCCGCCTCGACCGTCATCTTCTCGTCGAGCGCATAGCTCTTTGTCGCACCATCGGGGAAGCTCTCCGTCACCACACCCGAGTTAACACCGACACTCGCCATTGGGCAGAGTGCAATGTAGGACATTGAGTTCTCGCCAGCGTGGTAGTCGGAGCTCTCCATCAGAGCCGACTGCGGGAATAGATCGCGTACCTTTAGGTAGACGCTCACGGGAGTGTGTAGGTCGCCGATCACCTTGCTCGTCACAGTCTTATAACTATATATCTTGCTCATATCAAAATCGTTATCTTTTATAGTTAAGGTATGTCTCGATATCCTTGTCACCGCGACCCGACAGATTGAGCACCACCACATCCGATGGTTTGAACTCCATCTTCTTCAATGCACCGAGCGCGTGTGCCGACTCCAGAGCAGGAATTATACCCTCCAATCGAGTCAGCTCAAACGCCGCCTCAACCGCCTCGTCGTCGTTCACCGCCAACACCTCCGCACGACGTGTCGCAGCAAGGTTGGCGTGGATAGGTCCGATGCCAGGGTAGTCGAGACCTGCCGATATAGAGTATGGCTCGACGATCTGTCCATCCTCATCCTGAATCACATATGTACGCGAGCCGTGGATGATACCCATCTTACCAAGCTTAATTGTTGCCGCCGTCTCGCCACTCTCGATGCCAAGACCGCCAGCCTCCGCCAACGTAATCTTCACCCTCGTATCGTCGAGATAGTGATATATAGCACCTGCAGCGTTGCTACCACCGCCGACACAGGCTACCAAGTAATCGGGATAGTCGCGTCCCTCCTGCTCCATTAGCTGCCCCTTGATCTCCTCGCTGATTACCGACTGAAGTCTCGACACCATATCTGGGTAGGGGTGAGGACCAACCGTCGAGCCGATAATGTAGAATGTGTCGGCAGGGTTGCAACACCAGTCGCGGATCGCCTCATTAGTCGCATCCTTCAGCGTCATATTTCCCGACGTAACAGGGACAACCTCCGCCCCCAACATCTTCATCTTCTCCACATTGACGTGTTGACGCTCAACATCTGTCTTGCCCATATAGACAATACACTTCATATTCATCAGCGCGCAAACCGTAGCTGTAGCCACACCGTGCTGCCCAGCACCTGTCTCGGCGATAATACGCGTCTTACCCATTCGCTGCGCCAACAATATCTGCCCTACAGTGTTGTTGATCTTGTGCGCACCCGTGTGGTTAAGATCCTCACGCTTGAGGTAGATCTTGCAACCACACTGCTCCGAGAGTCGTCTCGCGAGATACAGAGGCGAGGGGCGTCCGACATAATCCTTTAGTAACTTGTAGTACTCTCTCTGAAACTCCTCGTCCTCGATAATCTCAAGGTAGCGTCCCTGCAGCTCTGTGACTACCTTGTGGAGGATCTCGGGGATGTATGCTCCGCCAAAATCTCCGTAATAACCGTTTGAATCAACCTGAAAATCGTTCATTGTCTCTATTATATTTTTATATTTTATTATTGTTATCGCCCCAAAAACATAAGCAGTACAACTCACCACCAAAACCTAGAGAGTCCTGCCGCAGGTGCGACAGGACTCTCTAAATTTATTGTGACTATTGCTTCATAGATGAGTTCAGCTCCCTTACGACTGCTTCGAGTTGTAAAGGCGCCACCAATATCTATTTGCGATTGTACTATTCATATTTGCAAATGTATATAAAATTTTTTATTATAACACAAAAACAGCAATTTTTTTTGCATTTTTTTTACTCCAACCCACTACCAGCACTCTACATCAGGTGTATTGAGCTCCTCAACATCGCTCTTCTTGAACTCTGGACTCTTCACACCTCTCGACCTCTGCGATCGATAATCTGCCAACAGACGCATCGCCTTGTCTCCCAACAGCACTATTGCGACGAGGTTGCAGAGTGTCATCAGCGCCATCATAATATCAGAGAATACAATAGTGTCGTCCAGCGTAACCATAGCGCCAATAAAAACCATAGCTCCAACAGTCACACGATAGAGCAGCAACGCCCACCGCCGCGAGGTGATAAATCGCACATTCGCCTCACCATAGTAGTAGTTACCGATGATGCTACTGAAGGCGAAGAGGAGAATGGCAAAAGTAATGAACAGCCCCCCCACCGCACCGATCTCGTTGGTCAGTGCCTGCTGCGTAATCTGAATACCTGTCATCGAGGGGTCGATGCGATCTTGGTTGACCAATATAATAAGCGCTGTGGAGCTACAGATGAGAAGCGTGTCGACAAAGACCCCGAGCGTCTGAATTAACCCCTGCTTAACAGGGTGTGTCACCGACGCTGTCGCCGCCACGTTTGGCGCAGATCCCATTCCTGCCTCGTTGCTGAAGAGACCTCGTTTGATTCCTTGATTCAGAGCTGCACCGACGGCACCTCCCATAGCTTGGTTCCATCCGAATGCGCCCCCTACAATCTGCTCCACCACACTCGGTATAAGCCGAACATTGAGCACAACGACAAAGAGAGCCAGCAGAATGTAGCCCAACGCCATAATGGGGACAATCACACTACTAACCTTAGCGATACGACCAATACCACCGAAGATAACAGAGATCGTGACAAGCGTAAGAACCACCCCCACCACAGAGGGATCGAAGCCAAAACTATGCTCCAACGCGCCACAGATCGTATTACTCTGCACCGAGTTGAAGGCAAAACCGAACGTTATAGATATAAGTATAGCGAAGATAACCCCCATCCATCGAGCTCGCAGACCGCTCTCCATATAGTATGCGGGACCTCCTACAAACGACTCACCATTGCGACGTTTGTAGAGCTGCGCCAACGTAGACTCGACAAAGGCACTCGCAGCGCCCACAAGCGCAACTACCCACATCCAGAAGATCGCACCAGCACCTCCCAGCGCGATAGCGATAGCCACACCAGCCAAGTTACCCGTGCCGACACGGCTAGCGAGCGACACCGCAAACGCCTGAAACGAAGATATCTGACGACCCGATCCGCCCGAGGTAGAGTCACCCACCACGCGCAACATCTCGCCAATCATCCGAAACTGCACGAATCGACTCCGCAGCGTGAAATATATAGCACATCCCAACAGAACCGCGACCAACACATACGACCAAAGGAGCTCGTTAGCCTGTTCTAGTAGTGATCGAAAAAGTTCCATTTCGACTACTCGTAGAGGATCTGAGCCCAACCTCGGGTGGTTAGATTTGGAATCTCCACGCCCTCCTTATTTTTGTTTAGCACGAGCGTTATATCCTCGAAGTTGATATACTCGAACGCACTGTCGGAGATACCATCGAACCACTCATCGACATCCTCCTGGTATCCGTCGTCGCCGTCGATATACTTCGTCGAGAAGTCGCCCTCAGCAGTTAGATATAGCGTATATCGGATCTGTGTACCGAAGAAAGATGTGTATCGAATATCTGTGGCGTTGGGGATAATAAGATTACCCAACCCCTCCGTCACATTCTGCAAAAATCCTGAGCGGATCTTGGTTACGTTGGCTAGCGTAAGGTTGATTGTGCGACCATTATCTGCGGCTAGCTCCAACAACTCTGCGATGTAATCGTCGTCACCTAGCGTCGTACTCAAATCTGTGTCGGTTATAGTCCAATCGTCTGAGTGTGGCAACTCCTCATCGCTTGCGAGCGTCTTTATCTCACTCATTTTGAACTCTGTCTGCAACAAAAGATCGTCGTCATCGTCGTCGCTGCACCCAACAGCCCCTGCCGCCGCAAAGGCGAATATCAATAATAATGCTCTAAATTTCATTCTACTAACTCTCTTTATTATATTACGTTTCTTTTTTTCAGTTTCTCTGCAAATATAGTTACAAAAGTCGGAATATCCTAATCTAACGAAACATCTTCGCCAGATACTCACCCGTGTAGCTCTCCGCACACTCCGCAACCTCGCTCGGCGTACCACTCACAACGAGCTGCCCACCGCGTACACCGCCCTCTGCGCCGATGTCGATTATGTGGTCTGCGACCTTCACGACATCTAAATTGTGCTCTATTACGATCGCCGTGTTGCCTCGATCGACGAGCTTCCCTATCACCTCCAGCAGCTGCCTCACATCCTCGAAATGGAGCCCTGTTGTCGGCTCATCGAGTATGTAGAGCGTGCGCCCTGTGTCGTGCTTCGAGAGCTCCGACGATAGCTTAATGCGCTGCGACTCACCCCCCGAGAGTGTTGTGCAGGGCTGCCCGAGGGTCAAATACCCAAGCCCCACCTCCTGGATCGCTCGCAACTTATGGGCGATGGTTGGGATCGGTTCGAAGAACTCCACCGCCATATTGATCGTCATATTGAGGATGTCGCAGATGCTCTTACCCCTATACTTGACCTCAAGCGTCTCGCGGTTGTATCGTCGTCCGTTGCAGCTCTTGCAGGTTACATATACGTCGGGCAGGAAGTTCATCTCTATCGACTGCACACCTGCGCCCCTACACGCCTCGCAACGTCCGCCCTTTACGTTGAACGAGAACCGACCAGCCTTATAGCCTCTAATCTGCGCCTCAACCGTCGACTCAAAGAGTTTGCGAATGTCACCAAACACACCCGTATATGTCGCAGGGTTACTGCGCGGCGTGTGACCTATTGGCGACTGATCGACCACAACTAATTTGTCGATATGCTCCACCCCCTCAATCGAGTCGTACTCCAGCGGCTGCGCAAACGAACGGTAGAGCTCGCGGCTCAAAATCGGACGCAGCGTGCCATTGATGAGCGACGACTTACCCGAACCACTCACCCCCGTGACACAGACAAACTTGCCTAGAGGGAACTCAACATCGACCCCCTTCAGGTTGTTGCCCCTCGCGCCTCGCAGCGTGATGCACTCGCCCGAGCCCTCGCGCAGGCTCTTGGGTATCTCGATCTTGCGGCAACCCGTGAGGTAATCTGCAGTCATCGAACCAGACTTCAACACCTCGTCGAATCTTCCCACTGCAACAATCTCGCCACCCCTGCGTCCTGCGAGAGGACCTACGTCGACAATAAAGTCCGCCTCGCGCATCATCTCCTCATCGTGTTCGACAACAATCACCGAGTTACCTACGTCGCGCAACCCCTTGAGCGATCCGATGAGTCGCATATTATCGCGTTGGTGGAGCCCAATACTAGGCTCATCTAATATATATAGTACGTTCACAAGCTTCGACCCCACCTGTGTGGCAAGACGAATGCGCTGACTCTCACCGCCCGACAACGTCCTCGACGAACGACTCAGCGACAGATAGCCCAACCCCACGTCGACCAAGAATCCGAGTCTCTCGCGTATCTCCTTCAATATCTCCGAGGCTATAGCCAACTCCTTGCTATTCATACCCTCGTCGAGCCCCTCTACCACCTCCGCCAACTCCTCGATGGGCATTGCGCAGAGGTCTGCAATCGTATATTTCTTGATTCTAAACTGTAGTGCTTCATCCCTCAATCTCGATCCTCCACACTCCGAGCAGCGGCGACGAACGAGAAACTGATCGCGCCACTTCTGCCCCCTCTTGCTGTCGGGATCCATCGTGCTCTCGATGTAGTCCGCCACACCCTCCCACGCGAGGAGGTGAATACCACTCGTCGACGTAAACTCCGCCATATTTATCCGCAGCGGATCGGGATCGCCATAGAGGATTGCATTCATCGACTCTGCGCTGAGCTCCTCGATCGGGTCGTCGAGGGTGAATCCGTGTCGACGACCGAGCGTCTCGACCATCGCAAATAGCATATTGTTGTGATACTTACCTAGAGGCTCTACCCCACCCTCTCTGAGGCTTCGCGTCGGGTCGGGTATGATCTTCGACTGGTCGTAGACCGCCTCCTCACCCAGACCCGAACAACGAGGGCACGCCCCCTTCGGCGAGTTGAAAGAGAAGGTGTATGGCGCAGGCTCCTCAAAAGCGACACCCGTAGTGGGACACATAAGATGACGCGAGTAGAAGCGCGCACGATCCGCCTCATAGTCGTAGAGCGACATAGTCCCGTCGCCCTGACTCATCGCCTCGCGCAACGACTTCAATATCCTCTCACCATCATCCTCACGCACCTTTACACGATCCACAACTAGTTCAATATCGTGTGTCTTGTAGCGATCTAGCTTCATCCCCGACGTGAACTCCACCATCTCGCCATCAATTCGGGCATAGATATACCCTCGCTTGCGCAATGTCTCGAAGAGCTCACGATAGTGCCCCTTGCGCCCCCTGACGATTGGCGAGAGCAACGCCACCTTGCGTCCGTCGTACTCGGTGAGGATCATATCGAGGATCTGTTCGTCGGTGTATCGCACCATCAGCTCCCCCGTCTCGGGCGAGTATGCGCGCGACGCACGAGCGTAGAGCAGTCGCAAGTAGTCGTTGATCTCGGTGACAGTACCCACTGTCGAGCGAGGGTTTTTGTTGGTCGTCTTCTGCTCGATCGCCACCACAGGGCTGAGCCCCGTGATCTTGTCTACATCGGGGCGCTCCATCGACCCGACGAACTGCCTCGCGTAGGTTGAGAGCGTCTCCATATATCGTCGCTGCCCCTCGGCATATATCGTGTCGAACGCCAACGACGACTTGCCCGAGCCCGACAACCCTGTCACAACAACAAGCTTGCGACGCGGAATCTCAAGATCTATATTTTTCAGGTTGTGAACTCTCGCCCCAACTATCTTTATTGTTTCATCCATAATCTGCAAAAATAGTAAAAATATAGAAATCTACACCTTAATATTCAAAATATCACTCCACGCAGTGGTATAGTTGGGCGATCTATTCTCGCTGCTCGAGTGCGCCGCCCCCTCTCCCTGCGACCCAACCTTGATCGTGGTGCGCCCCATCTGCGAGTTGAGTCTATCCATAGTCTCCATCAACACACGATGCTTGGTGCGATCAACCTCGTCGAACATCGAGCACTGTACGCCACTGTTGCTACTTATCTCGTAGAGCACTACGCCAGCCTTTTTGTAGCGATAGCCCACTCTGTAGAGCTGCTTGAGCGCCTGAGTCGCTGCCTTCACGATCTCAAGCGTACTATCGGTTGGTGTCGAGAAGTTCACCATCCGCCCCTCGCTATGTTGGGGCTGATCGTCGCGATGGCGGTTCGTCATCAGAAATACCTGCATCTGCGAGGCTACGCTCCCCTGCACCCTCAGCTTCTCGGTCGCACGAGATGCGAAGTCGGCAACCGAACGACCCAGCGGCTCTATCTCATCAATATCTGCGTGAAACGAGCGCGACACCATTATAGACTGCCGCTCCGATGGCGCAAGATCAATCTCTATGCAACTCTCTCCCCACAGCTCTCGCCACGTCCTCTCGCCGACAACCCCCATCTTAGCACGTACCCACTCGCGCGGTGCTGCACGAAACTCCTCCGCCGTACGAATGTTATACTCGCTGAGCATCGCCACAGAACGACGACCAATCCCCCATACCTCACCCACAGGGTAGCTGGAGAGAACCTTCGCCACATCCTCCGCGCGGTGCATCAAACAGGCTCCGTTGAGTTTAGGATAACTCTTGCAGAGTTTCGACGCCACCTTCGCCAGAGTCTTCGAGGGCGCAACACCGATGCTTACAGGCACCCCAACGTTGCGTCGAACCCTGCGAGCCAGAGCCTGCGCAAATGGCGTAACATCCGACGCTTCGATCTGCGATAGATCGAGAAACGCCTCGTCGATAGAGTAGATCTCAATAGATGGCACTTCGGCACGCAAGGTCATCATCACACGCTCCGATATGTCGCCATAGAGCTGCAGGTTGCCCGACTTTGCGACAACACCATATCTCGCCACGAGGTCGCGTATCTGAAACATCGGCTGCGACATCTTTATTCCCAACGCCTTCGCCTCGTTCGACCTCGCAATCACGCAGCCATCGTTGCTGCTCATAACCACGACAGGTCGCCCCTCCAATCGCGGATCGAAGAGTCGCTCACAGGAGACGTAGAAGTTGTTGCAGTCGCAGAGCCCTATCATATCGCCTAGATCATCTTCTTTATGATATATCGCACCACGCCCCATATTTGGAAGTCGTTCTCGGCACTCACCCTGATTGGCTGATAGTCGGAGTTTGCAGGTATCAGCAGCCCGTGGTCGCCTCGGTCGGAGAATCGTTTGAGGGTAAATTCGCCATCGACGAAACAGACTGCGAGCGACCCATCGAGGGGCTCAACACTCTTGTCGATCACAAGCAGGTCGCCATCGTCGATCCCCTCGTCTACCATCGAGACACCACTCACACGAGCATAGAATGTCGACGCAGGGTTCTTGACCAGCTCCTTGTTGAGGTCGAGTTTCAGCCCTGCGAAGTCGTCGGCAGGCGACGGAAAACCAGCCGACACAGAGCTCTCAGCAAGCGGCTGCAGCTGCTTACTATCCTGATCGGGTGCATATATTTTCAACAAATCTTCTCTCTCCATAACAAAGTATATAACAAATTCCGAACCCTACTTATTGAGGATTATCGGGCAAGAATCACACCCCACAAATTATTAATTGAGCAAATGTAGTGAAAACCGATAAAAAATCGCTACTTTTGTACCAAAATAATATATACACACGATGATTAGAGCAGGACAAACACATAAGCTAACGGTAAATCGCATCTCGGACTTCGGTCTCTATTTAGCCAACTCTGAGGGCGACGAAGTTCTTCTTCCGAACCGCTACATATCGCTCACACAGCAAGAGGGCGACGAGGTAGAGGTATTCGTCTATCACGACTCCGAAGATCGACTAGTCGCTACGACCGAGGAGCCTCACGCAAAGGTGGGCGAAATAGCTTATATGAAGGTGATCGACAAGAATCTCCACGGCGCATTTCTCGACTGGGGGCTCTACGGAAAGGATCTCTTCCTGCCCAACCGCAACCAGCAGGGCGGCGTCGTTGTGGGTGGCTACGTCACAGTCTACCTCTACGAGGACAACATCACAGGACGCTGCGTTGCGACAACGAAGCTCAAGAACATTGTGCACAACGAGGTGATAGGCGTAGAGGTTCGCGAGCAGGTGGATGTATTAGTTGCGTCGGGGTCTGACATCGGATTCCGCTGCATCATCAACAACCGCTACTGGGGTATGCTCTACAAGAATCAGCTCTTCCGCCCAATCGCTGTGGGCGACAGACTGAAGGTCTACGTACGCAAGATAACCGAAGATGGACGCATCGACCTCACGCTCAACCAGCAGGGATACAAAGAGGTAAAGAGCTCTGCCGAGATACTACTAGATCTACTCAACGAGAATGGCGGTCGCCTACCAATCAACGACAATAGCGCCCCCGAGCGCGTTGCGGAGGTTACGTTGATGAGCAAGAAGCTCTTCAAGCGATCGCTCGGTGTTCTGCTCAAACGCGGTGTCGTGGAGTCTACAGCCGAGGGTATCCAAGTCGTCAAGTCTAAATAATCATCACAATATCCGAACAGTTTTGCCTATGAGCAAGATCGCAACCGCCGAGCGAGTCTCTCGCGACGCGTCGGACAACTTCGTCTATCAACGCTCGCGCCTAGCCTACATATATGCATCGGAGCATCTCAATGGTCGCGTGCTGGAGATCGGCACAGGGTCGGGCTATGGGATCGAGATACTCGCCCCCCACTGCACGAAGTTTGTCACACTCGACAAGCATCTGCCGAGCGTAGATCGAGATCACACACTCCCCTCGAATGTAGAGATGGTCAACTGCACGGTGCCACCTCTCCCCTTCCCCGACAACTCGTTCGACCACGTTGTGACGTTCCAAGTGATCGAACACATCGAGAGCGACACCGAGTTTGTCGCCGAGATCTACCGCGTATTGAAGCCCGGAGGGCACCTAATAGTATCGACACCCAACGCACCAATGTCGCTCACACGCAATCCGTGGCACGTGCGCGAGTATAGTGCCGAGGCTCTAACAGCCCTACTACGCACGAAGTTCGACGAGCAGCAGATCGTAGAGATGGGGGTTGTGGGCAACTCGAAGGTTATGGAGTACTACGAGGAGAACCGCAAAGGTGTGGCGAAGATTACGCGGCTAGATATATTCGATCTGCAACACCGCCTGCCACGCGCTCTACTGCAGCTACCCTACGACATACTCAATCGCATAAATCGACGACGCCTATTGCGCGACAACAGGGATCTCACCCAGGGGATAGATCTCACCGACTACCAACTGTCGGAGCAGACTGATCGAGCTTTCGACCTCCTATACACAGCTCAAAAATAGAGAATCTCACAACACCTTAGCAGTTTGCAACAGGAATAGAGAGAGAAGTCGCTTGCCGCAACTTGTTGTGTGTCACGCAGCTCCCACTTTTTTTATCTATTCGCCCTGTTTTTTTACCAAAAAAAGTTGCACAAGTCCTATTTTATCCATATCTTTGCAACGCAATTAAGGATCGGACAATTGATCGACACTTAATCATATGCGGATGGCGGGTTAGCTCAGCTGGTTAGAGCGCACGACTCATAATCGTGAGGTCCCGGGTTCAAGTCCCGGACCCGCTACAATTCAAGGTCAAGCACTTAGGTAGATAACACTACTTAGGTGCTTTTTTCTTTTGCACACAATTTGCACACGGTGGAGCTCACAAAATCTTCTATATCATATCTGTTAAGCTTGAATTATTTGTATAATAAAGGAATAATAACTAATTTTGTTTGAATCATACGATAAATAATTCTTACTCTGCATATGAAATATACATCACGCTCAAAAAAAACATGCTATTTGTTATTGGCTATAATTGCCTGTTTTATCTTGTCGATTATCGCATTTAGTAATACTTATGTAGGTTTGCTTAATCATCTTCTTGTTAATCCAATTGCCTCAAAGTTATCTAATATAATATTCCCAATAACAATAGGTGTATTAATTATTGCTTATTATTTGATATTTGCATTGAAAGAACGAGCTATATACACAAAGAGAATGGCGCTTGCTGTGATTATAGCTGTATTACACATATTAGCAGTTAAGAGTAATCAGTGGGAGTATTACACTATTGGCAATTCAACTTGTCTTATGTATGGCAATGTTATTTTATTCCCATTGATATGTGAGATTGTATTATATATTTACAGAATGATCCTTAAACATAAAGAATATATAATTCAAGTCACAAAGAATATAAAGTCAGTATTTGATGTTAAGCAAGACTTAAATGATTCTGATAATTTTTTTGAATATGAGTCTTGTCATGCAAATAATGATAGTTACAAAAGAAGTGATTTTTTTGATGAAGTCTCAGAGAAGCTAAGAAAGGCTTTTTTCTTTGAGGGTAGTTTTGCATTAGGAATTACAGGCAAGTGGGGATCGGGGAAGAGTACGATGCTTATGGAGTTAGTTAAGGACGTTAAAGCAGATAACAATATTGATATTTGCTTTGAGTTTAATCCATGGAGTTGTGATAATGCAGATCAAATAGTATCGAATTTTATAACTACATACAAAGATCAAGTGAAACAATATATTCCAGATCTGTCAGATAATATAGATAGTTATGCGAAACTACTAATTGGTAGTATTGACAACACCTTTACATTGTCAGGTATATTACAAAACACAAGTTCTATATTATTCAATAACACTCAAACGCTACAATCACAATATAAAATCATAAGTAGCAGGCTCAAAAAAAGTCAAGTTAGGTGTATTATATTTATAGATGACATAGACCGACTTAACCATAATGAGATTATGGCTATTTTACGGTTGATAAGAAATACTGCCAATTTCCCAAATACTGTGTTTGTTGTTGCATACGATAAAGAATATGTAACTTCAACAATGCAGAATAACAACATTATTAATCCAGCAAGTTACTTGGATAAGATATTTAATTTAGAGATCCAACTTCCTAAATACGAAGAATATGCAATATGCAACGAATTGCTTGATAGATTTGCTGCATACTTTAAGTTTGATAAAAACTCAAAAGAGTCAAATAAGTATAGAATATTTATAGAGAAATCTATTACGGGTAAAGACGATACAGAAAACACCTTTTATCTTGTTCCTAAAATATTGGTTACAAATAGAGATGTTATTAGATTTTTCAATTCATTTAAATTAATTTGGGAGATTACCAAGAAACGAGATATATTTATAGTCATAGAAGATTTGTTTTATATTGAGCTATTAAGATATAAGTTCAAACCCCTGTATGATATAATAAGAGATAATCCAAACTCTATATTAAGTAGAGAAACAAATTCTTTTGAGGGATATGAATTTTACACATGTTGTAAAATCGCAATAAGTGCTACAAATGAACCTAAATTCACGCCAGAATACGAGTTGCATTTATCTTTAAATGAGATATTAAAAGATTATACACAAACAGAAATAATGTTAGCTGAATATATTATGGATCATGTATTGTTCCCATTACATGGTATGGGTATTGATAATATTAGCTCTGTAGTAGCAATAAGTAGATATTTTTCATTCCAGTTTGATGATAAGAGTTTGCCAATGGTTGAATTTAATCAAATTGTAAATACTCCTCTTGATAAATATGGCGACTATATATCACCAAAACTTTCAACTTGGTTAAAAGATAAAAACAATGTAGAGTTAATTAGTCATTTGCGCAATTTATTAAATAGTGGAAATACTGTAATATTATGGGCTTATAAACTATTTGTTATGATGTTACAAGACAGTAATGATAATATAGTAAGATTATCAGCGAATATACTTAACTCATATGTATACCACTTAGAGTATAAAAGCGATGAGCAGTTTTCAGCCCTCCTAAAGTTGTGGGACGAGACTTTATTGATTGAATCTAAATACTTGCAGCGCACACATAATTCAAGTATAATGTTAGGTTTAATTTGTGCAGATAATTTAAGTGTACATTTATTTAAGAAAATTGGCGATAACGAGAAGAGGCTAATAGCAGATTTTTTCACCTCTGCAAAATCAAAAGACAAATTAAAAGGGCTACTCACTACTGTTGCATCTCAGATAGATAATAGTAGTTTAATAGAACCTGTATCAACCTTAGAGGGCTACTTAAAATAACTCTCTTGCACACAATTTGCACACGCAGATGTAGAAAGCACGAAACTTAATGTGCAGAGCTGAAATAAGATAACTACTTATGCGCTTGGAAACCAACACATAATGCGACGTGCGCCAACTATACGATATGGGGCGAAACGCAACCTTTTGAGCTTCATAATCATGAGGTCCGGGGTTCAAGTCCCCGACCCGCTACAATTCAAAATCAAGCACTTAGGTAGGTTAAACTACTTAGGTGCTTTTTTCTTTTGCACGCAATTTGCACACGGTGGTTGAACTGGACGAAACAGCATCTAATGATATGTGATAGTATTGAATCATTGTTATTTACACTCTTTTTCGTTTGTTCATAGTGCTTAATCATTGCTCTATATTATTCGCTGAAAATATTTTTCTAAAAAAGATCATACGGTTCTGGAATTTTTGCTATATTCGCTATTGTATAGAGGCTGTCAAGCAGTGATATAATATCTACGTTCGAGACCAAATATAGGCTATCCACGCTTGTTAGTCGTGGGGTCTCAACAAATACCACCACCATTACCTATTGAAAACAAGGCACTTAGGAGAATAATCCCCCAAGTGCCCTATTTATTTGCACACGATTTGCACAATGTGTTGCCCAAACGCTCAAAAATCGCCCAAAATGTAACACACCGGTAAATTGTGCGCAATTAGAAATTAGTAGTACTCTACGCCATATTTAGCTCCAATATCTTTCAATCGATCACTTCTATAATGAAAGCTGAAATCTATTGATTGGTAGGTATGCTCCGACTCCTCATAACGATATTTTGGATAGAAGCTACTTACACGATGGAACAACTCCTCTCCATCTTTGCCAAATAGCGTTTTGATGATACCAGCAATATAAATCCAATCTCCATAGATTTCAGTTATATCAACCTGATCTGATAATACAGTTTCGAAGAACCTTTTAGCTTTAAAAGTTTTCGATTCAGGTATAACCACGACATTATCCAGATTTGTAGGTTGTAATAACGCCTCCTCTAAAGATAGATTATTAGGTGGAGCTTGCTGGTGTAGCTCTTGCGATGAAATATTAGATTGCCTCTCTCGATATACTCTTGTTGAATTATCGTTCGTGGAGCATTTACCTAAAGTTTTGCTATATACATCTGCGTATATATTAACATAAGGATCTCTATCACAAGAGTAGAATCGCAAACGGCATATATCGCTACAACTTGAATCTACAACTATACCCAACTCTCTGAACTCGGATTCAAGAGCGTTGAAATGTAATTTATGATCTCGATAATCTGAATATGGAATAATACAGAATACGCCATTGCCACTAACCGACAATCCACAATACATAACATACGGAAGTTTGCCCAATGTAGATTTCAGCTCTTTGAGATCAGATATTGACGGGTTGTCTTTCCCGTCAATATCAATACATATTAAATTAGTTGGCTCTACAAGAGACTCAGCACATCGTCCAGAGAATAGACCACTTGGCGTAATAGCTGGCAGTTGGCACTTTAACCTCTTTCGATATTCATCATCTTTCGTTGAACGGATTTGCTCTACGATAGGTGTGTATTCACACTCTCGGAGCAACCAATCCCACAAATATATTGTAGATGGGATCGCATCCTCCTTTCGCCTAAACGAGCTCACTTTGTATATTTCCCTTTTCATAATCAATAGCTTTAATAATATCTGTAACATTTGCTGCATCACATATAGGTGGACACATCTTTTTAGTGCAATATACCCACGTCGCATTATTAGTCTTTTTTCGTTCTATTTTAATTTTATTAGACTCAATACGTTTCAGGAAAACACGACTACTAACAGGTCTATATCCAGAATCTTTACAGAACTCTGCATACTCTTTATACAATACCGTAGATAATGTATACTCTTTTTCCGACGACTCATACCCACATTCTTCAAGGAATATATAGACACTACTACTATCGTTTTTAAATTTACAGGAAGCATTTTCAATATGCTGCGAATAGGTGAATCCCTTTGCACCCGGAGCGGTAATTCTTTTCAACCCCTGAAGTACCCAGTTAAAGATACCGCTCAACTCCTCCGAAACAATCTCCTGCCTTAGATAAGGATTAACGTTTTCTATTGGAATAGATTGGTTAAACTCGACAATAAGGAAACGCCTAAAGAAACCCTCCGACTGCTCAACATCTTTGTTTGATAACATATTAGAGTTAAATAGCAATCGTCCATAATTTTTTATGATCTTAGGATCGCCATATATGTTTCTAACACTCAGTGGCTGATTACTCGCCATAACCTTAACTATATCGGGTTTTGCTCCATCTAAACTAAACTCGCTACAAGCATTAAGTAGTTTATGTTCAAGTTGTGCACGATGATAACCTGTTGTGTCAGCTAACGAAGAGATCGGGTGACTCAATACATTTTCCTCGCCCAGCAAACTAACAATAATCTCTTGTAGTACAGATTTTCCATTTCGACCCTCTCCAAGAAATATCATACATTTCTCAAATGATAGATGTTTAGCAAAGATATATCCGACATACTCCGCAATAACAAGCCTTGCATTTTCCTCTGGTATAACCTCCTCTAAAAACTTCTCAAATTTAGGTGCAGTAGCTTTTGCATCGTATTTGAAAGGGAGTTGAAACATTAGTCTATCTTTAGGATCAAAATTCTTAAATGTTATCTTACCATTATCAAAGACGAACGTTCCATTTTGCAGATTTATCATAACTACATTACTATTATAATCTAATGGAGGCAATGTCGCTTGTGAATAAAACTGCTTTACTATGTCCTTTTGAAACTTCTCTTCTATTGATATATGGTGATCTATTCCACTTACTTCAACAATCAAAGACAAAAAATTCGATAATAATTCTTTATTTATTTCTTGCCAATGACAACCATTAAAGAATATTGGATCTTCACCAATAGCTCCAAGACCATAATTAACCTCACGTGCTAATTTTAGGAGCATTTCAATTATGATTGGATTTTTGTATTTATCTTTTGGCTCTATTCTGGCTAATGTCCTTTTTGCAGAATCTACTTCGTTTCTGTCAAATTCACGATTTTTATTCTCTGCAATCTCTCTATTTAATAGCAACTTTCCCAGTTTATCACTATGCCTATAATACTCTAAAGCAAAATCTACTTTATCTGTAAGATCTATCAATTCATACAATTTTTTGTAGTTTGGAATTTCAAGCATATAGTCATTCTTGAAATATTTTGTACCCCAATTTTGAGGTGTGTTTGTTTTATTATATATCATAATTTTGATTTTTTGTGCCCTTTCGAGCTGATTTAACAATATTATAATTGCAATTTGTTGGTTGATCGCTGTTTAGCGCAGAGATACACCAATCATCCAGTTCTGCGGTGATAAATACTAATCTACTACCATCTTTTCTAAATGGTATTTTCCCCGCGGCCGATAGTTTGTAAAGTGTGGATTTCTTCATAGGATAGCCAATCCGCTGAAAATACTTCAAAGCATTTTCAACATTTAGGAATTTAGGGATCTCCTCAGGCTTCTCCACCCTTTTTGATAGCATACCAATTACTTGGTCTAATTTCCCCAACACCTCATCTAATGAGGATGGGATCGAATCGAAAGTTAATTCTCTTTTCATCTTTTTATTAAATTAAATTATTATTAAGAAACAGCCAGATCTAACTTGCCTGCTGTTTTTCTTTTTTTTTGATATTGTGGTAATGGTGTCGGAAAAGTATATCCTAAAATTTGGAGAGATATAAATTGAAATAGCCTTTCAAAAAAAGATATTCCAGATTACACATCTCGTTCAAAATCAAAATCAAACAAGCTCTGCATAATCACCACCGAATATCTATTCTATAATTTTCCGAATTATAAATTAAAATCACTTCTCAAAGGATTTTTCTTCTCATTCAAAACCCTTGTGAATCTTAATTTCACAACCGATAAAACATTATCAATTTTGAGAACAATAGGTGTATAAAAAGATCACCCCCTCCGTAAGCGAGAAATTTCACTTACGAAGGGGGTGTAAAAGTCAACCTTCAAATGGTATCTAAAATTTTATCTTATATAGAGAGTGAATGAATGAACTACATTCTCTATACTGTATTTATATATTTTCTTTATTTCTATTTTTAAATTCATATAAAATATCTTTCATTCATTCATTTTCTCATTAAAAAGATATATTTTATAGTGTTATATAAGGCAAGATAAAAGAGCGCGAAAATGGAGGCGAAAACATCCTTAGAACTCGACTATCTATATATCTTCGCGCCCTATTATTACTCTACAAATAGCTCAACTCGTCTATTCAAATCTTTCTCCTTCGATATAGATGATTCTAATGTAGAGGTGTCGGCGGTTATAAGACTCTGCATCTTTGTAATTATCAGATCTGCACAATTAAGTGCACTCTCCATCTTTGAAAAATCAGCACTTGTACCTGCACTGTTAATTACAAAAGCTATAATCTCATTATAATATTTATTAAGTTTCTTCTTGGTGCTTGGAACAGATAGAGCGATATAATTACTCTCGACATCATTGCACTGCTGCATTAGCTGTTGTGTCTGTTCTGCTATGCTACTGATCGACTTTATATCTTCGGATTTAGTTAGCTTATTCGTTGCTGTCTGCGCAATCTTTCCACTCAAAGCCACTAAACCTTTATTTAGATTCTTATTATCAGTGTTACCCTCGATATTAGAGTATGAGGTACAAACATCTATAAATTGAGTGTTGATACCTGACATTTCATCAACTTGTACCGCAAATTTATCAATCTGTGCGGACGTATTATTTATTTTTTCAATATAAATCTTATAATCAATATCTTCGTTGTATACCGGACCATACAATTCAGCTCTTGGAATATATTTATAAACTTCATCTATGGTCGATGTTATTGTACTCTCGTTATATCCAGATTTATACGCTTTTACCATCTTTTTCACAGTAGGAGTAAACGTATCATTCCACAATGAAATATCTGGAGTTAAAATTGGAGGTGCAATATGACCATAACTCATTTTACTATCTCTTAACTTCTCCTTATAAATTTCTCCTTTTTCGTAGCTATTAAATTCACAATAATATATATTGTTATGTCTTAAACGAACATTTTCATATAACTCCTGCGCGGTATCACACGCTGCTCTATTAGACACACCTGCTCTCTCTTGCTGCTTCAACATAGCGATTCGCTCCTCTACTTTTTTAATATCCTCTTTAGAAAAGTGTATTCGATAAATATTTAGTGTTTTTTGGAGAGTTTCGGAGTCCCTGTTTTTCCAATTATAGTCAGCCTGCTCTATTGTTTTAGCCTCTACACGATAGATCTCCAGAAACTTACCATAATCCATTTTATATTTACGATTATTGTTCTCGTCATTCTCATACGACTTGTCGCCACCTGTATGAACGTGCAACCAATCAGGTGAATCGAAATATCCATCATTAAGATCAAAGTAGGTTTTACTCCTTACGGTATCAACTTTTAGGTGATTCTCTATACAGTAATCTTCTCTTGCTTTACCTTGGAGGGTCGATACTTTTGATTGCATAGCTGTCAAAGCTCTATCTGCTGGATAGAATTGCGCTACCCGATTTACAAATGTTAGAGGTTTTCTATCTGTGATATTCCAAGTACCAATATACCAACCTTCATTATCTAATTTACCCGACACATCTACAAATGGAGTTTTAAATGTAACATCACCAACCAAACAACCATTGTTAAATGTCACAACGATATTAACCGGAGTTATTGTTTCGTATTCAGCCCACGACCAACCGCTAAGAGAAAATAATCTACGTCTAACTTTACCTGAATAATTATAACGCCAAGATCCATTGGGCATACCATCTGTAAAGGTATTAACCATCTTTTTAACAGTAGTAAAATATAAATTATCGCTACCAGACTGCACATCTACACACTTGACGTCATAGCTCCAAACACCATCTTTATAACCATTCTTAAATGAGCCATTTATGGTGTAAAACATAGTTGCCCCTTCATCGCTTTTTTGATCGTTGACAAATTTATATGTTCCGTGCTTAATCGTTTTGCCATTTTGCGGATCGTCATAGTAGGTGTAGGTTTCATTACCACCTCCTACTTCGCCTTTAAATGTTTGCAATGTTTGTGCACCTGCTTGTGTATAGCTTAAGATTGAGCAGGCAAGCATCAGTAAATTTAATTTCTTTTTCATTTTCCAGAGTTTTTTCCTTCTCGTCCTCCTTAGAAGGTTATAAGTATATGCGAAAGCGTGAGGGCTGCTAACTCATTTTTAGGAAAAGGCTCTGGTAAACCCGTGACAAAAATAAGCAACAGTCCCCCACGCCATATAAATACGACGCGAGAGATGCTAACCTATTCTCGTCAGAAAAACAAAAAGTTTACCAGACTTTATTCCTGAGAACTAAGTTAAACACTTTCGTGTATAAAATTTCTAATATGTGTGCTTATGTCTCCACAAGCACTACAAAGTTAGACAATTTTATACAGATTCCAAAAGTTACATCTCTAAAAGAGAACTGTTGCGATGCAAATGTAGTTAAATATCTTCTGTGTCCTCTATCGACACCTCTGCATCTTCTTCATTTTCGAGCCTATCAAGCTCCTTTTCGTACTCCTCTCGATCTGTTGCTCGTTGTGCTGCTCGTTGCTCTAACTCCTCAAAATATCTCTCTCCCATTCCCAGCTCTTCGAGTCTATTGTCAAATATTTTGATGTGGTCGATCTCGTTAGATCCTTGCGATTCTTCAACAACCTCGTCACCCTCAAAAAGATCATCTATAATGATCTCTACACCTTGGATCTCCTGCTCGTTTTTGTCTCTCATAATTGTAAGTTTTAAAATTTGCGTAAATGATACTACTCCATAACTATTATATCCCTAAATTGTCGGAGATATAGGCAAATGGTGGATTTTTTCTCGATTTTTAACTGTCGTACCAGTAAATTTGCTCTGAGAATAGCGCATACGCAATCAACTTGACAATTTGCCAAATCGACAATCTCATTCTATTCTCAGAGAGTTGAAAAGCGTGTTATACTACGCTAACTATTTGTTTGTAGGCAAATTATCTATTTCATTCAATATTCGCTCTATCTCCTCAATTAGAACGCAAATAGGCATATTTTGATAGTGCTCGTTGTCATAGGTTAAGAATCGGACAAACTGCTCCAATGACATATTTAGATGGGCTGATTGAGTGTTTAGATCGTATATCTCTTGCCCTGTCTTGGTGTTGTCTAATATGTTGAAAACCTTAGATATATAACAATCAAACTCTCGCTTTTCCTGTTCAAATTTAGCGACCATCTCAGCCACAAAATCTCCAATATCTTCCATTGATTTGCTCTAATTTCTACTGCTGATAGGAGCTTCCAGATTAGAAACTCCCAAAACTCTCATTATTTCTATATATATCCTCATTTTTTGGAAAATATAAACAAAAACGAAAATATTTTTCAAAATCTACAAAAATGAGGTAAGTAGCTCGGTATTTTTCGCTCGTTCCTCCTTCTCAAAACTCGCCAAATAAGACTCCGTAGTCTTCATATCGGAGTGCCCTAACGACTCCTGAATATATGATAAACTTGCTCCGCTTCTCTTTAAAACGGTTGCAAATGAGTGGCGAGCAACGTATGTGGTCACGGCTCCAATATTCAATTCTTTACCTATTAGATTTGTGCGCTTATTGATTCGCTTTAATACATCGGCTGTAACCTTTTGTCGCTCGATTGCGCTCTCGTCACCTTTGAGATATGGAAAGATATAGTTGTTGCGAAGAGGGGGATTACCATACTTGTCGATAATGCGCTGCATCTCAGGTGTTATCGTCACTCGAATCTCTTTTCTGCTTTTACTGGTCTTTTCGGTCTTTTGGCGCACGAAACAGATCTCGCCATCTATGATATTAGAGTATTTGAGCTTCAGAAGATCAGCGGTGTTGATACCATTACAGAGATAGATGAATATCCACAAATCTTTGTATCGCATCGTCGCCTCGTTATCGCTTTCGTAATCAAATATAGCTTTAATCTGTGCTTTTGTCAATCCCTTTTTATGACCCTCGCCACTCTTGATCTCAAATCGACCTCTCCCAAATGGATATTGTGACTCCTTGATAACGCCATCTCGTTTGGCGACATTCATTATAGCTCTGATATTGCGAAAGTGCATACCGATAGTCGCCACACCATTAACACGTTGTAGATACTTCTCAAATCGCTGTAACCACTCAACAGATACGCTGTTAATCGAGATCTCTCGCCCTGCGAACTTTTCAAGGTGGGTGAGGGTGTTTACATAGAACTGCATCGTCCCGACCTGCTCGTTATCTCTCAACGCCTCAATCTTAGCACGTATAGCACTATTTAAAGTGTCGCCACTCGCTCTGCTTAATCTGACATTGAGGGTGCTGAATGAGAATATTCCTTTGTCGATTAGCTCCTCTGCATTACTTTTGACTAATGCAAAACTCTTTTCGATGGATAGCTTAATCTTCTTGCTTGTTGCAGTTCGACTCTCGTTGATAGAGTCCCACTCGTCACTACTCATTGTTAGACCAGTTGAGTAGTACTTTGGCTTTTTGAGGTGGTAAACCTTGATTTTAATAGGAAATTTGCCCTCTTTGTTTGGCGTGCGTCGATCCAGCACTGCGGAGATCGTTACGCCATCTTTGGTATAAGAATACATATAATTTGGAATTAATGTAGTCGGAATTAACTACCTTATATATATCCTCTACAGAAAAAAAATATAAACATTCAAAACTAAAATTTACTATTTTTTTAGGGTTTTGAAAGTGTTATTTGCACGCAATTTGCACATATTGTTGCCCAAAAGACGAAATGTAACGTGCAGATTTGTAGTGAAATAGGTGCTTATACCCTTGTAAACCAACACTTCAAGCGACGTGCGACAAATTTACGAAATGGGACGAAACATACTCCTTTGGGTCTCATAATCGTGAGGTCCCGGGTTCAAGTCCCGGACCCGCTACACAAAAAGCACTTGAGGGAGGTAGATCTCCTTGAGTGCTTTTTTTGCGTCTGCCTCCTTGCAGAGCATCTCAAAAAAAATAGCCACAACCAAACATCGAGAGACCCGAGTTGGTTGTGGCTACTATTTTTAACAACTTATTCTACTCTACGACACCTGCGTTAGCTATGGAGCGCGCCACGACAAACGCGGTGCTCCACGCAGCCTGGAGGTTGAAGCCCCCAGTGATCGCATCGACATCCAGAACCTCGCCTGCAAAGTAGACCCCTCGATAGCGGCGAGACTCGCAGCTCGACATATCTATCGAACCCATCGAGACCCCTCCGCAGGTGACGAACTCCTCGCGAAAACGACTCTGACCCGATATTCTGTACTCATCGTTGGTGAGCGTATTGACCAATCTGTTGAGCCCCTTAGACCCCAACTCCGCGAAACGCCGCTCGTGCGCAACGCCCGACTTGATGAGCAGCGCCATCCACAGACGCGTAGGTATGTCGAACGGACGAACCGAGGTGACTAGCTTAGCTCCGTGCTCTCCGATAATACGTCTCAACTCCTCCATCACACGCTCCGTGCTCCTCTCACACACCCAATTAACCGCCAACGTAGCTTCATACCCGCGATCCGCCAAGAACCTCGCACCATACGACGAAAGTCTCAACACAGCAGGCCCGCTCATACCCCAGTGAGTGATCAGCAGCGCCCCCTCTGCCGAGAGCTTGCTACCGAGCAACGACACCTCCGCACGCTCCACAACCGTACCCATAAGGTGTGTTATAGGATCGTTGGGGAGGTTGAACGTAAAGAGCGAGGGACACGGAGACTCCACAGCCAAATCGAGCTCGCTCAACATAGCGAAACCCTCCAGCTGAGGCGACCCACCTGTCGTGACTACAACTCTATCGAAACGTTGCGAGGGGAGCTTAGGATCGGCAAACTGCAGCTCATAGACTCCACCATCCAGAGGATGAATGAGCTCCACACTATGCGAGTGCTTCACCTCCACATCTAACTCGTGGGCAAGCTCCACGAGGCAATCTACAACCTCCTGCGACGACTGCGACACAGGGAAAATACACTCGTCGCTCTGTGCCGTCAGCGCAACACCTCGACGCTCAAACCACTCGACAGCGTCCATCTGATTGAAGTGGCGAAAGGCTCGTTTCATCAACTTCGCCCCACGCGGATACGCCCTCTCCAACGACACTACATCGTTGAATGTATTGGTCAGATTGCAGCGTCCACCACCCGAGAGTAGCACCTTCGCGAGACTCCGCGACCCACCCTCAAAGATTGTGACGCTCGCCGTCGGCAGCATCTCCATAATGTTGATCGCCGCGAAGTAACCTGCTGCACCTCCGCCAATTATAGCTATGTCCATCGGCTCTAATACAACTTCGCAGCTCTCTCCTGCACAGCCTCGTCCGACAAATATTCGTCGTAGCTCTCATACTTGTCGATCATACCCTTTGGTCCGATCTCGATGATTCGCGTGGCTACAGTGTTGATAAACTCGTGGTCGTGGGATGTCATAAGCACAACACCCTTATAGTTGATAAGTCCGTTGTTGAACGCCTGAATCGACTCCAAATCGAGGTGGTTAGTTGGCGAGTCGAGGAGCAAACAGTTTGGGTTGTCGATCATCATCTTCGCGATCATACACCTCATCTTCTCACCTCCAGAGAGGACGTTAACCCTCTTCTCGATCTCCTCACCCGAGAACAACATCTTACCCAAATATCCCCTCACAAAGACCTCCGTAGTGTCTGGCGAAAACTGCGCCAACCAATCGAAGAGCGAGAGGCTATTGGTAAAGTACGACGCATTATTGAGGGGCAGATACCCCTTCTTGATCGTCACACCCCAATCGACAACACCAGCATCTGGCTTCTCAATCCCTGCAACGATGTCCAACAGAGCCGTCACAACACGTGGATCGCGCGACAAAAAGACAACCTTGTCGCCCTTCTCGATAGTGAAGTTCACATCCTTAAAGAGCTGATCGCCTCCGACCGACGCAGCGAGATCCGACACAGCGACAATACGATCGCCCGGCTCACGCTCCATCTGGAAAATTATACCTGGATATTTACGCATCGAGGGCTTGATCTCCTCGACATTGAGACGCTCCAACATCTTCTTACGCGACGTCGTCTGCTTCGACTTAGCCACATTGGCAGAGAAGCGCTGGATAAACTCCATAAGCTCCTTTTTCTTCTCCTCCGCCTTCTTCGACTGCTGTGCCTGCTGCGACTTAGCTAGCTGACTCGCCTGATACCAGAAAGAGTAGTTACCCGAGAATAGGTTGATCTCATTATAATCAATATCGAGAATATGCGTGCTCACCGCATCCAAGAAGTGACGGTCGTGCGATACAACGAGCACCGTAGTGTCGCAGTTGCCGAGGTAGTTCTCCAACCACGCTATAGTGTTGACGTCGAGGTCGTTGGTAGGCTCATCGAGCAACAAATTGTCGGGCTTGCCAAAAAGCGCCTGCGCCAACAACACACGCACCTTATCCTTACCGCTCAACTCACCCATCATCGAGTAGTGAATATCCTCTTTGATTCCCAAACCGCTGAGGAGCTTCATCGCATCGCTCTCGGCATTCCAGCCATCCATCTCAGCAAACTTCTCCTCTAGCTCACCTGCGCGCACACCATCCTCCTCCGAGAAATCCTCCTTTGCATAGAGCTCATTCTTCTCGTTCATAATCTGCCAAAGGGGCTGGTGTCCCATAAGCACAGCGTCGAGAACCGTCTTGTCGTCAAACTCATTGTGATCCTGCTTTAGCACAGAGATACGCTCACCAACACCGAACGACACATTGCCGCGGTTGCACTCTATCTCGCCGCTCAACACCTTGAGGAATGTAGATTTTCCTGCTCCGTTCGCACCGATCACACCATAGCAGTTGCCTGCCGTAAAATTGAGGTTTACATCCTTAAACAAAACTCGTTTACCGAAGTTAACCTCTACATTTGAAACTGTTATCATCCTATCTTTTATTGATTGTTTTTTACTCTAACTACCTCAGCGCGAGGATCATCGAATCTATATTCGGCGACTCAGCCTGTGGCTTCTCAAAACTCGGCAAATTATCGAACGAGGTGATGTAGTCACACTCCTCCAGCTCGCCATTTAGCTCCGCAATTATACGCTCCTTCACAAAATCAAACTGCGCCCTATTCTCCTCCGCAATAGGTTCTGAAGGCTTCTGCGGCAGCTTCAGAGGGTTTATTGGCGTCGACCCCTTCCACACACGATAGTCTAGGTGAGGACCTGTCGAGGCACCCGTAGAGCCCACATATCCGATTGTCTGCCCCTGCTTCACACTCGAACCGAGTGCGATATTTTTAGCATATCCTTTGAGGTGTAGGTATCCAGTAGTAAATCCACCTGGGTGCTTGATCTTGAGGGTGTTGCCACCTCCGCCGCCCCAACCCTTAAAGATCACTACGCCATCTGCCACCGAGTGAACCTCAGTGCCCGCAGGTGCTGCATAGTCAACTCCAGTGTGTGGCTTATATACCTTATATATAGGGTGTAGTCGGGCGTAGCTAAATCCTGAGCTAATACGCGAATATTTGAGAGGCGCTTTGAGCATCTGCTTGCGAAGGCTGCCGCCATCCTCCTCCCAATACTGCAATCTATCGCCCTGCTTGAATGGGATAGCGTAATAGTCGCGATCTGCGTGGTGAAACTTAGCGCCCCACACACGTCCAAGACCTATCGAGACCGAGTCGTCGACAAACATCTCGTCGTATATCACCGTGAAGCTGTCGCCCTTGCTGATGGAGAAGAAGTCGACCGTCCACTGAAATATATCCTCTATCTCGGAGCTCAACGCATCGGGCATACCAACCTCGTTAGCTGCGAGCCACATCGAACTATCTATTGTCGCCGTCTGATTATGACGCTTTACCGTCGTCTCCTTCTCGCCCATTGAGACTACTATAGAGTCGGCGAACGAGAATACCGCATAGTGCCTCTTATCTATCTCATACGCAAGGTGATCGAGCCTCTCGACACCGAGCGAATCGCACTTGACAAAGGTGGTGTAGCGATTACCCACACCGATCTTGTTGAGCGTGTAGATCCCTTTCGAGGCGCGTTCGAGGTTGAATATATCCGCCGAAGAGCGACCAAAACGAGAGAGTATCACCCCCATTGTCTCGCCACTCTTGACTCTCCACTTTTCGAGCTCATAACCATCCGAGAGCACTCCGTAGCGTCGATTTTCGACCACCTCAACCTCCTCTACATCACCCTCAACCTGCCCCGTCGACTGCCCCGAAAAGCAAGCGAACTGCAGTGCTGCAGCGAGAGTGAACAATATGTAATTTATCGTTTTTCGCATAACGGACGTAAAAGTAGTAAAAAAAAATGGGACGACCAAAAAAAGCTGACATATAGACATATATATGAATTATTAATGACAAATAAACGATTTGGAAGTGTTATTTGAATGATTTAGTGCTACATTTATACAATATTATTACTATCTTTGTACTCTATAAGTTTTGCAAAAAACCGAAAAACTAAACAATAATAAATTATAACAACAACCAAGAGAGAGTATGAATCTAAAAAAGAATCTTTTGGCTGTCGCGCTTCTGCTATCAATCGGAAGTGCCTCAGCAAACACCAATCTACCCGAATACAAAGACAAGAGCGTCACGGGAGTTAACCGCCTCGATGGTCGATCTACATTCTGGTACTACACAAACCGCGAAGATGCCCTCAAATCGAGCTATCTCTACCATCCTGAGAACATATCGCTCAACGGAGATTGGGCATTTAACTTCGTCGAGCGACCTGCAGACCGTGCGGTCGACTTCTACGAAGAGGGGTACGACACATCGAAGTGGGACAAGATAGCAGTCCCAGGCAGCTGGTGCCTACAGGGCTACGACAAGCCGCTATATATGAACCACAAATATGAGTTCGTGGGCAAGAAGCCAGCCTATCCAGCATTCGTGCCCGACGACTGGAACCCAGTTGGTGCATATCGTCGCGACTTTGAGATCCCAGCAGATTGGGATGGCAAGCGCATCGTCCTACACTTTGGCGCTGTGAAGTCGTCGTTCTACGTATGGGTCAACGGTCAGAAAGTTGGCTACTCGCAGGATTCGAAGATGCAGGCAGAGTTCGACATCACACCATACGTGAAGGCTGGTGCAATTAATAGCGTCGCTGTCGAGGTCTACCGCTTCTCGATAGGTTCGTACCTAGAGGGTCAGGATATGTGGCGTCTTGCTGGTATCAAGCGAAACGTATGGGTTTACCCCACAGAGAAGAGCTATGTATCTGATTTCCTAACCTCTACATCACTCACCAACGACTACAAAGATGGCGTCCTAGACCTCACTATCGACGTAGACGGTGCACGCGCATCGAAGGGTTCGATCGAGGTGGAGCTACTCTCACCTGCTGGTGACAAAGTCTTTAGCGAGACAATCAAGAGCAGCAAAGCTGGCAGCTACAAGTTGTCGAAGATTGTCGAGGGATGCGAGAGCTGGAGCGACGAGCACCCTACACTCTACACCCTCGTAATCGGCTACAACAACGGCACTACGACATCATATCTATCGTCGAAGGTTGGTTTCCGCTCTGTTGAGTTGAAGAACAGCCAGCTCCTCGTTAACGGTATGCCTATCCGCGTGAAGGGAGTCAACCGTCACGAGCACCACCCAAAGTATGGTCACTACATCCCCGACGAGACTACGGAGCGCGACATACAGCTAATGAAGGAGTTCAATGTCAACGCTATACGCACCTCACACTACCCTGCCGACCCATATATGTATGAGTTGTGCGACAAGTATGGTCTCTTCGTATTGGACGAGGCTAACGTCGAGACACACGGACTCGGTGCAGCCCTACAGGCATACTACGACCCTGCGAAACATATCGCCGACGACCCAACGTGGGAGAAGATTTTCCACGACCGCATAATGAGAATGTATCAGCGCGACAAGAACCACCCATCAGTCATCGCGTGGTCGATGGGTAACGAGTGTGGCGACGGCTCGATCTTCCGCAACGGCTACGCAAAGTTGAAGGCTACCGATCCATCGCGTCTAGTGATCTTCGAGCAGGCTGGCACACAGAGCCACACCGACGTCGTTGGACCAATGTATATGACGATGGATAAGATCCGCAACTACTCGCTCTCGAACGACACCTACCGCCCACTCATCTTGTGTGAGTACTGCCACGCAATGGGCAACAGTCTCGGTAACTTCCAGGACTACTGGGATTTGATCGACAACTCAGACAACTTGCAGGGTGGATTCATCTGGGACTGGGTTGACCAGGGTCTTGAGGATATTCGCGACGGCGTACGCTACTTCGACTATGGAGGTGCGTTTGGTCTACAGGGCGAGCACAACGATGGCGCCTTCTGTTTGAATGGTATCGTCAACCCCGACCGTGTACCAAACCCACACGCCTACGAGATGCGCAAGGTCTACGACAATGTAGATGTGTCGCGTTCACGCAACTGCGTCAACTCTTTTAACGTCCGCAATAAGTTCTCGTTCACGAACCTCTCTGATCTCACTACAAAGTGGTCGCTCACGAAGAATGGCGAGCAGATCGAGTCGGGCGAGTTGAAGTTGGATATTGCTGCGGCAAAGGAGTCTACAATATCTGTACCTTTCGAGGCTAAGATCTCGGATTGCGCAGAGTACCTCATCACATTTGAGTTCGCACTTGCTGCCGACAAGGATGGCCTCAAGGCTGGATACGTAGTTGCTGCGGAGCAGTTGCAGCTCAGCAAGAAGAGCACACTCGGCTACGAGGCTGAGGAGGGTGCGGCACTCACGCTCACCGAGAGCGCAGAGGCGATCACCATCAAGGGCGACAACTTCACCTATATATTTAATGCGGAGTCGGGACGATTGAGCTCGCTCAACGTTGCAGGCGAGGAGTTCCTTAAGGCTGATTCGGAGTATGACTTCTATCGCGTACCCGTAGACAATGACGGATGGGACAAGCAGGCACAGCACTGGAAGGATGCACACAAGCGAGTATCTCTAGTCGACCTCAGCGTCAGCGGCGAGCGACTCAACAAGAAGAGCTACAAGAGCGTCACAATCGAGGCGAAGAGCTATGTCAACGCCAACGAGAAGCAGCGCCTCAATGGCGACTTCACGACTACCTACACCATCTCAGGTGATGGATCTATCGCTGTCGACAACAGCTTCATCCCGACGTCGTATCACGCCGAGCAGGAGAATACGATGCCACGTCTAGGCGAGCGCTTCGAGCTTCGCGGCGACTTGAAGGAGACATCGTGGTATGGTCGTGGACCCTGGGAGAACTACTCAGACCGCAAGACGTCGTCGTTCGTAGGCAACTACACGATGCCAACCGACGAGCTCTCGCACCACTACATCCGCCCACAGGAGAACGGCTACCGCACCGACACTCGCACGTTGACATTGAGCAATGGCGAGGGTGTTGAGCTCAACATCATCGGCGGCACGCTCTTCGGATTCCAGGCGTCGCACTACCCTAAGGAGAACTACTTCACGGAGGCGGGCAAACCTATCCGCAACAGTGTCGACTTGAAGCGTGAGGAGAACATCTTCCTCAACGTTGATCTCGGACAGAAAGGTATCGGAGGCGACAACACGTGGGGCAATCCTGTTCACGTAGACTATCGTATGTTGATGCGTTCATACAGATACAACTACACGATCAAACCAACTGTAAAGTAAAATATTAACCAACAACCAAATAATTAAAAAATAAGATGAGAAAGAATCAACTTATGCTAACTGCAGGTGCATCGCTCCTCGCAGCAGGCTCAGCAACATCGTGCGCAACAGAGGTCGAAGAAGCTAAGCTACCCAACGTAATCTACATCCTCTGCGACGACCTAGGATGTGCAGATCTAGGGTGCTACGGACAGGACAAATTCGAGACTCCAAACATCGACGCTATGGCAGAGGGTGGAGTACAGTTTATGCAGCACTACGCAGGATGTACTGTCAGTGCTCCCTCTCGATGTTCGCTCATCACAGGAAAGCACACAGGTCACACACACGTTCGTGGCAACAGAGGCTACAAGTGGGAGGATGGTTTCGACTACGACACACCTATTCCAGACGAGGAGGTGACACTAGCTGAGATCTTCAAGCAGAAGGATTACGCGACAGCTTGTATCGGCAAGTGGGGTCTTGGAGGACCACATAGCGAGGGACACCCGAACAATCAGGGCTTCGACTACTTCTACGGCTATCTTGGACAGGGACACGCACACCACTACTTCCCATCGCACCTACACGAGAACCAGACAATGGTCGAGCTCGACGGCAAGACACAGTACTCGCACGACTTGATCGAGAATAAGGCTCTCGACTACATCAAGGCGAACAAGGACAATCCATTCTTCATCTACCTCACATTCACATTGCCACACGCAGAGTTGGTATTGCCCGAGGAGTACTATGAGGATCATATTGGCGAGTACCCTGTAGAGACACCATTCGTTCGCAACGGCGGATCGTATGGCGACCAGGAGAACCCACACGCAGCATTTGCAGGAATGGTAGAGCGTCTTGACTTGTCTGTAGGTCGCGTAAACGCACTGCTCAAGGAGTTGGGTCTCGACGAGAACACACTCGTATGCTTCGCTTCAGACAACGGAGCACACGCCGAGGGAGGTGCTGATCCAGATTACTTCAACAGCACAGGTATCTACCGCGGTATCAAGCGCGACTTGTATGAGGGAGGAATCCGCACCCCATTCATCGCCTATATGCCCAACACAATCCCTGCAGGTATCAAGAACAACGATATAAGCGCATTCTGGGATATGATGCCTACACTTGCGGAGTTGATCGACGCAGAGTCTCCTGCAGAGAGCGACGGTATCTCTATCCTTCCAGCAATTATGGGAGAGAAGCAGGAGGCACACCACGACTACCTATACTGGGAGTTCCACGAGCAGGGTGGCAAGAAGGCTGTCCGCAAGGGCGACTGGAAGCTTATCGAGTTGCAGGTTAAGAACCCAGGCAAGAGCTACTACGAGCTCTACAACGTGATCACAGATCCATCGGAGACAAACAACGTCGCTGAGGCTAACCCTGAGATCGTCAAGGAGTATGCTGAGATTATTGCAGGTGCGCGCACCAAGAGCAGCATTTTCAAGATGCGATAAGCAATAGATATAAAGACTAATGAAGAGATTACTATCAACAGTTATTGCGATCGCCTCATCCCTAGCCCTCTCGGCACAGGGGTTTGGCGATCGCGAGACTATAAGCAATGATTGGCGCTTCAACCTCGGTGACATCACCTACGGCGGCGTCGAGTTCTACGACCACAGCAAGTGGGAGACGGTTCAAATCCCTCACGACTGGAGCGTACTTCAAACTCCGAGCCCTAACTATGCGAGCTGCACAGGGTTCTTGCCTGGCGGTATCGGTTGGTATCGCAAGGATCTGGATGTATCTGCGAGCCGCGAGGGCGAGAAGGTCTACATCTATTTTGAGGGAGTCTACAACAATAGCGAGGTCTTTATCAATGGCAAGTGGGTCGGCAAGCGCCCGAACGGCTACATATCGTTTATGTATGATTTGACCCCCTACATCAACTTTGGCGGACGCAATGTCGTAGCGGTACGAGTTGACCACAGCGACGATGCCGACTCTAGGTGGTATACAGGTAGTGGAATCTACCGCGACGTACATTTGGTATATGCCAACCCCACACACATCAACTTGTGGGGCGCGAGCTACTCTGCCGAGATCAAGAAGCTCAACAAGGCGACTGTCACCGCAAAGTGCGAGGTTAACAACACACTAGCTAAGAGCCAAAACGTAACGGCTAAGTTCACGTTGACCGACAGCGATGGTGCAGTTGTAGCAAAGGTGGAGTCAAAAGGCGCTGTCGAGGGTGAGGAGATCGAGACGTTGAGTGGATCATTCGACGTATCGAACCCTAAGCTATGGAGCGTCGACGAACCGTACCTATATAAGTTAAAGACGGAGCTCTATGCTGGGTCAAAGAAGCTGGACGAAAGTATCACCAATGTAGGTCTACGCAAACTCTCGTTCGACGCCAACAAGGGCTTTGCGCTCAACGACGTACCGACAAAAATGAAGGGAATATGTATGCACCACGATGCAGGTGCACTGGGTGCAGCCGTTCCACGCGAGGTGTGGATTCGACGTGTTGAGCAGTTGAAGTCTATCGGCTGCAACGCAATCCGTCTGAGCCACAATCCACAGGCTACGGATCTCTACGACATATGCGATTCACTCGGAATGATGGTCAAAGATGAGGCATTCGACGAGTGGGAGTACCCCAAGAAGAAGTGGATTAAGGGATGGAACAAGGGGACACCAGGGTTCCAGGGTTCGTCTCAGTACTTCAGAGAGTGGAGCAAGCGTGATGTAGCGGATATGGTTCGCCGCGATCGCAACCACCCCTCGATCGTATTGTGGAGCATCGGCAACGAGGTTGACTACCCCAACGACCCATACTCACACCCTGTACTCGACAAGGGCGCAAAGGTTGGTCAGCAGTACGACGCAGGCTACAAACCCGAGCTACCAAACGCAAATCGCCTAGGCGAGATTGCAGCGGAGCTAGCGACGGCTGTACGCAAACACGACACGTCGCGCCCTGTCACAGGAGCGATGGCGGGTGCAGTAATGTCGAACGAGACGGGTTATCCTACGGCTATCGACGTTGTGGGTTACAACTACACGGAGTATCGCTATGCGGAGGATCACAAGAGCTATCCGAAGCGTATCTTGTATGGTAGCGAGACACGTCACGATATGGCTGCGTGGAAGTCTGTACGCGACAACGACTACATCTTTGGACAGTTCATCTGGACAGGATATGACTACTTGGGTGAGTCTGGCGTATGGCCATCGCGCGGATTTACGACAGGAATGATCGACTTGGCTGGTAACATTAAGCCACGCGGTTATCACCGTCGCGCGTTGTGGAGCGAAAGCCCTGCAATCTACGTAGGAGCTTATGTAGCCCGTCCGAACGAGAAGAGTGTATCAACACACGCCCCACAATTGTGGAATTTCAACGATGGTCAGATGATTCGCGTTGTAGCCTACACAAATTGTGAGGAGGCAGAGCTGCTACTCGACGGAGAAGTTATCGGAGAGAAGCGCCCCTACGACGACTCTAACGCTGTTGTCGTGTGGGACGTACCATTCAAGGCTGGCGAGTTGAGTGTCAGAGGTTACAACAAGGGAGAGGTCGTGACTACAGACTCGGTAAAGAGTTTCGGTGCGCCTGTCAAGCTGGTAGCATCACTCGACAAAGAGAGCATTTCGAAGGATAGGGGTGTCGCACATCTCTTCATCGAGGTGCAGGATAAGGATGGCAACGTTGTAACTCTTGCCGACAACGAGGTTGTTGTCCGCATCGACGGCGCCGCACGCCTACTCGGACTAGAGAGCGGATCAAACAATGTAGCCGACAACTACACCGACAACAAACAGCGCTGCCAGGGCGGTCGCCTGTTGGGATATGTCGAGAGTAAGGGTCGCGAGGACAATGTAAAGATCATCATCACTACCCCACTTCTTGAGGATTGTGAGTTGACGTTGTCTGTTAAGTAGATTATAATATAGTAATGCGAGGTGTGAATGGTTGTTTTCGAGATTATTCACACCTCACATCTTAACATTACAGAAAAATGAAGAGTTTATTTACACTTTGCATAGCGCTCCTTAGCTCTGTGGCTCTCTCGGCACAAGGATTTGGCGAGAGGGTCTCGATCAATGAGGATTGGCACTTCAATTTGGGTGACATAAAATATGGCGGAGTTGAGTTCTACGACCACAGCGATTGGCGCGAGGTCGATCTGCCGCACGACTGGAGCGTGGAGCAGGTTGCTAGCCCGACTTATGCGGCGTGCACAGGCTTCTACCCTGGCGGCATCGGTTGGTATCGCAAAGATCTCAAGATCGACGCAAGCCGCAGTGGCGAGAGGGTCTACATCTATTTTGAGGGTGTCTACAACAATAGCGAGGTCTTTATCAACGGCAAGTGGATTGGCAAACGCCCCAACGGTTACATATCGTTTATGTACGATTTGACGCCTTACATCAACTTCGGAGGACGCAACGTGATCGCTGTCAGGGTTGACCACAGCGATGACGCCGATTCGAGGTGGTATACAGGTAGTGGAATATATCGAGGGGTACACCTGGTCTACGCCAAACAGACACACATCAACTTGTGGGGTGCGAGCTACACGGCAAAGATCGAGGAGCTGACACGCGCAGAGGTGAGTGTAAGGTGCGAGGTGAAGAGCTACGAGAGCAAGAGCCGCAAGTTGAAGGCGCGCTTCACGCTGGAGGATCGTGACGGCGGTGTTGTGGCGCAAGCTGAGTCGATTGGCACTACAGATTCTGAGGAGATCGAGTTGCTAACCTCGCAGATGGTTGTGGAGAATCCGAGGCTGTGGAGTATCGACGATCCATACCTATATACATTAAGGACTGAGCTCTACTCAGGCTCGAAGTTGCTCGACGCGACTAGGTGTAATGTGGGTCTCAGGAAATTGACGTTCGACCCAAACGAGGGCTTTGCTCTCAACGACAAGTCGATGAAGCTAAAGGGACTCTGTATGCACCACGACGCAGGAGCGCTGGGTGCTGCTGTCCCCAAGGAGGTGTGGGTACGTCGTATCGAGAGTCTCAAGAGTATCGGCTGCAACGCTATTCGTCTGAGCCACAATCCGCAGGCGACAGATCTCTACGACGTATGCGACTCATTGGGTATGTTGGTTAAGGATGAGGCGTTCGACGAGTGGGAGTACCCCAAGAAGAAGTGGATAACAGGGTGGAACAGAGGCGAGTATGGCTATCAAGGGTCATCGCACTACTTCAGAGAGTGGAGCGAGCGCGATGTTGCAGATATGGTGCGCCGCAACCGTAACCACCCCTCTATCATAATGTGGAGCATCGGCAACGAAGTAGACTACCCCAATGACCCCTACTCTCACCCTATTCTCGACAAGGAGAGGGTGACACAGATCCACGGCAAGGGCTACATACCCTCGCAGCCCAACGCCAACCGCATCGGTGAGATTGCAGAGGTGCTAGCTGCAATAGTTCGCAAGCACGACACCTCACGCCCCGTCACAGGAGCTATGGCGGGTGCTGCAATGTCTAACGAGACGAAATATCCAAGTGCGCTCGACGCCTGCGGCTACAACTACACAGAGTATCGCTACGCTGAGGATCACGCGAAGTACCCCAACCGCATCCTCTACGGAAGCGAGAATGGACACTCTATGAGTGCGTGGAAGGCTGTTCGCGACAACGACTACATAATGGGTCAATTCCTCTGGACAGGCTACGACTATCTGGGCGAGTCGCTCGGATGGCCATCGAGGGGGGCTAAGCCCGGTCTCTTCGACTTCGCAGGCAACCTAAAGCCTAGGGGTTACTTCCGCAGGGCACTATGGAGCGACGACGCTGTGATCTCGGTCGGCACATATGTAGCGCCCGAGAGCGAGAGGGCACTGTCGCAACTAGCCGAAAGGTTGTGGTACTACGAGGATGGCACAACGATACGAGTTGTCGCCTACACAAATTGCGAGGAGGCAGAACTTCTGCTCGACGGCAAGGTTATCGGCGAGCGTCGCCCCTACGACGACAACACCTCTATTATTACGTGGGACGTACCCTTCGCAAGTGGCGAGTTGAGCGTCAGAGGTTACAACAATGGAGAGATTGTAGCGACAGATAAGATTGAGGAGTATGGCGCTCCTGCACGTATCGTTGCGACAGTAGATAAGAGTAGCATATCGAGAGAGCGAGAGATGCTCCACCTCGACATTCGAGTTGTCGACAGCGAGGGTCGCTTGGTTACGCTTGCCGACAACGAGATAAGCTGCGAGATATATGGTTCGGCACGATTGCTAGCTCTTGAGAGCGGATCGTACGACGCCACATACAACTATCAGGACAACCGCCAGCGCTGCTTCAAGGGTGTGCTGTTGGGATATATTGAGAGCCAGGGCGAGAGCGGCAAGGTGCATTTGAAACTCACCTCTCCGATGTTGGAGAGCTGCGAAGTCGAGTTCACCGTAGAGTAGAGGAAGAAGAGAATAACTAAATAAAACTATATGAAAAAGAGAAAAATGATCCAACTGCTCTGCGCGGTGATAGCTGTCGTTGCGGCGACATCTACATTTGCGAGCAGCAACAGCAAGAACATCAACATCGGTTGGCGCTTTAACCTCGCCGACACCCCCGAAGCTAAGGAGGTGTCGTTCGACGACTCTGCGTGGCGCGAGCTAGATCTACCCCACGACTGGGCATTCGAGAATGGCTACTCTATAGATGGCGCACAGACCGAGAAGGGAGGCTACGCATCGGGCGGTATCGGATGGTATCGCAAGGAGCTGTCGTTGAGTGCCGAAGAGGTTGATGGACGCAACATCTTCATCGACTTCGACGCAGTCTATATGAATAGCGAGGTGTGGGTAAATGGCAACTACTTGGGCAAACGTCCCTATGGCTACATATCGTTCCACTACGACATAACCCCCTACCTAAAAGTTGGCAACAACACCATCTCTGTACGTGTCGACAACTCGTTGGAGCCGAGCGCAAGGTGGTACCACGGCTGCGGAATCTATGGCGACGTAGCGATCCGCAACCTCGACAGCGCCTACTTCGAGAAGGATGGTTTGACAATCGCGACACCCTCGATCGACGAGGATGAGGGCAAGCTATCTATCTCGTCGGAGATCGTTCTGCGCGATAAGCGAGGCAAGTATAAGGTGTTCTGTTTGGTGACAGATGCCGAGGGTAACAGGGTGACAAAGGAGCTTCTGCGCAACGCAAACCTCACAGAGGGTCTCAACAAGATCGAGTTCTTCACGGAGGTTAAGTCGCCAAAGTTGTGGTCGCCCGAGTCTCCATACCTATACAATATGGAGCTAGCTCTACTCGACTCTAAAGGACGCATTGTGGAGACACAAAAGAGCCACTTTGGATTCCGCACGATCGATTGGGACGTCAATAAAGGAATGTTCCTCAACGGCGAGCAGTACAAGCTCCGCGGCGTCTGCGAACATATGGAGGGTGGACCAACAGGTGCTATTGCGACACGCAAGCTCCTCGAATGGAAGATCCAGCAGATCAAAGATATGGGCTGCAACGCCATCCGCGTAGCACACAACCCCTACCTCCCTATCTTCTACGATATATGCGACGAGATCGGTCTATTGGTGATGGACGAGGTGTTCGACGGCTGGATGCGCAAGGCAAACTACGACTACGGTATGCAGGCATTCGACGAGTGGTGGGAGCGCGACCTACGTTCGTGGATTCGCCGCGACAAGAACCACCCATCTGTATTCCTCTATAGCCTAGGCAACGAGACACACGGCGATATAGCCAAGGAGTTGGTTCGCGTCTGCAACGAGGAGGATCCGACACGTCTTGTCACCTCGGGCGACTGCAACCCTCGCGATATGAATGTATATGGAGTCAACGGACGCAGCGAGAAGGCGTCGTTCATCGAAAACTTCAACCCCTCTGAGTTTAACCAGCCATTTATCGCCACAGAGAATCCACACACGTGGCAGGTGCGCGGCTACTACCGCACAAAGACGTGGTACCGCGACAGCCGTCCCAACGAAAAGAATGGAGCACAGGTTATCCCCGACCTAACGGAGAAGGAGATCTTCTGCTACGACTGGACGTCGCCACAGAAACGCCACAACGCAAAACAGATCTTCAACTCGTCGTACGACAACGCCACAGTTCGTGTCACAGCACGCCGCTTGATCGAGGTGTTGCGCGACAAAGATTGGTTCTCAGGATCGTTCCGCTGGACAGGCTACGACTACCTTGGTGAGGCAGGTTACGTACACGGAGGGTGGCCTTTCCGCGCATTCCAGGGTGGTGCTCTCGACTTGGCTGGTTTCCCCAAAGATCTCTTCTACCTCTATCAGAGCCAGTGGAGCGACAAAGATATGGTTCACATCCTCCCCCACTGGACACACCCAGTTATGGCAGAGGGTGAGCTTATCCCCGTATGGGTCTACACGAGTGGCGACGAAGCTGAGCTGATCGTCAACGGCATATCAATGGGTCGCAAGCAACGCGGCGAGAAGTGGGACGAGATGCAGCTTGAGTGGCTCGTGCCGTGGGCAGAGGGCACAGTGGAGGCTATAGCATACCGCGGTGGCAAGGAGATTGCTCGCACAATGCAGCGCTCGTCGGGCGCCCCCACAAAGTTGAAGCTAGAGCTCTCAGACACAACACTCAAGGCGGACAAGCAGGACTTCACGATCCTCACAGCGTCGCAGGTCGACGACAAGGGCACACTCTATCCATATGGAGAGAACCGCATCTACACAAAGATCTATGGCGGTGCGCGCATCCTATCGTTCGAGAGTGGTTCGCCCGTCGACGTAGAGTGCAACTTCGAGGCAGACTCTAAGGCTTGTTTCTTCGGTCTCAACAGAATGTTCATTCAATCTACGTCACTCGACGAGAGCGAGCCAGTGTCAATCATCACAGCGGTGATCTCGGGCGACAAGAAGCTAATGTTGAGCGACAAGATCTCGATCGACATACAGGAGACAGCGCTTCGTGGTGAGCTACCAAATCGCAAGTTCACAATCCGCTACTCTACGAACGGACACGAGCCGACACTCGACAACAGCTACATCTACAAGGAGCCATTCCCTATCCAGCTAGGCACAATCGTCAAGGTGGTAATATTCGACGGCAGCGAGCCAATTATGAAGATCGAGGAGCTCTTCACCGAGGAGGATGGTCTCTACTGGGGCACACCAGGCGAACCAGTATGTGCATTCGACGGCGAGCAGGCCGAGACTTCGGAGATGGCAGGCGGAGCGTTCAAGCGCGGCAACGGAGGTGGATACTACTCAACAGGGTTCGCCTCGTTCCGCAATGCTGGCGCATCGATTGCGTGGTATCAGGAGAATGACGGCGCACCTGCAGAGGGAAGCATCTCGATCCGCTACTCACAACAGGTGGAGGCGGGATCGTCGGAGATGGAGCTATGGAACAACGACACACTTGTCAAGGTTGTCACGTTTGCCAACACTGGCAGCGAGGCTACAGATTGGGAGGATATAGTGGTTGCTCTACCTCTCAACTCGGGAGCAAACAGCATCAAGTTGGTTAGCCGCGGAGGTGTCGAGGCGTCGCCCAACATCGACCAGGTAAAGATCACTCAGTAACTATTCGATTATGAACAAGATAATATTACATACAACTGCCGCAGCACTATCGCTCACCACGTCGGGGGCGATAGCTGCACAGCAGGGAGAGCAACCAAATATCATCCTCATTATGTGCGACGATATGGGGTTCTCGGATTTGGGTTGTTACGGCAGCGAGATCTCGACACCCAACATCGACAAACTGGGCGAGAGTGGTGTGAGGTTCACACAGTTCAAGAACACGGCACGGAGCTGTCCTAGTCGTGCGTCGCTACTCACGGGTCGCTATCAGCACTCGGTGGGTATGGGTTGGATGAGTGCTGTCGACGAATGTCGCGAGGGGTATCGAGGCGAGATCAGTAGCGAGGTGCCGACTATAGCGGAGTGCTTAAAGGATGGAGGATACAACACCTATATGAGCGGCAAGTGGCACGTCACGCTCGACAGCGCCTACGAGAAAACGCAGAAAAAAGGGTACGTAACGCCCAACGGATCGTTCCCCACAGAGCGCGGTTTCGACAGATACTACGGGGCTCTATCAGGAGGTGGCGACTACCATACGCCACGACCACTACTGCGCGACGACAAACTAATCACGGAGTATCCTGACGACTACTACTACACCTCGGCAATCACGGAGAATGCCGTGCAGTTCATAGATGACCACGACGCGTCGAAGCCGATGTTTCTCTACGTAGCACACTATGCACCACATCGTCCGCTTCAAGCGCCACAGGATCGCATAGATGCTGTAAGAGAGCGCTACGAGGTTGGCTACGACCAACTGAAAGCGGAGCGATTCGAGCGCCAGCAGGAGATGGGAATAGTCCCTGTGTCCGACGAACTACCCCTCCACACGAAGGAGTTCAAGGGTGGTAATCGCGTGAGCTGGGAGGATCAAACGGAGCAGATGAAAGAGAAGTGGCTCAAAGATGTGTCGACCTTTGCTGCGATGGTTGAGATCGTCGACGACGGCATTGGCGAGCTTGTGGAGGCTACGAAGCGTAAGGGTATCTACGACAACACGATCTTCATCTTCCTAAGCGACAATGGCGCAACAATCGAGGGCGGACCAGAGGCTCGATACACGGCAGATCTATGCAACACCCCCTACCGCAGCTACAAGAAGTGGTGCTTTATGGGTGGCGTGAGCTCTCCACTAATCGTCTTCAGCCCATCGCGATTTGGCAAAGATAGTGGCGCTGTCAGAAACACGACAACCCACATCAACGACATTATGCCCACCTGTCTCGACCTAGCAGGTGTCGACTACCCCACCACGTTCGGCGGCAAGTCGATCGACTCACCCGATGGTGTCAGCATCGTCGCTGCAGTCGAGGGGGGTGAGATAGCTTCGCGCGATCTCTTCTTTGAGCACCAGACATCTAGCGCAATCATCGCAGCCGACGGGTGGAAGTTGGTGCGCTCACACGTCGACGACAAGTGGGAGCTGTTCGACCTGGAGAGCGATCCGTTCGAGACCAACGACCTAGCTGCAGCAGAGCCCAAGAGGGTTAAACAACTTGAGAAACGATGGGTTGCGTGGGGCAAGAAGAATAGTGTCTTTCCGATCGACTCACGTCTCTGGACAGAGCGCATAAACTACTACAAATCTCTACAGAAAAGATAACAATATCTTAGCGCAAAGATAGTATGGACGATCTCGCAACCAATGTGAGGTCGTCTTTTTTTGTGGGCTTACTCCTGCCCACAAAAAAAATGAGGACTGCACCACGCTTAACCAGAGCGCTTGCAATCCTCATAGTCCACTTCTGGACAACCAAAAACCAATATAATAAACCTAATGAACCTTAGAGCTGATATAGATGAGGATTCAGATCTCCTCTAGCTCTGATACAAAAGTACTGCAGATCAAAATAATATTAGTTACTGAGAGTACAAAAAAAATGTCTATGAGTATTTCTTTAACACTTCTCTGTCTCTGTGAGTATCGTACACTGAGAGACAGCTACATTACGCGACAAAATAGCGCCAAATAGCGCTGCAAAGATAGAGATGCAGCAGACTGCGGCAGTGGCGTCTGAGATAGTCTCTGCCCAATATATCCCCATCACGCCCATCCATCGTGGCAGTATCAGCGCCAGCGGAATAAGCAGAAGCACCTTGCGGAGGATAGCAATGAAGATCGAGATCTTCGCCTGTCCTAGCGCAATAAACATACTCTGGCAGGTGCGCTGCAGTCCAAAGAGAGACATACCGAGCAGGAACACCGGCATCGTCTGCTGCACCAGATCTATCAGCTCCACATCGTTGGTGAAGAGCGACGCCACAACTCGCGGCGAGAGTACCATCGAGAGAATAAGCAGAAGGTTGAAGAGCCCCATAATGAGGAGCGAGTATCTGAAACACTCGCGCACACGTGTGTTGTTGCCTGCGCCAAAGTTGTAGCTCACGATCGGCGTGAAGCCCTGCGCAAAACCTGTAAGTGGAATGCTCGCCATCAGCAGAGCACTCTGGATGATCGCCATCGAGCTGATGTGTATGTCGCCATACTGTTTCAGGCTTCCGTTGAGCACAAATCCGACGAGTGCCTCGGTCGACGCCATCACGAACGGCGAGACACCAAGCGCCAAAATTGGCAGCACGACACTACGACGCAGAGCCATCTGCGACACTCTCAGCGACAGCGCCACACTCCTCGTGCGCAACGACGCAACGACCCACACCGCACTACACCCCTGCGAGATTACTGTTGCGAGAGCTGCCCCACGCACTCCCATATCGAGCTGAAAGATGAATATATAGTCGAGCAAAATGTTGATTACAGCACCTAACACCACCGCCCACATAGCCATACCAGGTCGCCCCTGCACAGCAACGAATGTATTGAGCCCCACTGCGATCAAGACAAATAATGTGCCCGTCAGATAGATCGACAGATAGTCGCTCGCATAGCCAATTGTCGCCGCCGACGCCCCCGTAAAGAGCAAAATAGGCTCCATAAAGAGATAGACGCCCACCGAGAGCAGGATCGAGAAGAGGATCAACAGAGTGCAACCATTGCCCAATATACTCCTTGCACCCTCCTCATCGCCTCGCCCCAGTGCGATAGCTGCCAGAGGAGCACCCCCCATCCCCACAATAGCGGAGAAGGCAGTGATGAGAATGATGACAGAACCCGTGACCCCAACACCTGCCAACGCATCGCGCCCGACACCCTCGATGTGACCAATGAAGATTCGGTCTACTATACTATATAGTAGGTTAATCATCTGCGCCGCAACACTCGGAAGCGACATACGCAGAATCAGTGGCAACATCGCGTCGCTGCCTAATTGGGCTTTACTACCTCTCATATGTAACTATTTTTGCCACAAAGGTAGCTATATTTCGACGAAATAACGTATCATTTGTTACGCGTTCAGTGCTGCAAAGTTATCATCGTTGAATATATCCTTCGACTCGCCATACATAGCCTCGATTCTTGCGGCGTAGAACTCCTCGACCCTACCCCTCACGATCTTCATCGTACTATTAACCATCTGGTTCTGCTCCGTAAATGGAGCGTCGAGAAGTGCAAACGAGGCAGGCAACCACCTCTCGGGGAATGTACCAGCCAACTCGCCACCTCTGCGATAGCTATCTACCGACGACTGCACGAGAGCCACTGCAGCTCGCCGCGCCTCCGCGCTACCCCACTCCGCCGCTACGTCACGCTTCAGCGCGTCGATGTTTGGGACAATGAGGGCTGTGGTGTATGGATCTTGGTTGTTGTGCAGCACGATCTGATCGATATAGGGTGAGCTACCGACGAGCGCCTCCTCGATACCCTCGGGGCTATACTTCTCGCCATCGCTACCGATGAGCAGACTCTTGAAACGACCCAACACAACGAGGAAGTCATCGACATCCATATACCCCATATCACCCGTATAGAGCCATCCATCGCGCACAGTCTCAGCTGTCGACAGATCGTTCTTCCAATATCCAGCCATCACGTTCTCGCCACGCACGACTATCTCGCCCTTCTCGCCACGAGGTAGCTCGCGCCCCTCGCCATCCATAATCTTTATGTCGAGAGGCTTGACCAACGAACCCGACGTCCCGAACTTATGCCGCGCAAGCGAGTTGGAGGAGATCACAGGTGTCGCCTCCGAAAGACCGTAGCCCTGAAACATCGGCATACCCACCGCATAGTAGAAGTCCTGCAGATCGGTGCTCAGCAGCGCCCCACCTCCGACAAACATATCGAGCTCACCACCCATCCCCTCACGCACCTTCGAGAAGAGTATCTTGTCGAATAGTCCTACGAGCGGCTTGAGAATCGCCACCCAGCCCTTGCCACGTCTCCAACCATCGCGATTGTAGAGGATTGCGGTGGAGAGTGCTGTGTTGAACAACCACTCGGTGAACTTACCCTTGCTGCGAATAGATGTCTCGATCGACTTCTTGAATGTCTTTGCGAGCGCGGGGACAGAGAGTATGAGGTTTGGTTTGATCTCCTTAATGTTGATCGGTATGTTGCGCAGCGTCTCCATCGGATTCTTGCCGAGTTGAACTGTTGCGACCGACGCACCCTGGTTGAGGAATATGTAGAAACCGACGACGTGTGCAAAGCAGTGGTCGAGAGGTAGAATTATCAAGGTCTTGTAGCTAGATGGGATATACATCAACGTCAATGCCTGCTCTACATTTGCGGTGTAGTTGCGGTGTGTGAGCATAATTCCCTTGGGGTCGGCTGTAGTACCCGAGGTGTAGGTTATGGTCGCTATGTCGTCGTTCCCGATGTTTTGCGAGATCTTCAGAAACTCCTCACGCTGCTCCTTATAGTAGCTGCTGCCGAGTTTGCACACATCCGCCATCGAGATCTCACCCTCCTCGTAGCTCTGTAGCGTGTCGAGCACAATTATCCACTTCACCTCCGTCAGCTGCTCCTTTATTGCGCGGATCTTCGGCAGCTGCGACGCCGACACCATCACATACTTCGAATCGGAGTGGATGAGTCGAAAGAGCAGATCGCTACTCTGATCTAGTTTCACCGAGAGCGGCACATTGACAGCTCCCGCGTAGAACATAGCCAACTCGCCGACTATCCAGGCGTTGCGTCCCTCCGAGAGCATCGCCATATTGTCGCCCCTCTCGACACCCAACGCAACGAGCCCTGCGCCAAACCGATAGACCTCCTCGCGGCACTGTGCATAGGTTGTCTCGTGCCAGACCGAGCCGAGCTTCTCCTTCAAGAATATGTTGGCAGCATATTTGTCGACCGCCCGTTCGAATAGATCTACAATTGTATTTTTCATCGTAATATTTTTTTTATCGTCGTTCCGCTGATTCCGTGATTTGAGCGCAGCACGAGGCTTCCCAAAAGTTACTACAAATATACACTTTTCATCCCAATTATTGGCATTATTGTTGATATTTTCTCTTGTCATAGATATTTGAATCGACAAAACAAAACACAAGAGTATGAAACAGAAACTAACAACTACCTCAGGTCGTCCCGTTGCGGACAACCAGAACTCACAGACAGCAGGTCAGCGTGGTCCTCTTCTGATCCAAGATCCGTGGCTGCTCGAAAAGCTCGGTCACTTCGATCGCGAGTTGATCCCCGAGCGACGAATGCACGCCAAAGGGTCGGGGGCGTATGGCACATTCACCGTCACTCAGGATATTACACGATACACCGCAGCATCAATTTTTAGCGAGGTGGGCAAACAGACAGAGTGCTTCGTCCGCTTCTCGACAGTGGCTGGCGAACGAGGCGCTGCCGACGCCGAACGCGACATCCGCGGCTTCGCAATGAAGTACTACACCGACGAGGGCAACTGGGATCTGGTGGGCAACAACACCCCCGTATTCTTCCTACGCGACCCCCTAAAGTTCCCCGACCTCAACCACGTAGTCAAACGCGACCCACGCACAAATCTCCGATCGCCCAACTCCAACTGGGACTTCTGGACACTCCTACCCGAGGCACTCCACCAGGTGACAATAACGATGAGCGACCGAGGCATCCCCAAATCATATCGCCATATGCACGGCTTCGGTAGCCACACCTACAGCTTCATCAACGCTGCAGGCGAACGCACCTGGGTCAAGTTCCACTTCCGCACACATCAGGGAATTATGAATCTGACCGACAGCGAGGCGGAGGCGATCATAGCAAAAGATAGAGAATCGAACCAACGCGACCTCTACGAGGCGATCGAACGAGGCGACTACCCACGCTGGACAATGAGTATCCAGTTGATGAGCGAGGAGGTAGCCAACACATTCCGCTTCAACCCATTCGATCTCACGAAGGTGTGGTCACAGAGGGAGTTCCCACTGATGGAGGTGGGTATATTGGAGCTCAACCGCAATCCCGAAAACTACTTCGCCGAGGTGGAGCAGGCGGCATTTAACCCGATGAACATAGTCAACGGCATAGGCTTCTCGCCCGACAAGATGTTGCAGGGGCGACTCTTCTCCTACGGCGATGCACAGCGCTACAGACTCGGCGTAAACCATATGGCTATCCCCGTCAACAAGCCCCGATGTCCCTTCCACTCCTACCACCGCGACGGACAGATGCGCACCGACGGCAACTACGGCTCCACAATCGGCTACGAGCCCAACAGCTACGGCGAGTGGAGCGACTCACCCGAGACAAAGGAGCCACCACTACCGCTCAATGGCGACGCATACAACTACAACGAGCGCGAGTATGACACCGACTACTACACGCAGCCTGGCGACCTATTCCGCCTAATGAGCAAGGAGCAACAGCAGGTGCTCTTCGACAACACTGCACGCGCAATGGGCGACGCAGAGCTGATGATAAAGAGTCGACACACCTACAACTGCTATCAGGCTGATCCCGACTATGGCAAGGGTGTGGCGATGGCGATGGGGATTGATATTGCGAATATACTTGAGTGCAGCATCGACGACCCTTGCGAAGAGCCGTTGATGTAGCTATACACCATATTACAATAAGGGCTTAGAACGTCGCTGTTCTAAGCCCTTATTGCTATATCCACTAATAGACGAATCGCACATTGTCGATCCAGAACTCATTGCCTGGCGAACCTACATATGCGCCGCCGTGGCTTGAGGCGAAGTGCAAGATTGCGTGCGTCGGCACAGTGTCCGCCGCAGCCCAACTATCCTCGATAAGTGGCACATTCTCACCCTTGCTATTGAGCGCATATCGCTGCTCGTAGCCCAAGTGCATCTCGTTGACAAAGTCGGGTGACGATGTTGCGTCACCATATATTATGGGGTATGTAGCATCTATCTGCCAGCCGCAGCTCTCTGTATAGTTGACTATCGCCGTTCCGACACGGCTAGCGTGTAGTCCACCCTGAGCATCCTCCCAACGATTTTGTAGCAGGAGCACCATTGTCGGCATATCCATCCCCTCCACAACCTTCTTTGGGCTAAATCCCGTGATCCTCATTCTGTCTGGCTCGCCCGAGAGCACCACCTTATAGTCGAATCGCACAGCCTCAGGGCGCTGCGTAAATGGAATACCGCTATTCAACATAGCCTGAGGATTTGCCGTACCCTTGATCGGCTCCACCATACTTCCGAGATAGACCGATCCTGCCGCAATAACAGATATGTTGACAATGCCGAGCGCCTTCACCTTCTCGATACGAGTCACCATCTGTGCTGCCAGCCCCTCGATACCATCATTGGGGAAGACACTACAGTTGGTCTTTGTGATACCAGCCACACGCGCCAACACGTTGGAGTTAGCCCAGGGCGAGCCATCCATATTTTCATAGATCTCATTACCCACAATCTCGCGTTCTGAGGCTATCTCGTAGAGGGTTTTGGTCTCTCCACCGATTATTCTACTCTCGTCGATGACACGCGTCATCCAACTATTCATATCACCAAAAGGGATCATCTCCTCTCGCGTCTCTAGCTCCTCTGCAAAACAGAGAGCTGTAAGGATCGTAAACATTGCAGCTAAGGATCTTCTCAACATAATATCATTTTTATTTTTTAGTTCGCAGCAAATATACTCATTTTTTCTTATGAGAATCCTATTTTCTCCCCTTAAAAGTAATTTTATGATAAAATAGAACTCACCCTCAGTTAGTGGCAACGTTTTTGATTTGTTTTAGACGAAACTTTTATTAACACAAAATCACACTACATTATGGAAACCATTATCAACACATCGATCCCCGAGTTTGCCGTTCAAGCATATCACAATGGGGAGTTCAAACGAGTAACCTCCGACGACCTCAAAGGGAGATGGGCGATTCTCTTCTTCTACCCTGCCGACTTCACATTCGTATGCCCCACCGAGCTAGTCGATATGGCAGATAAGTATGAGGAGTTTCAGCAGATGGGGGTCGAGGTCTACTCCGTGAGCTGCGACACCCACTTCGTACACAAGGCGTGGGCAGATGCGTCGGAGTCGATACAGAAGATAAAGTACCCGATGCTCGCCGACCCTACAGGTCTGTTGGCTCGCGCATTTGGCGTGATGATCGAGAGCGACGGAATGGCGTATCGAGGCACATTCGTAGCAGACCCCGAGGGTAACGTGAAGCTAGCAGAGGTGCAGGACAACGCCGTGGGACGCAACGCCGACGAACTACTCCGCAAGGTCAAGGCAGCACAGTTCGTAGCCTCACACGACGGCGAGGTGTGCCCCGCAAAGTGGAGCGAGGGGGCAGAGACTCTCACGCCGAGCATCAATCTAGTGGGTAAAATCTAACACCTCGCCGACAATGTTAGATGACGCAACGAAGGAGCAGCTCAGGGGGATACTCTCTGAGCTCTCATCGACCTACACCCTACTGGCGCAGTCGCCCAAGTCGCACCCCAAACGCAGCGAGATGATGGAGCTGCTTGAGGAGGTGGCAGCAACATCGCCAAAGATTGAGCTCACCTACGTCGAGTACGACGACCTTCGACTCTCCATTGCTAAGGATGGGGAGATCAGCAACATACAGTTCCGCGCACTACCCACTGGGCACGAGTTCTCGTCGCTACTGCTAGCGCTACTCAACCTCGACGGCAAGGGGAAGAATCTGCCTGACTACTACATCACGCAGCGAATAAAACAGATCAACGCACACTCCTCGACCATCAACCTCACGACCTACATATCGCTCAGCTGCACCAACTGCCCCGAGGTGGTGCAGGCTCTCAACACTATGGCGATCATCAACCCCTCGATCCACCACACCATCGTCGACGGAGCACTCAACAAAGAGGAGGTCGAGAGACTCGCCATACAATCTGTACCCACCGTATTTGCCGACGGCAAACTGCTACACGTAGGGCGCTCAGGTATCGGCGAACTCCTCGCCAAGCTGGAGGAGATATATGGCACTACCGAGCTGGAGGAGATCGAGCAACCCCACTCGAAGCAACACAAGAGAGGCTACGATGTGGTTGTTGCGGGCGCTGGACCTGCAGGGTGTTCGGCTGCGCTCTACCTAGCCCGCAAGGGTCTGCGCGTAGCGATAGTGGCAGAGCGCATAGGCGGACAGGTCAACGAAACCTCCTGGATCGAGAACATACCATCCATCACCACAACGACAGGCTCAAGGCTCGCGCAGGATCTACAATCGCACCTCGCGGAGTACTCGACCATCGAGATTCTGAGCAACAGAATAGTTGTCGGCGCAGAGCTGGAGGCTCGCACAAAACGGCTGAAGATTGGCGGAGGCGAAGTGATCGAGGGCGAACAGCTCATAATAGCGACAGGTGCGGAGTGGCGCAAACTCGGTGTCGAGGGTGAGAGCGACTACATTGGGCGCGGTGTAGCCTTCTGCCCCCACTGCGACGGACCTCTATTCGAGGGGCGCACCGTGGCGGTCGTCGGGGGTGGCAACTCGGGCGTGGAGGCTGCGATCGACCTTGCTGGCATCTGCTCGAAGGTCTACCTACTAGAGTTTATGGAGTCGTTGAAGGCTGACAACCTGCTGCAGGAGCGCCTGCGCAGTGCGTCCAACATAGAGATCTACACCTCATATCAGACGACAAAGATATTGGGCGACGGCACGAAGGTCGTAGGGATCGAGGCTACAGATCGCACGACAGGCAACAGCCACCTGATCGAGCTGGATGGCATATTCATTCAGATCGGTCTATCGGCAAACTCCTCCATATTTGCCGACCTCATCGACACAACAGCCACAGGCGAGATCGTGGTCGACAGCGACTGCCGCACTAGCCAACCTGGAATATACGCTGCAGGCGACGTGACGACGACGAAATACAAGCAGATCGTAATATCAATGGGCGAGGGGGCAAAAGCAGCCCTCACCGCCTTTGGCGACAGGGTCGCAGGCACGGTGTAGAGCGCGCACCCACACCACCACAGCAGAGGAGAGAGGCTAGGAGTTACACCCCAACCTCTCTCCTCTACGCGCTTGGCATCGAGCCGCACTCACCGCACATCTACTCTCGATTGGCATTAGCCGCCTCGACGAGCTGATCTTTGTACTGCGACGGAGTGATACCATACTCCTTCTTGAAGCAGGCGGTAAAGTACTTAGGGATGTTGAAACCAACCTTGTACGCCACCTCCGAGATGGTGATAGTTTCGTACTTCTCGGTTATAATCTTGTGCGCCGACTTCAAACGGATGTTGCGCAAGAACTCATTTGGCGAGAGACCCGTCAGCGACTTTAGCTTACGATAGAGCATCGAGTTGGTCATTCCCATAGCCTCGATGAAGTCCTTGATGTCAAAGTCTGAGTTGTCGACATTGTTATTTACGACCTCCACAGCACGCGCCAGGAACTTCTCGTCGACACTGGCATACTCGATCTGGGGGATGGTGATGTTGGTCTGCATAAAGTGACCTCTCATCTCATCGCTACTCTTGAGCAACGAGTCGATCTGCGCATATAGCACCTTGGGCTGCACTGGTTTTGTGAGATACGCCTGCGCACCTACATTTAGCCCATCCGCCTTTGTCTCATTGTCGAGTTTGGCAGAGAGCAGAACGATCGGGATATGCGAAGTGTTGATGTTGCGTTTGAGCTCTCTACACATATCGAGCCCATCCATCACGGGCATCAACACATCGCTAACAATTATATCTGGGTTTATGCTCTGCACCTTCTCTAATCCCACAGCGCCATTCTCCGCGTGCTCCACAGTGTAGTATTTCGAGAGCAACGAGATCATCATTGTCGAGAGATCCTTGTCATCCTCGACAAGCAGAAGTATTGGCAAGCGCTCGCCCTGCTCACTCTCCGACTCACCGCTCGTCTCATCGCTACTCAGCGACAATATCTGCGCCTTCTCCGCCTCGCTGAAGAGTATCTCGCCCGACGTGTCGCGATCTATCTGATCCTCCGAGTATGCGCTCTCGCTAATTGGTAGAGTGATCTTGAAGCAGGTACCACTCTCTTTGCTGCTCTCCACCTCGATCACACCCTGGTGTAGCTCGACAAGGTTGTGGGTCAACGAGAGCCCGATACCTGTACCGCGCACACCGAAACGACGGAACTCCCCGTCGTAGAAGCGTTTGAATAGGTTCTTGCGATGGTCAGAGCTGATCACTGCACCACTGTTGCGAACCGAGATCTCCACCTCGGAGTACTCCAGATCATCCACGCCCTTGACTCCTCTCATCTCGACACGCACATATCCCCCCTCTACATTATACTTAAAGGCATTGGAGATTAGATTGTATAACATCTTATCCAACTTGTCGCGATCGAACCATCCGCACAACGTCTTAGGGTCGCACTCGATGACGAAATCTATGTTTCGCCTCTTAACGAGCGGCGTGAAGTTGTCGCGTGCAAGCGTATCGACCCACGTCGCAATATCTCCGTACGCCACCTTTAGTCGCAGATTGGAGCTCTCCGCCTTGCGGAACTCAAGAATCTGATCCAACATACGCATCAACCTCGATAGGTTGTTACGCATAATATCGTGTATCTGCAGATCCTTAGGGCTCGCAGCATCGAGCTCCTCAATTCCGCAGGAGATGATCGAGAGGGGTGTTAAGAACTCGTGCGACACATTGGTGAAGAACTTCAACTTCACCTCGTTGACCTCCTCGATCTTCATCTTCTCCATCGACTCCTCCAGAAGCCTATTTCGGAGCCTGATGCGCGTGACAATGTTGTTGTAGGTGATGTAGAGAAGCACCAGCAAAACAATAACGTAGAGGAGGATAGCCCCGAACGACGCATATAAAGGTCGTGCAATCTTCACATCCACCGAACACAACTTATCGCTATATATGTTGCGGTCATTCGACCCCTTCACCAAGAATTTGTAGCGTCCCCACCCTATGTTGGAGTATAGCGCCACACGATGCAGAGCGTCGACCTCGTGCCACTTCTCGTCGTAGCCCTCCAACTTATACTGATAGCGATTCTTCATAGGGTTAGAGAACGAGAGCGACGAAAACTCTAGCGAGAAGGTGTTCTTGTCGTGAGGTATCGTAATCTGCTTCAACTCACCCGACTCGCTCCTCTCTATCCCGACAGACTCGCTGCTCTCGGGGTAGAGGATAGATTGTCCTGCCACGATCACATCCGTAATCGACACATTCGCCTCAGCGCTGTAGATCTCCTTGATGTTGCCAGGGCGTATCATCGACATACCGTTGTAGCCACCTATATATATCTCGCCCCCATACTTAAAGATCGAGTTCGAGACCATCGTATTGCAGGATAGTCCGTCGTCGTGCGTGTAGTGCGAGAATGTCTTGTCGCCACTCTTTGTCACCTTATAGTTAAAGACACCGACGTTAGTACCCAACCAGAGGTTGCCAGGCTCCCTTTCGATAATCGAGTTGACAGTGTAGACCTGATTGAAGAATTCGGCGTCGACCTCCTCAAAACAATCTCGCTCGAACGAATACTTCAGTAGACCCAGACCCGACGTACCGAGCCATAGATCATACTTCGTGTCGCAGAAAATTGTCTCCACCCTATCGAGCGCACGATTGGGGAGCGATGGTTCGTAACGCTTGAACGTATGGTCGCGACTATCGAGCAGCGTCGAGTAGACCCCGCGCGAGAGCATAGTGATCCATATTCGACCACGTCCGTCCGCCGTTATTGCCGACACCGACCCCTGCGGAATACCATCCGAGTCGTTGCTATACAATGACTCGACAAACCATCGTTCACCCTTATATTCAGCCCTAAAGAGTCCATTCTTAGTGCCGATCCATACTCTGCCCCAACTATCCTCAAAGAGCGCCGTGATGTTGCGCGCAGTTTTGTCAATAGCGAGGTGCTCCAACGACTCTGGCGCCCCCTCCGAATCGAGCGTAACTACCGCAATACCTGCGTAGCGAGTACCCAACCACATCTCGTTACGGCTAGTCAATGGCTTGATTACGTTGACACAATTGGATTCGACGCTAAGATCCTTCAACACATCGACATTACGAACGTGAGTTAGGTCGCCCTGCCCCATATCGCGCAGAACCAAACCAGCGCCCTTGACACCGATCCACATAGTGCGACCTTTGCGATAAATAGATCTCACCTCATTGCTGTTGAAGCTGTTCTTAATCGAATATAGATCGTATCCCGTAATGAACTTAGGATCGAGGTCGATCTTGTTGACACCGCCACCTGTAGTTCCAAACCACATAATCTGCTCGCTCCGATCGTAGCAGTACGAGACAACGGCGTTGTTAGAGAGCGAAATATCGTCGTGCTGCGACCTTATGTACCTCATCTTTTGGGGGTCAGCGATGTCGTCCAATATGTATATTCCATTTGCCGTACCAATCCAGTAGCTATCGAATACATCTTCGTGCAAAATAAAAAAGACAATCGCCGTTTTCAACGCCGCCAACGACTCAGGCAGCTGAATCTGCTCATAGTCTAGCGGGCTCATCATATCCTCGCCACCCACGACTCGCACCATACCCTGCATCCAGAGACCTAGGAAAATATCGCCACTGAGATCCTCGAAGAATGAGATCACGCCACTGATAGTGCCTGATGGTTTGAGACACACCTCAAATCGCGCGCTCGTATAGTCGTAGCGTGCAAAGCCATCGCTCCAGAAACCTATCCACACATTACCGCTACTGTCGCAAAAGAGCTCACTAATGTCGCGTAGCTGACTATTATCTGCCGCATAGTGCATCTCCTCGAAGCGATCCGCAATCTTCGAGTAGCGGAATAGACTCTTCATCGAGGCTATCCATATTCCGCCCTCCGAATCCTCGACGATAGAGGCGATGTTGTTGGTCGACAGCCTATCGTGATCTACACGTCGGAACTCCTCTCGTTTGGGGTCAAATCGAAAAACTCCACCCTTAGTCGCCAACCATATCTCGCCTGTGGAGTCACAAAAAACAGATTTGATATTGTTGTTCTGCGACACTACCCCATCGACAACAAAAGGGTAGTAGTGTTTGATTCTGTAGCCATCATATCGACAGAGACCCTCGGCAGTGGCGATCCACACATACCCCTCATTATCGCGCGAGACGTCGGTTACATAGTCCGACGGCAGACCATTGCGATTGTCTATTGTCGAGAATACGGTTCCGTAGTTTACGAACTTAGCTCTCGCCACAGCGTCGTTGGGCAGGAGCGACAACAACGATAGGAGGAGGATACATACTATATTATCAATATACTTCATTTGGTTGCATTTAGGCTAATTGGTTGGTCGATGGTATACATTTCATTCAAAACCCAAAAGTAATATTTATTTCTGACAAAAAAAAATATCTACATAGACAATGCAACAAATTATTCACTTTATTGATCCAGAAGGCTATACAGCGAGACTTTTTATCGACAAAATCTATCTCGTTGGGGGTAAAATCGCGCGGTTTGTCTAATAGATAATATAATCTATACATTTTATTATATCTTTGTATCAAAACTCAAAATAAACTCTATGACAAAACTAACAGCACTGAAAGCCTCTGCCCTGCTGCTCCTAGCGAACATATGCAGCCAGAGCTACGGAGAGACCTCGATGACGATGTCGTTGGAGGAGTGTCTTGCCTACGCCAAGGAGCACAGCATCACACTCCAGCAGGCTTCGCTAGAGCTCGACGACTATAAGATCGACGTATCAAGTTCAAGGTCGAAGTTCCTGCCTTCGCTATCGGGATCGGTCGGTCAGAACCTATCGAACTCTCCATTCACACAGAACAGCACCAAGACAAGCTACAGCGGATCATACGGAGTCGATATGTCGATGACACTCTACAACGGTGGCGAAAATCGTCTCTCACTCTCGCGCAGCAAGCTCTACACCAAGATTGGCGAGTTTGAGCTGGAGGAGGCGGAGAACTCGATCGAGCTGAGCATCACACAATCCTACATCGAGATACTATACTCTGTGGAGATGATCGAGGTGGCAGAGATGAGCCTTGAGCTGAGCCGCAAAAACATCGAGCGCGGAGAGATAATGCTCAAGGTGGGTTCGATGAACGAGACCGATTACGCACAGCTCATAACCGACGAGGCGACAGCAAACTATAATATGGTGGCGGCACAGACATCTCTGCGCAACAAATATGTAGAGCTAAAGCAGCTACTTGAGATAGCCGACAACACGGAGCTAAAGATCGATGCCACACCGCTCGAAAATGAGGCGCTAATGAACGCCATCCCAACTGTAGGTGAGGTCTACATAGCGGCAATGGCGACACGCCCCGAGATCGCAGCAAGCAATCTATTTGTGGAGTCGTCGAAGATCAACGAGAGGATCGCAAAATCTGGATTCCTCCCTACGCTGACCCTCTCGGCAGGTGTGGGCGTAAGCCACGTAAGCTCCTCATCCTACGCACTATCGCAGCAGCTACGCAACAACTACAACAACACCATCGGGCTCAACCTATCTGTACCGATCTTCAGCCGTTTCGACAATCGCAACGCTGTGTCGAAGGCGAAGAACGCAACTCGCTACGCTACACTCAGCTACGACGAGGAGAGCAAGAATCTCTACCAAACGATCGAGTCGCTCCATACCAATGCGCAGAACGCCGCAGCGATGTACATAGTGTCGAAACGAAAGCTAGAGGCGCTCGAAAAGAGTCTTGCGTTGGTGACAAAGCAGTATGAGGTGGGAGCAAAGGACATCATCGACCTCCTCACCGAGCAGAGCGACCTGAGAGAGTCGTCGCAGGAGTTCGTCGAGAGCAAATACACACTTATCTTCAACCTCGCAGTGTTGGAGTTCTACAAATCTGGAGTAATAAAATTATAAAATACTATGTCAAAAAAGGTAATACTAATATTGGGAGCAGTCGTAGTTGTAGCCGCGGCAGGACTCTTCATCCTCAACCCAAAGGGGGACGAAACAGCAGCGCCAACGTGGATCACGGCGGCAGTCACATCGGGTAGCATCGTGCAGAGCATCACTGCCACAGGAACAATTGAGCCAGTTACGTCGGTCGACGTCGGTACACAGGTTTCGGGTATCGTCACCAACCTATACGTAGACTACAACAGCGTAGTGAAGAGGGGGCAGATCATCGCCGAGCTCGACAAGAGCACCCTCAAACTAGAGCTCAGCAGCAACCGCAACAACCTCACGGCAGCCCAAGCCTCACTTGAGCTCCAGGAGGCGATCTACAACCGCACCAAGGCGTTACACGAGAGCGGACTAGCATCCGACAGTGAGTATGAGTCGGATCTCTACAACTACACGAAGGCACAGACCGACTATGCTACAGCGAAGAACAACGTTGCGCGATCGGAGATCAACCTTGGCTACGCCACTATCTACTCTCCAATCGACGGAGTTGTACTATCGAGAGAGGTCGAGGAGGGACAGACTGTCGCTTCGAGCTATAGCACTCCAACCCTCTTCAACATCGCTGCCGACTTGACAGATATGCGCGTTATTGCCGACATCGACGAGGCGGACATAGGCAACGTCAAAGAGGGTCAGCGCGTATCGTTCACCGTCGACGCCTTCCCTGGCGAGATATTTAGCGGTGCCGTTACACAGGTTCGTCAGCAGGCAACAGTTACGAGCAATGTCGTCACCTACGAGGTAGTGATCTCCGCAGCCAACCCCGACCTGAAGCTAAAGCCAGGTCTGACAGCTAGCGTGGAGGTATTCACGGTCGACGTAACGTGCGACACTATCGTCCCAGCTGCAGCGCTCAACTTAACGCCAGAGTTCGAGGCACCCGAAACTACAGAGGGGCAGGAGATAGTAGCCGACGCACCACGTCCAAAGCGATTCAGCCCCGACGCAAAAGTTGTATGGGTCAAGGGCGAGCAGGGTCACATACGCCCCATCGAGGTTAGTGTAGGTATGACGAACGGCATATCAACCGAGGTGTCGAGCAACGAGCTAACGCAGCGCGACAGCGTCATCATCGGCAGCGAGACACCGATTGTTCTCGGACGTCCAGGAGCTAGCGGTGCTGCGAAGAGTCCGTTCTTGCAGTCGCGCCCAGGACCTCGTCGATAAATCTTAGAGAGAGAGAAAAAAAAAACTATGAGCAAAAAAGTAATTGAGCTAAAGGATGTGAAGCGCCACTTTCAGGTCGGATCAGAGACTGTCAGGGCGCTGCGCGGAGTCTCATTTAGCATAGAAGAGGGTGAGTTCGTGACGATTATGGGCACGTCGGGTAGCGGCAAGAGTACGCTACTCAACCTGCTTGGTTGTCTCGATATGCCCACCTCGGGAGAGTTCTATCTCGACGGGATATTGGTGCGCGGAATGAGCAACAACAAGCGCGCGAATCTACGAAACGAGAAGATCGGTTTCATCTTCCAGAACTACAACCTCCTGGCAAAGACGACGGCAATCGCCAACGTAGAGTTGCCGTTGATGTACAACACAAAGTACAACACGAAGGAGAGAGAGCTGATGGCTGTGGAGGCGCTCACGGCAGTTGGTCTCGCCGACCGCCTCTACCACAAGAGCAACGAGATGAGTGGTGGACAGATGCAGCGCGTGGCGATAGCGCGAGCGCTGGTCAACCGCCCTGCCGTGATTCTTGCCGACGAGGCTACGGGTAATCTCGACACACGCACCTCGTTCGAGATTTTGGTACTGTTACAGAGGTTGCACGCCGAGGGCAGCACCATCATATTCGTTACGCACAACCCCGAGATGGCTGAGTACTCAAGCCGCAACATCGTTCTGCGCGACGGAATGATAAAGAGCGACACCACCAATGACAACATCTGCAACGCGAGCGAGGCTCTTGCGGCACTACCTGTTGTCGAAGAGGATTAAACAAAGAGAGGATTATGAATATTACGAATCTATTTTCAATAGCACTTAATGCACTAGTCAACAACAAGTTGCGCGCATTTCTCACGATGCTGGGTATTATCATCGGTGTTGGCTCTGTCATAACTATGCTGGCTATCGGTCAGGGATCAAAGGCTAGCATCAACTCACAGATCTCGGAGATGGGATCGAATATGTTGATGATACGCCCAGGCGAGGATATGCGAGGCGGAGTGCGACAGGAGGCGTCGGCTATGCAGACGCTCAAAATCGAGGATTACAAGAGGCTCGCAGATGAGTCAAAGGAGCTCTCGTTGGTGAGCCCCTACGTGTCGTCGTCGGGACAATACATCTATGGCGCAAACAACTACCCCGCCTCGATCAACGGCGTGTCGCAAGACTATCTCGGTATTCGCCAGCTCAAGGTTAGCAGCGGCACGATCTTCACGGATCAAGACATATTGACTGCGGCAAAGGTCTGCGTCATCGGAAAGACGATACAGGACAACCTCTTTCCCAATGGTGAAGATCCAATCGGCAGGGTGATACGCTTCAAGTCTATCCCAATGCGCGTTATCGGAGTGCTCAAAGAGAAGGGTTATAACACCAACGGACAGGATCAGGACGAGATAGTTCTAGCACCATACACGACGATTATGAAGCGTGTACTTGCGATTACATACCTCAATATGATCTTTGCTAGCGCCCAGAGCGAGGATAGGTCGGACGCAGCGATGACAGAGGTGACAAATATACTTCGCACAAACCACAAGCTACAACCAGCCGACAACAACGACTTCTACATCCGTTCGCAGCAAGAGCTAGCGACTATGCTCAACTCGACGAGTTCGCTGATGACCACACTGCTCGCCTGCGTGGCGTCCATCTCGCTGATTGTGGGTGGTATCGGAATTATGAATATTATGTATGTGTCGGTGACGGAGCGTACGAAAGAGATCGGTCTTAGAATGTCGGTCGGCGCGAGGGGAATCGACATTCTGTCGCAGTTCCTAATCGAGGCGCTACTTATCAGTATCACGGGCGGATTGATCGGCATAGTCCTGGGGTTCGGCGCCTCCTACGGTGTCAAATATTTCGCCAACTGGCCTATTCAGATCGAGATGTGGACAGTGGTCCTATCATTCGCGGTGTGTAGCTTCACGGGCGTATTCTTCGGGTGGTATCCTGCGAAGAAGGCGGCAGCGCTCAATCCGATCGACGCCATCCGCTACGAGTAAAATATCTAATACACAATAAGATGAGTAAACTGGAGACAAATGAGTGGTTGTCAATCCTCAAGCTAGTTGGCTGGGGATTGATAATCTCCGTATCAATCATTCTCAGCGCGACGTCGAGCGAGAATGAGTTGAATCAGTATGGGATCTTGATGCTCCTAGCAAACCTCATCCCGATGATGGTAATCTACATCATCAACAGTTCACTCTTCATCCCCCACCTCCTCTTTCGCGACGAGAAGATATGGTTTTTTATAGCAAACGTAGCACTACTATTTGGGCTTCTTCTCTTCGAATACTACATCGGCGAGCGAAAGCTGATCGCGATGCTCAATCTGATTGAGGTGCCTCCAGTCCCCGAGTACCGCAAGGATAAGATCTTCCTTGTGCGCGACCTCTTCAACTTCATCTTGATGATAGGTTTCGTCACCTCGGTCAACCTTATGGGACGTCTGCAGAGGAGCGAAGAGGCGTTGCGCGAGGCGGAGAATGCACGCATCAAGGCTGAGCTGAGCAACCTGCGCAGCCAGCTCAACCCCCACTTCCTGCTCAACACGCTCAACAACATCTACGCCCTCACGGCGATAGATAGCGATATGGCGCAGAAAGCAATCAAGGAGCTGAGCCACCTGCTGCGATATGTACTGTACGACAACCTGAGCGACAAGGTGCTGCTAATCAAGGAGGTAGAGTTCCTACAGAACTACATCGAGCTTATGCGCATACGCCTCAACAAGCAGGTTCGCCTGATTGTCGAGAGCAACGTCACACCCGAGTGCAGCACACAGATCGCGCCACTCATCTTCATCTCGCTCATCGAGAACGCATTTAAGCACGGCGTGAGTGCCGAGGCAGATAGCTTCATCGAGATAAAGATCGACAACAACATCACCAACAACGAAGTGACCCTCTCGATCTGCAACAGCAACCACGCAAAGACGAGCAATGACAAGAGTGGTCGCGGAATCGGGCTTGACCAAGTTCGGCGACGCCTTGAGATACAGTACCCATCGCTCTACGAGTGGAGCATCGACGACACGGCGGAGAGATATAGTAGCACGCTAACCCTCAAAAACAGCTAAGGATGAAGAGCCTCAAAACAATAGTGATCGACGACGAGCCCCTAGCGCTCGGACTCATCGAGAGCTACGTAAATAAGACCCCCTCGCTGGAGCTCATTGCATCCTTCTCTAGCGCAGTAGAGGCACTCCACAGCAGTGCGTTGAAGGAGGCTGATCTACTCTTTCTCGACATCCAGATGCCCACACTCAACGGTCTGGAGTTCAGCCGTATGATAAACCCCGAGACACGCATAATATTTACCACGGCATTCGACCAATATGCTATAGATGGTTGGCGCGTCAATGCGCTCGACTATCTGCTCAAACCGATCTCCTACTCCGATTTTTTTGGGGCTGTAGCCAAAGGTACCACGTGGTTTAATCGCACAGAGAGTTCGCAAAACGAGACACCGCACACCTCACAAAACACCAACGACGAGATAGATAGCATCTACGTCAAATCCGACTACAAGGTGTTGCGCATAGATCTCACGAAACTAACCCACATCGAGGGGCTAAAGGACTATGTAAAGTTCTACGTAAACGACGCAGAGCGCCCAATCCTCTCGCTGATGAGCATCAAGAGGGTTTTGGAGATCCTCCCCGAGCGCGACTTCATCCGCGTAAATCGTTCGTTCATCATACGCAAAGATCAGATCTGCATAATCGAACGCAGCCGCATTGTGATCGGAAAACAAGAGATCCCGATAAGCGACGCTTACCGAGATCAACTCAACGACTATCTACGTAGCCGCGGACTTTAAGGATTATAGAGCCGCCCCAATCGCTAGATCGACAAGCTGCCTACCACCTCATACATCAACCCGCTCTCTGTGGGGATCTGTTTGTAGAGGAAGCCTTCAAACTCAAAGTATATCTTATCATCTATCTGCACCTCGTTGACATTTACTTCGGGCAGTGCAGGCACGATCATTCCAACCTCGGGCTCCACAACCTCATACTCGCTGCCGTTGTTCTGCGACGAATAGATCACACCTTTGGCACAGTAGTATCGCAGATTGTTGAATATGAACGCCGTATGTAGAATCGGCAAGACCGACACGCGCAACCCAAATGGAGGCGGAGTTCGTACATACTTCGCACCGCTCTTGACGTAGTACTTCGAGTCGCGAAAGTAGTAGTTCTTGCCCTTATGTATATGAATCGAGCTACTCTTAGGCGCTTTGCTAACAATCGGAGCCTTAGTGGATTTCACGACAATAGGGGCTGATTTACGCACCACGACACTAGGTGATTTAGTGACACTCTTCACGGGGGTAGAACTTACGGATACTCTCTTCGATGAAGATGCTCTAGACGACACCTTCGGAGACGAGCTCTTCGCATAGCTAGCAGGGGCTGCAGCTACAACGAGCGCAACCGCGAGGATTATTGACGCGATTTTGATTTTCATAGTACTTAGTATTTAATTAAACTGAGACGAACATCTACCCCATTAGACACAAAAAAATGTGCAAAGTAAAATTTCCCTCACTTATCAATAATTGTTCCACACTGCGTACCTTACGCTACAGAGCTAAAACTTATTGCTTCACGCCATATCTGTTGTAGCTAACCTTCTCAGGCGCCCACTTATCCTTCACGTGAGGTTCAGAGTCGGGGTAGCCGATGACAGTTACGCTGAGAGGATATACATCCGCTGGCAACCCCAAGAGCTCCTGCAACTTTGCGACACGTCCGCCCTGATCGGGATATGCGCCGCACCACACCGCACCTAGACCGAGCGAGTGCGCCGCGAGCAGAAGATTCTCATTTGCCGCCGAGACATCCTGCACCCAGTACTCCGAGAGGTTGCCTGCAAAACTCTTGCCTGGGAGTCCCAACGACACAATCGCTAGCTGCGACTTAGCCGCCATCTGCGACGCCTTGATAATTGTGGGTATCTTGTGGAGGATCGCAGTGTCTGTCACCACAATAAACTCCCAGGGCTGGCGATTTCCTGCCGTTGGGGCAGCCATCGCAGCGCGCAACATTGTCTCAATCTTCTCCGCCTCGACACTCTGCGAGGTGTAGGAGCGAACGCTCGAACGAGTCATAATTGCCTCAATCGCCCCCATCTGCTGCTCGCTAGGTGCTGGTGCGACAGGCGAGCTAGTGTTGACGAACGTGAACTTTATTGCCAATACGACAAGTGCAACTGCGAGTAGCAGGTTGATGATCTGTGAAGTGTGTTTCATTGCTTATTTGTTTTTTTGAATTAACGTAAGAAGTGCCCCCGTCGGACAGACGAAGCGACAGTATGGTCGACCAACAAAGATCGAGAGGATCAGAAACGCCGCAGCCGCAATCAAGATGCCGCACGAAGCCGACTTGAAGATAAAAGCCGAGAAGAGTTCATAGTCGAGCAGCGAGAAACCCACACCGCACCACATAAGGAGCAGGAGCAGGAATAGAATCACTTCGCGCGCCTTGCCTGCTCGGTGTACAAACTTCTGCGGCAGCGACAGCTTCTTGGGGCGAATCATCCCCATCAACTCCTGCGCAGCCCCCATCGGGCAGTGATGCGCACAGTAGCTACCCTTGCGACCGACGAACGGCATAACTACAGCCACAACGAGCAACACAAATGGGATCAGCATAGTCGACCACGCGACACCATTCGCAAGCCACGTAGTGATCAGCGACAACGATATGAAGCTACCGCACCAGAAGCCTAACACGACAACATTTGCCAACAAGAGCGCGACACGAACGAGCTTCGACTTGGGGCGCAACAGATTGACAAACAGACCAAAGGCGATAACGGCAAGAGCCAAAATACTCTTCAGCGAGAGCGAGAATCCGTGCGGCAGCGAGTCGACAATCCCTGCCGTATGAGCCGCCGTGATCTGCACATTCTTGATGATCGAAGAGGAGCTCATAGTGGCGCCAGAGACCACATCGACCTGTGCCGAAGCCGCCTCGTCGAGAGTCATCCCCTGCCACTTGTCGAGCAATCCAGTCGCCACAACAGCGTCGAGGAAGACGGGGGTCTCGGAGTTTGGCGCGAGGAGAATCTTCGAGATCCTATCATCCTCAAGATAGATCTTGAGCGGCGTCTTTCCGCCATATCCAAACACCTTCTCCACAACAGCGTCGGAGTTGAGCGTAATCTCGCCCCCCTCGCCTCGTCCGACGAGTTCGACCGCAGCCTCCTGCTCCTCTGCACCATAGACGAACTCCTCTACAGGCGTCCCCAATATCTGCGCATCGCGATTAACCGCCACAGTCATAAACATCACCACTACAATTAGGATGTTGAGTAGGTATTTTAGTTTGTCAGTCATATAATTATTTTATAAAATCTTCATATTCACAAGTGCCAAATTTTTCAACCAAAACAGGATGAACAGAGTGACCAGCAAAGTGAATTTTAACGGGTTGAGGCAACGTAAATACAGCAGTAGAAGCTATAGTAAGTGCTTCTAAAAAATGATTTCCAATCATCGTCAAAAGCTCCATTGGGACAATTTTATCATACACAAAAACATCATTAAAAGCCTCTCTATAATTTGCACTATCTGTAGGGTGTACCTTGATAATAACGCGACTCCTATCAAACGGTTCTATCATTCGACGATAAATAGCCATTAATTCATTTTCGGGCACTCCTAATCTAGCATATGGCTGTGTTAAAAGAATAACATCACGTCCTTTAAGATTATTCAAATCATCGCTATCTACATTAAATATTGACAATATCTTCTCTTTATAACTATCACTTTTAGAGTTCCATAAAGAGTCAATATCAATTATTTCAGCCTTGCGTTTCAATTGATCTACAATAGGAGCAAAACCCCTCAAATATACTTTTTTAGCATATTTTGCTGCACCAAATTGAGGATCAGAATATTTAGGTCCATAATAGAACCAATTTTCAAAAGTCCTCATTGGATATGATGCTGCAAATATATTATTATTGTAACTATTAAGTCCATCTTCAATCACATTAATAGATCGATTATATGTTAAGGAAGAGACAAAAAACAAGTGATCTTGTCCATATATTTTTGCTGTAGCCAAAAATGGCCACTTAAAAATAGCTGTACGTCGCAAATTTACCCTATATGAATGTTGATCCTCTAGGTACACTTCAGAGGACATATATTCAAAATTATCAAATTTTTCCCTAATATGCCTCGGAATACCTGACGACAAAAAGAAAAATGTATTAGCAAATGATCTTTCATCACACAACAGCAAATATAAGTATAGACAATAAACCGTCTCTGCTAGACATACCCTTCCAAAAAAAAAATTTTTCACCATATCAAATTTTATCGTCTCTTCTTCTTATCTGGTCGCACGCTCCACATTGTGTTTGGGTTGTAGTTGCGGAATGCGGGGTGGCGTTTGTCGCGTTGGGTCATATTCAGGTACTTCTGATCTATCTCCCAGCGGTCGAACTGCCAGTCGATCGAGAGGATCTGATCGTCGTAGATTATACCTGCATCCTGCTCTGGCGTGTGCTCCACCGAGCTGTTTATCACCACCTCCGTTTGGGGCTCAAGTGTCAAATAGCCGAATGCAAAGTATGCTGGAACATAGATCATCCTACCGCTCTCTGCCGTAAGCTCCACTGCAAATGCTGCGCCATACTCCTTGCCAGGACGCAGGTCGACCGCGACAGCGTAGATACGCCCACTCGTCACCGCCACGAACTTCGACTGAGGGACGTTTGGCTGAAAGTGCAGACCTCGCATAACCCCACGAGCAAGGCGCTCGACCCTGCTATGAACGAAACAATCCTCTATCCCCATTGCACGATACTCCTCCTGCGACTCCTCCGAGTCGAGATCGACCAAAAAGTTGCGCGAGAACTCCTCTGCTGTGGGGGAGATAAGTTGCAGATCCTCGATACCTGTCTGCTTTACTACATATTTGTTGGAACTCATAAACTATGATGCTTTTCTAATTTTGTGTAAATTTAGCAATAATTTCGCACATATCAACTATAAAAGCAGACAAAAAAGTGGGCAACCCTCGAAAGGATCGCCCACCACATTTTGTTTTATCAACGAGACTACTTAGACGCCTCAACTGAGAGCTTGCGGAACTCCTTCATAAGTTTAGAGATCTCCAACGCAGCCTTACGTGCACGTGTCCCCGCAGCCTTATTACTCTTTGCAACCTGAGCATCAGCGTTTACTGCAAACGTCTCCATCTGCTCCTTAATTTGTGACAATAGATTTTCCATTTTTGTTCTTTTTTGTTATTGTATTATAAGTTATTAATTTTATGTTCGACAACGAAAAAACGTATTCTCACGCATCCGTTGATTTCTGTATCACGACATAACTAATGCAAACTTACAATTTTTTTTTTAAATTTACAACAAAAGAAAAGCAATAAATCGCCATATTTTCAAATATTTGCGTTTTTTTTACGAAGTTAGAGTCGCTGCAATATCAAAAAGAGAGAGAAAACATTAAAATAATTACCAGTCCAATCAAATTCAGCGTTCGCAAGCACTTACGGCGATAGTGGGTGAGACACAATAGTAGAGGGGAACAGTGAGTTAGGTATGTTTTTTGTCGTATGACGAAAAAAAAACAATCATACGACAATGAAAAGAAGCACACTCACAGCTCTACTTCTACTCGCCGCGTCAACAGCAACAAGCTGTCACCATAGGGTGAAGTCGGGCGCTCAGATGCCACCTCTCAGAATCGAGGTCGCAACCTCCACAACACGCAAAGTCAGCGAACAGATATGGTTCGCCACCTCCACCGAGGCGATCCGCAGCGTAACGATCGAACCTCGCATCGACGGCTATCTGCGCACCATAAACTACAGGAGCGGAATGCCCGTCAGCCGTGGCGACCTACTCTTCACGATCGACCCCACACAGATCGAGACAGCACTCTATGCAGCCGAGGCGTCGCTGGAGTCCGCCAAAGCGTCGTTAGTCGAGGCTCGCAACAACTACGAACGCGCCATCCCTATGGCGAAGATCGATGCCATCAGTCAGAGTTCGCTCGACCAATATACAGCTACCTATCGCGCAGCCCAGGCGGAGGTGAAGTCGGCGGAGCAGACGCTTCGTAACGCAGAGCTCAACCTCTCGTACGCTACTATAACCTCGCCCATAGATGGTGTGGTAGCTGCGACAGCAGCCAACGAGGGCGACTTTGTCGGTACGGGGACTCTATTCTCGACCCTAACGACTGTCGCAGATATAGACACACTCAACGTAAATCTCGCAATCTCAGCATCAAAATATCTCAAATATGTCAACACCGAGGCGAGCTACGACAATGCGGATCTCCTCTCCGACATCACCCTCATCCTACCCGACAGTTCGCTCTACCCCTACCCTGCCACATACGACTACACTGAGCAGAGCGCCGCAAGTGGCAGCTCGTCGGTTGTAATAGTCGCAAACATACCCAACCCCGACCTAACCCTCAAAGCAGGCATCTTCGCACGCCTTCGCGCCAACATTGGAGCACCGACCGACCGAGTTATGATCCCCCAACGAGCTGTCACACAGATGCAGGGGAGTAGCTCCGTGTGGGTCATACAACTCGACAGCACAGCCACATATCGACGCGTCACGCTCGGCAACACCTACGGCGACGAGTGGCACGTTGTGTCGGGCGTAGAGAGTGGCGAGAGCGTTGCGACTACGGGTCAGATCAAACTCCACGAGGGGTCAAAGGTGATCCCCTCTCCTATGACGACTAAACTACGATAGCTATGGGAAAGTTCTTTATCTCGCGTCCAATCTTCGCAATAGCGATCGCAATAGCGACAGTCATCATAGGGACAATTGCTCTGCTCACACTCGCCGTTGAGCAGTACCCCGACATCACTCCGCCCGTCGTATCGGTGACAGCGACCTACGACGGTGCCGACGCACTCACCGTGAACGACGCTGTCGCAACACCCATTGGCGAGAGCATTATGGGGGTCGAAAATATGCTCTATATGCAGAGCACGAGCGCCAACGACGGCACGATGAGCATCGAAGCGATATTTAACATAGGTACCGACCCCGACATCAACGCCATCCTCACACAGAACAAGGTCTCGACCGCCTCGTCTCTGCTCCCCACAGCCGTCACTCAGGAGGGTGTCATCACACAAAAGACGATGCCGTCGTTTATGATGGTCTACACACTATATAGCGACGGACGCTACGACGACACATTCCTCACCAACTATGCGATGATAAACATCAAGGATGAGTTGCTCAAGATCTCGGGGGTTGGCGAGGTACAGATTATGGGAGCAGGCGAGTACTCAATGCGAGTGTGGGTCGACCCCGAGAAGATGTCGTTCTATGGTGTCACGCTCGACGACATTAGCTCCGCGATCGAGTCGCAGGGAGGTATCTACCCTGCAGGTAAGTTTGGCGCAGAGCCCAACGGAGGGGGTGCAAGCTTCACATATACGGTGATTTTGCCACCACAAATATCGACTGCGGAGGAGTTCGAGCAGATCATCCTAAGCAGCTCTGCCACGGCGGGCACGATCCGCCTGGGCGACGTGGCGAGTGTCAACCTGGGCAGCGAGAGCTACGACGTTGTGTCGCGCTACAACACCTCACCCTCGGCGATGATGGTGATCTACCAGTCGACGGGCAGCAACGCTGTCGAGGTGGGTGGCAAGGTCAAAACTCTCGTCGCTGAGCTCAGCGAAAAGCTCCCCGACACAGTCAAGTGCGAACTTATTGTCGACACAACGAAGAGCATCGAGGCTGGTATCACCGATATTTTCCGCACCCTCATCATAGCACTTTTGCTCGTAATCTTCATCATATACCTATTTCTGCAGGATTGGAGGGCGACGCTGATTCCGTTGGTCGCTATCCCCGTATCGCTGCTGGGCGCATTCATCATCTTCCCGATGGTTGGCTTCACGATCAACATCATCTCGCTGCTAGGGCTCGTGTTGGCGATCGGCTTGGTTGTCGACGATGCGATCGTTGTTGTGGAGGCGGTACAGCTCAACATATCGAAGGGCTTAGCGCCCCACGAGGCAGCGGAGGCAGCGATGCGAAGCGTCACCTCTCCTATCATAGCAACGACAGTAGTACTGCTAGCGGTCTTTATCCCTGTATCCTTTATGGCGAGTCTGACGGGGCTACTCTTTCAGCAGTTTGCCATCGTGCTGGCTGTATCTGTCGTGATCTCGGCTATCAATGCACTGACCCTCTCGCCTGCACTCTGCGCGATATTACTTCGCAAGAGGGAGAGGTCGCAGAGGGGAGTATTCGCCCTGTTTAATCGGTGGTTCGACGAGACGATGGCGAGCTACTCACGCTCAGTCGCCTCCGTAGTCAGCGCAAGTCGCCGCACTGCGATCTTCGTCGTCCTAGTGTTGGTCGCAGTGGCTGCGGGGTGGCGCTTTATTCCGCAGGGCTTCTTGCCCGAGGAGGATCAAGGGTTTGTGATGATGGTTGTATCGACCCCACCCAACAGCGCCCTCACCACGACCCTTGCGGCGATGGAGCGCGTGGGCGATGTTGTATTGAACGACAAGGATGTTGAGTCGGTCTCCTACGCCGCAGGATATAATATGCTAGCAGGTATCTCCACCTCAAGCTCGGGCGTTATGTTCGCCGAACTCACCGACTACTCGAAGCGCAAGCTATCTGCTGCGGAGCTAGCCGCGAAGTTCAACGAGGAGCTCTACGTAGCGACACCCGAGGCTATGACCTACGCCTTTATCCCCCCAGCCATCCCTGGTCTGGGTCTCAACTCTGGCGTCACGTTCGAGGTGCAGGATCTGGAGGGGCGCGGTGGCGACTATTTGTGGGCGCAGACATCAGCCCTTATGGACTCTCTGCGTCGCTCGCCACTTGTCGCCTCCGTGACGACGCAGTATCAGGATGGTGTGTCGCAACGCGAACTCAACGTCGATATGGAGAAGGCTGTGGCTCTAGGTATCTCGCCCGCAGAACTCTACACGACGTTGGGGACGATGCTCGGCAGCAGCTACATTAACAATTTCAACCGCTTCGGACGCCTCTACCAAACCTACATAGAGGCGGCACCCGAATTTCGACTCGACTCACGCTCGCTCGACAACATCTATGTAGCCAGCAGCACGGGCGAGCAGATTGCGCTGAGCAGGGTTGTCGACGTTGTCGAGACATCGGGTGTGGAATATGTCACACAGTTCAACCTCTACCGCTCGATAGGTGTCACCCTCACCCCCGACGCAAAGGTCTCGTCGTCGCAGGCTATGGCGCTCGTCGAGGAGACTATGGCGAACTCTGTGCCGCCCGACATTGGGATGGCGTGGAGTGGTGTGTCGTACGAGCAGGCCGAGGCGACGCAGAGCGGTGGAGTTCTCTATCTCCTAGCTGTGGTCTTTGTATTCTTGGCGCTCGCAGCGCTCTACAACTCGTGGGGAATGCCATTTTCGATCCTTCTGAGCGTGCCAATCGCTGTGGTTGGGGCGTTGGTGTTCACGGGCGTGGCACATCTATTTAACGCCCTCTATGTAAACGATATTTATATGCAGATCTCTCTAGTTATGTTGATCGGATTGGCGGCGAAGAACTCCATCCTTGTCGTGGAGTATGCCGACCGCATCTTCTTCGACGAGGGGCGCGATCTGTTGGAGTCGGCAGTGGAGGCTGCGAAGCTACGCGTCCGCCCAATTGTGATGACTGCATTCGCCTTTATCTTGGGTGTTATGCCTCTCATCTTCGCCTCGGGGGTCTACGCCACTGCTCGCAACATAATGGGTGTTGCACTGGTTGGTGGTATGTTGTTGGCGACCCTGGTGGGTATCTTCCTCTACCCTGCCCTATACTATTTAATTGCAAAAATCGGAGGGTTCGAAGCCCGACGCGAAAAGATAAAAAACAGCGATGAGACACATTAGACCTATCCCCACAATAGCGGCACTACTCGCAACGCTAGCGATCTTCGCCTGCTCCCCCCGACTCACACAGAGCGACGACACACCACCCTCGACGTGGATATTTGGCGAGGGGTCAACCACCGACTCTCTGCATCTTCCCCTGCGTTGGTGGGAGAGCTTCGGCGACACCACCTTGAACCGACTCGTCACCATAGGGCTCAATAAGAACCGCGACCTCACAGCTGCCGCGGCGAAGCTCACTGCCGCGCAGCAGAACATCCGCTACGTACGCTCGGAGTATCTGCCGTCGCTCTATCTCTCGGTGGAGGCGGAGGGTGAATATACGAACTCGACGAAAACAGTTCAGACATACGCCATCGAGCCAACCGTATCGTGGGAGATCCCCCTCTTTGGGCAACTGCGCCACACCTCGCGCAGGGCTCGTGCAGAGGCTCTGTCGTCAGCGTGGTCAGTCAGAGCTATGCGGCTCTCGATAGCGGCGGAGATCGCGACGAGCTACTTCACGCTGATCGAGGCGCAACAGAATCTCGCTATAGCGCGCCGCAGCTGTGTGTTGCGTGGCGAGGAGTCGCAGCTCATCGACTCGATGTATCACTACGGACTGAGCGACGGCATTGCACGCGAACAGGCGCGCAGCCTCCTCTACACCGCGCAGTCCGACGTAGCGACCTACGAACGAGCCGTGCAGCAGACACAGATGTCGCTGAGCCTACTGCTGGGCGAGAACCCCACGACAATCCTCGCAGAGGAATTTGAGCAGCGCATACCACAACCAATCCCGATCGGTCTCCCCTCCGAACTGCTCGAACGCCGACCCGACATCGTCGAGAGCTACAACACGATGGAGGCTGCGGCAGCTGCGGTGGGTCTCGCACGATCGGCACGCTACCCCTCGATCTCGCTCACTGCCGACGGAGGCGTGGCGAGCAGCGCCATCAAGGATCTGACGAGTGGCAAGCCGTGGGTATGGAGCGCAACGGCGACACTCGTGCAGCCGATCTTCAACTTCGGTCGTCTGCGCAGCGCCGAACGAGTGGCACAAGCGGAGTACGCTGAGGCAGTGGCAGAGTATGAGCAGACGATATTAACCGCCTTCTCGGAGGTGGAGCAGGCACTATCCGCCATATCGACCTACGCCACACAGCGCGAGGCGATGGTGAAGCTCGTAGCCGCCAACGAGAAGATCGCCCACACCACAAGCGCTCTCTACGACAATGGGATGAACGACTACCTCAACGTGATAGATGCCGAACGTGAGCTATATAGTTCGCAGATGGAGTTGCTGAGCGTAGTGGCGAACCAATATATCAGCCACATCACCCTCTACAAGGCTCTGGGCGGAGGTTACTAGCCTCGCACTAGAGGATACAAAGAGTCTCCACCAAACTTATATGCTTGGTGGAGACTCTTATATTTGTTGGTCTAACTATGACCTATGTCAATCTCAAAGATTACAATGAAGTTGGCATTGTGCACCACTCACCAGCTGTCCAATCAGTTGCTGTATCGAACGCACCAGAAACATCAGTCGTAGCAACCTTGTATGAAGTGGTGTTTGTAAATGATGCAGACTCTGTGTTGTTAGTACCTGAAGTAAAATTAGAGCTTGTGTACTGATATGAAGCATCAACTGTATATGTGTCGCCATCATCTGTAGTTACAGAGGCAGTTGATGTCATTGCACCATCGAGGGCAATGTTCTTCAAGATAGACTCCTCCTTATATGTAGCACCCCAATCAGCAACCAACGCTGCAACCTCAGTATTTGACCAATCGTTAGTCAACGAGGCGTGAGTAAGCTGAGACTCTACAACCAAAGGAGTAGCTGCGTTGTAAACGATCACGTTGTCAAGCTCAATCTGCGTACCCTCACGTAGGCGGATACCCTTGCCGTCGCCATCGCCAATGAGTGTAGCGTTTGTGATTGTTGGGCGAGAAACTGGCACACGAGAGTTGTCAGAACCTGAGTTGTCGCACTCCATCAAGCAGTCGCAATCCGAACCTGTTGTCTGGATAGCGATGATGTTTGTCGCCTTACCTCTCCATCCCTGTGTCCAGTCGAATGAGTCGTCAGTACAGTCGATCACAACGCAGTTTGAGATCTCTGCAGTTCCACCGAAGAACTCAAATCCGTCGTCAGATCCGCCATAAGCCTGGCAGTAGCTAACAGATGTTCCTGAACCTACACCGTAGAATGAGAATCCGTTTGCCTCCTTCTCAGATGAGATGGTCTTTCCTGAGTTCTCGACACGTACATACTTCAACGTACCTGAGTTGTCGTTGTCTGACGAGCCACCATAGATTGACTCTCCGATCTCAGACTCCGCTGTTGTAGATGATCCGTTGATTGTAGCCTTACCACACAAGTGAAGACCACCCCATCCGTCTGCTGCTGACTCCGATGTCATCACGATTGGGTTGTTAGCCTCACCAACCGCATAGATTGTCGAACCCTGCTCGATAAGGATGTAGTCGAACAACTCATCGCAATAAGCCTTGATTGTCACACCTGGATCGATAGTAAGCTTCGATCCGTTTGTCACGTGGCAAGCGCCATTCAACCAATACTCACCAGCTGTGAGGTGGAAGTCAGAAGAGATTACTGATGGAAGATCTCCCTCAAATACACCATTGTCACCGTCGCTCTTGTTGCAAGAGGAGAGAACTGTTGCTGCTGCAAATGCTGCAAGCGTCAAAAATTTGAAATTGTTTTTCATCGTTTTGTTTAATTAAATGTTTTGTTTTTATTTTTTTTCGAATATTTCTTGATTGGCTAGAACTTCATCGAGAAGCCGATCTTGCCCGACAAACCGATCTCGTAGTGCTCAACCTCTACACGTGCGTCGTTGTTCTGCGGAACGATCTGCTCACAGACGAAGTCCTGGTTGAGGAGGTTCTCTAGCTCCAGCTTGATCGACATCTTGTCGTTCAACTTATATGACGCCACGAAGTTAAGTTCGTTACTCGCCTTCTCCATCACGTCACCCAAGCCGTCGACACCAACAGAGTGGATACGCTCGCCGCGCAGGTTGTAGAGGAGAACGAGCGTCAGAGGTTGCTCACCGCCCACCTTTGGCGAGTATGCCAAGTCTACGTTGACCAAGTATGGAGATGCACCCTGCAACATACGGTTGTCGTTGGTCTGTGCACCCTCAGAGAGGTTTACGTTGGTTAGGAGGTATGAGGCGTTGGCGCTCAAACGAAGTGTCTGTGTAAGAACCTTGCGGAACTCAACCTCGATACCTGCCGCCATACCGTGATCGGCGTTGGCGAAAGATGTGTAGGGGTCGGTGGTGCTCAACTCCTGCGTACGCTCGATCGGAGTGTCGAGGTATTTGTAGTATGCTGTAGCAGAGAACATATCACCGCGTTCGAAGAATATCTCGTAGCGCAGATCGACATTATAGTTGTATGCGTTCTGAATATCTGAGTTACCCTTGATGATTCCCGAACCATACGTTGGCTCATATGAGAATGGTGCCATCTCAACAAACGATGGACGTGTGATCGTACGCGACGCAGCGAAACGAAGCTGTTTCTTCTCGCCTAGTTTGTAGCGGATGTTCAAGGCAGGGAATATGTCGTTTGCCTCGATAGTAGTGTTCAGACCTGTGCGACCCTCTGTTCCGTAATCGACACTCTGCTTAGAGCTCTCAAGGCGTAGACCCGCTGTCACCAAGAACTTATCGGTGAGGTTCAGGTCGACCGACGCAAAGGCTGAGAGGACGTTGCTATAGGCAGAGTAGTAGTCGTTGGGGTAACGCTCGTAAGTAAGAGAGATCTCGCCATCCGATGTTCCGATATTGTCGTAGGTGAGGAACGATGTGTCGTGAACATCGGTTATCTCCTCTGCGACGAAGCCTTCCGACGACGTTTTGCCATAGTTGTAGTAGAAGTTCATACTATCGAAATCGCGGCTCTTAGTCTTGTAGGCTACACCTGCCGTGAGCTTGTTCTTGTTATCGTCACCGAAGCTGTAGTCGGTTGCGAACTGACCATTGAGATCTGTCTCGGTCAACTCCGCAAAGTAGCGCATAGTCTCGTTCTGATCCTCCTTGAATATCTCGT
>JBCQTK010000002.1:0-105746 GCA_047178665.1 Rikenellaceae bacterium | reverse complement strand
ATATAAATCCCCTCCTCAGCACTCTTTATGCCGCTCGACCTCCACTCGGGCAATGTAGCGCGCCACCTTGGTCTGCTCACACGCAAACAGAACGACTGGCGAGCAGTGGAGGAGCTAACAACGAACCTCCGCACGTTCGACCCTACCGACCCCGTGAAGTACGACTTTGCACTCTTCGGCGCAGGGATTGGGGGAGTATTCAAAAACGAGGAATAGAGTATATGTTTCGGTTCAAGCAGTTCGCCATAGAGCAGGATCGCACCCCGATGAAGGTTGGCACAGATGGGGTGTTGCTAGGTGCGTGGGTCGCCACAACTGGCGAGGAGCGCCATATATTAGATATAGGTACGGGGACAGGTGTCATAGCCCTGATGATGGCACAGCGCACCAGCGCCCAGATCGACGCAGTGGAGATCGACTACGAAAGCGCCACACAGGCAGCCCAAAACGTCGAGGCGTCGAGGTGGCGCGAGAGGATGACGGTTCACCACACACAGATCCAACACTTCGCGCCCACGACAAGGTATGATCTCATAGTCACCAATCCGCCCTACTTCGTCGACTCGCTCCTCTCGCTCAACGCAGGTCGCACCACCGCACGCCACACCACCGAGCTCTCGTTCGCCGAGATTGTGGAGAGCGCCGCACGGCTGCTCACACCCGATGGTCGGCTGGCTATAATCCTCCCCACGCAGGAGGCGCAACGATTCGAGGCGGAGGCTACACCACTGCTCAGCGCCGCGAGAAGATGCGACCTCTACAGCCGCGAGGGAGGAGCACTCAAACGCATAATGTGCGAGTACAAACTTACACCACCCACCACCCCACTCAAACAGGAGCAGCTCACGATCGAGAGCGGACGGCCTCCCGAGTTCACGGCAGAATATCGAGAATTAACGAGAGATTTCTACCTTAAATTTTGATTTCTCAGCGCGATGTCGTATCTTTACGAAGTAACTTATAGATTATAATGCTATGTTGAAAAATGTTATATTGAAAAAAATATCGCTCGCAGCGGCTATCATAGCCCTCACCGCCACCGCAGCAGTGGCGGAGGTTGTATCACCAGTAGGGTTCGGTTTTGCCAACAGCAACAAACCACAGATCACCCTCAACGGCAGCTCAACGCTCGTCGTCAACATCGAGGTGGAGTGCGAACGTACCGAGGTGGGAATCTACGCACGTTATGCGCAGAAACTATTTGGCGTGCGCGCCCCTCTGGTCGAGAAGGAGAACTACACGATCCTCAGTGCCGACCTAGCGCTAGCGCCCAACGACTTCTATGTAGCGACCAACGATATGATGCAGGGCGACTCCAGCGAGCAGCTCTCGACGACTACGACACCGCTCCCCATAGATCTCAAATCGTCGGATCTACTCTCGGGCGAGGAGGCAGCGGAGGAGGCAGCCAACGCTATATTCGAGATACGCCAACTTCGCCGCGACCTAATCGCGGGTGAGCTCGGCGAGGGTTTCTACGGCGCAGGACTGACTGCATCGCTCGATCGACTACAGTGGGAGGAGGAGCAGTATGCAGAGCTCTTCTTCGGTCGCACAATCCGCAGCCGCTCGACACATACGCAGTTTGTGGCACTCGACGGCACTACGCCACGTTACATTGTCGGACGATTCAGCGACAAGTCGGGGCTCTGCGACGCCACAGACCTTGCTGCCGAGCCGATCATCCTACAGCTTACACCCTGCGAGCCTCGCGAGATTGCAGTACCTGCGATCGAAGAGAAGAGTACCATAGTGAAATTCTGGGTCGAGAACAGCGCCGTGTGCGAGCTATTCTTCGGCTCTAAGTCGCTAAGCAACAAGAAGATTCCACTCACCGAGTTTGGGCAGGAGGTTCTCTATCCGATCAACGCAAAGTAATATAATCTCCCTATAGCTTATGTCAGAATATAGTTCGCGCCTAGCCTATCTGCTGGGCGAGATGCAGCGGCAGATGAATGGTGGTGTGGTTGGGTCAATGCGCTTCTATGGCGATGATTATGGGCTCAACTACGGCGTCACCCTCACCACGATCCGCGCCATCGCCAAGGGTGAGCGAGAGCAACAGGGGGGGGCAAATCACCGACTCGCGAAGCTGCTCTATCGCCAGGAGGTGAGGGAGCTACGTCTAGCAGGGTTGTGGCTCGCCGACAGCACCGATGCAGATAGCGATCTGGAGTTTTGGGGTCGAGGGATCATCAACTCCGACGTTGCGGAGGAGGCTGCATTCGCACTTCTACATAGGTGTGAGGGGGTCGATCGGTGGCTCGACAGCGACTCAGAACTACTTCAGTACTGCGCCCTGATGGCTATCGCCAAACGAGGCGAGATAGTGCTAGCGAAGTACTGCCACTCGATCGTCAAACTCATCAACGACGCCACTCACATAACACAAAATGGAGTGGTGGCACTACTCGACTCAGCGATAAAATGTGGAGTCGAGAGCGACGAGATCACCACCCTACTATCGAAACTATCCGAGTGTAAAGCTGCAGAGTACGTCCGCAGCGAGATGGCGTGGCGACTAGAGTATCGCTAACGCAACACGCCGCCACCGACAACTCTATCGCCGATATATAGTGCTACGGGTTGCCCAGGTGCTGCCGCCCACGCACTGCAGTCGAGCAACTCGACCTCAGCGCCATATGGTGTTGGGCGCACCACAGCGTAGCCCTCGGGGTTACGACCAATTCCGCGTATCATAACCCTCACCTCGTTCGAGGCGAAGAGCTCCTCGGCTTCGATGAAGTGGCACTCGACAATCTCCAGACGATCGGTGTAGAGCTCCTCATTGAGACCCACGCGCAACAGATTTTTCGACGCATCTATCGCCGTCACACGCAGCCCCTCGGGGATGCCGTCGCCTCTGCGCTGCCCAATGGTGTAGCGAGCGACACCGCTATGTCTGCCGACGACACCCCCCGACCCATCGACCACATCGCCCTCAGCAAGTGCTCGCGACCCTGCGCCACACCTCTCGCGAAGCAGCTCCGTGTAGTGCGAACCACGCAGAAAGCAGACCCCCATACTCTCCCTCTTGAGAGTGCTGGCAGCCTTCACCTCCTCCTTGATCCTCTCGCCCATAGGCGTGACGACACGTCGCAAGATTGACTCCCCGACGCCCCACAGATAGTATGATTGATCCTTGCGCAGATCGCGCGCCCTCGATACATAGAGGTGATTGTGATACTCCACAAGTCGGAAATAGTGACCTGTAGCGATGTGATAGATCCCCAACCTTTCAGCCTCCTGCGCCAACAACCGCCACTTAATCAGCGGATTGCAGCGAGTGCAGGGGGCAGGGGTACGACCATTAGCATACTCCTCGACGAAGTTACTGACGATCTCTCGCTCGAATAGCTGACGCGCGTCGAGCGTGTGGAGCTGCAGCCCCAATCGTGCGGCACTCTCCCTCGCCTGCGACATCAGAGCCTCGTCGCCCAACATATCTATAGTCAAGAGATGAACGCTATAGCCCCAGTCGCGGAGGATACCCACCGCCGCACAGCTGTCGATGCCGCCGCTGAATGCCAATAGTATCTCTTTTCCCATACTATAGATACTATATGCGGCGTGTGAGCCTATAGCTCGATCTTCTCGATACGAGGCTGGTGACGCCCCCCCTCGAACTCTGTTGAGAGCCAAGTAGACACCATCACGATCGCCTCATCGTTGTCGATGAAACGCGCAGGCATAACGATCACGTTCGAGTCGTTGTGTTGACGTGTGAGTCGCGCTATCTCCTCGCACCAGCAGAGCCCTGCACGAACCCCCTTGTGGCGGTTGAGCGTCATCGACATACCCTCGCCAGAGCCGCAGAATGCCACTCCGCGCGACACCTCGCCACTCTCCATACCGCGTCCCAACGCGTGACCAAAGTCGGCGTAATCTACGCTCTCCTCGCTCATACAACCATAGTCGACAACCTCATACCCCTTGGCTGAGAGCCAACCAACGATAAACTCCTTTATCTCGTAGGCTGCGTGGTCGGCAGCTACGCCAATCATATTATTCATAAATATACCTTTTTTTATAACCGTACTTATGCAAAAAAAACATACTTTTGCAGAATGAAACTAATATGCGTAATACTGGGCTGCATATCACTCCTGCTTGGGGCGGTCGGACTCGTAGTCCCTCTACTCCCCACTACCCCATTTGTACTACTCTCTGCAGCGCTCTTCTTCCGCTCGTCGCCTCGTCTCTACACCTGGCTGATCGAGAGCCCTCGGCTTGGAAAATACATACGCAACTACCGCGAGAACAAGGAGATACCCATCAAGGCTAAGGTGACATCTATCACCCTCCTCTGGCTCTCAATAGGCTACTGCATACTAGTCGTCGCGCAGGGTAAGCTATGGCTACAAGCGACCTTGTTAGCTATAGCTATTGGGGTGACGCTGCATCTGCTCTCGCTCGGCACAACGCCCCCCAAAAGATAGCGTCACCCTCTACTTCGACGCACGCTTGCGGTCGTGCTCGTTGAGCAAGATCTTGCGAAGTCGCATAGAGTTTGGTGTAACCTCTACATACTCATCCTCCTGGATATACTCCAACGCCTCCTCAAGCGTGAATAGACGCGGAGGGGCAATCGCCACCTTGTCGTCGTTACCCGAGGCACGCATATTTGTCAACTGCTTAGACTTTGTCACGTTGACCGTGATGTCGTTGCTACGCGAGTGCTCACCGATCACCTGTCCGCCATAGACCTCATCCATTGGGTGAATGAAGAAGCGTCCACGATCCTGCAACTTATCTATCGAGTAGGCGTACGCCGTACCTGTCTCGCCCGAGATGATAGATCCGTTGCTGCGCATCTCGATCTCGCCAACCCACGGCTCGAAGCCGAGCAGACGGTGCGCCATAATCGCCTCACCCGCAGTTGCAGTTAGCATATTCGAACGCAGACCGATAATTCCGCGCGATGGGATCGAGAACTCCACACGTGTGCGATCATCCACCGTAATCATATTTGTCATCGTACCCTTACGACGTGTAACGAGGTCGATAACCGTACCCGAACACTCCGTTGGGCAGTCTACCGTTAACTCCTCGATTGGCTCACACTTCTTGCCGTCAATCTCCTTGATGATTACCTTTGGCTGACCAACCTGCAACTCGTATCCCTCACGACGCATAGTCTCGATCAATACCGATAGGTGAAGCACGCCTCGTCCGAACACTAGGAAGCTGTCGGCTGTAGTACCCTCCTCAACACGGAGCGCAAGGTTCTTCTCCAACTCCTTGTCGAGACGATCCTTGATGTGGCGCGATGTAACATACTTACCATCCTTGCCGAAGAATGGCGAGTTGTTGATGGTGAACGTCATCGACATCGTAGGCTCGTCGATCGAGATAGTTGGCAACGCCTCAGGATTCTCGTAGTCGCAAATTGTGTCGCCAATCTCAAATCCCTCGATACCCACTACGGCGCAGATCTCGCCACAAGGTACCTCGTCTACACGCTTCTTACCCAATCCGTCGAATATCATAAGCTCCTTGATGCGGCTCTTAACCATACGCTCGCCGTCGCGCTTTGCGAGTGTCACGGGTTGCCCAGCCTTGAGCGATCCACGCGTCACCTTACCCACAGCGATACGACCAATGTATGATGAGTACTCCAACGATGTAACAAGCATCTGCGGTGTACCCTCCACAACCTCCGCGTCGGGGATCTCATCAATGATAGTGTCGAGAAGTGGAACGATAGAGTCCGTAGGCTCAGTCCACTCGCCTGTTGTCATCCAACCCTGCTTTGCAGAGCCATATATTGTCTTATACTCCAACTGCTCCTCCGTTGCGTCGAGGGCGAACATAAGGTCGAACACCTGCTCGTTGACCACCTCGGGGCGGCAGTTAGGTTTATCAACTTTGTTGATTACGACGATCGGCTTCTTGCCCAACGCCAACGCCTTCTGCAGCACGAAACGTGTCTGCGGCATAGTACCCTCAAATGCGTCGACGAGCAACAACACTCCGTCGCACATATTTAGCACGCGCTCCACCTCGCCACCGAAATCGGCGTGACCAGGGGTATCGATAATGTTGATCTTGTACTCCTTATATAGTACAGATACATTCTTCGATAGAATGGTGATTCCTCTCTCTCTCTCGAGGTCATTGTTGTCGAGGATCAACTCCCCCTGACTCTGCTGCGAACCCTCACGGAGGATATTACCAGCCAATATCATCTTGTCGACCAACGTGGTCTTGCCGTGATCGACGTGGGCGATAATGGCAATGTTTCTTAGTTTTTGCATCTCTTCTTGATAAATTTGCTGCAAAGGTATCATTTTCAAATGAAATAAACTATCTTTGTCACTGAAATTTAGATAACTTTTTTACTTTGAAACATACTTGTAATATGAATAGCTACAGACTCAAAATCAAAAATAGCAGCGACGTGTGTGTCGTTCGCGGCATAGAGGCACTCCAGGAGCTACTTCCAGCGGCTCGCACAATCGTTATCACCGACCACAACATCGAACGCATCTATGGCGAGCTACTTAAGCCATTCGAACGTATCGTGATCGGCGAGGGCGAGGAGATCAAGACGCTCGCAACTGTCGAGCGGATCTATACGCAGCTCATTGAGATGGGCGCCGACCGCAAGACGTTTCTCCTCGGATTCGGAGGCGGCATAGTCACCGACATAACAGGATTCGTCGCCGCAACATATCTACGAGGCGTAGAGTTCGGATTTGTCTCGACGACGCTACTGAGCCAGGTCGACGCAGGAGTGGGTGGCAAGAATGGGGTCAATCTCGGGGGCTACAAAAATATGGTGGGTACATTCAACCAACCGCGATTCGTAATCTGCGACGTGGAGCTGCTCCGTACGCTCAACGACCGCGAGACACGCGCAGGACTAGCGGAGGTGACAAAGTCGGCAATAATAGCTGCCCCCGCCCTCTTCGAGATGCTCGAGGGGCTGTTGTTCGAGGATGTACGCACTGACGAGGAGCTCCTCTGCCGCGCAATCATCGCCTCCGTAACCGTCAAGGCGGCAATAGTAGAGCGCGACGAGCGCGAGTCGGGCGAACGCCGCAAGCTCAACCTCGGTCACACCTTTGCACACGCCATCGAGAAGCTATCGCGCGAGATGATACACGGCGAGGCTGTCGCGGTCGGTACAATCATCGCAACCAACATATCGCGTAAGCTCGGGCTAATATCCGACACCGACGCAAACCGCATCGAGAAGATACACCGCGACCTGGGATTCAACCTCACACCACCACTCCCCGTCACCGAACTGCTCGGCGCAATAATGAAGGACAAGAAGGCGGAGGAGGGATCAATCTATATGGTGCTACCCCTCTCAATCGGCGAGTGTGAAGTTCGCAAAATGAGCTTCGAAGAGGTCGCTGAGTGTGTGTAACGTGGAAAGGTCGGGGACTGCGCTTACGCCGCGCAGTCCCCGACCTTTCTCGCTTGCGAGCCCGAGCCAATGGAGTTGTCTACTCGTTCTTGACGCAGCGGATCTGCATACCCATTGCGCGGTAGTTCTCGATGTCGCTCTCGACAGCAACATTACCTGTACCATCGTCGCCATCTGTGAGATAGAAGCGTAGACCCTTTGCGAGTTTGTAGCCGTCGGAGTCGTTCGCTGCAGCCTCGTTGCTCCAGTAGTATCCCACCCACGGACGGAACGTAGAGTCGACGTCGAGGGGTATGTAGTTCTGGATCGTACCATTCATATATGCGCGTCTACCAGCTGCCACGAAGAGGTTGTCGGCACTGTTGTCGTCAGTGAACATTGCGCCATATAGATTCTCGTAGTTATCCTTGTAGTTGTCGATGGTGTCGTCATATCTATCCGTTGCGTCGGCACGAGCCGTAGAGTTGTTGAGTCCTGCGAGCTCCGCAGCCGTCGGCACTCTCCATCCCCGAGGCGATGGGTCGTAGATGCTCTTTGCGCCACTTACGCCACCCCACAAATCATCGTTCTGATAGCTTGGGAGCAACCAATCGCGCTTCGACTCCTCAGTTCCGCCGATAAAGATCGCAGGGTTCGCCGTGGCGTATCCCAAAAATCCTGTCGCCGCATTGGACTGGTAGTAGGCGTAGCTCACCACCGAGTAGCTACTATTATATAGGTATGCATCCATCGACCCTGAAGCGTTGTAGTAGTATGGCTGGATGAATGGGTCTTTACGTCCCCACTGGTAGTAGAGTCCATATGTGTCGAGTGTCTCCTCGTCGTCGCGATTGGTGTTGCCCAACGCACCGATGTTGCGATCCATAAATGTGTTGCCACCGAAATCGACCGCTCCGACAGCCTGATCCGTCACCCAGATGTGCCAGCTCCAGACCACCACGCCACTCTCCGAGATACCCGCGATGACGGCATTACCCTGTATCAAATCCTCATCATCGTCGTCGTCGTCGAGGTCGCTGCTGTCGGGCGTAGTGTAGAACCCGACCATATTGCCATACATCATAACGCCACCGATAGGAGAACCCGCAGACCTCCACAACAAGATACAGTCAGTCACCTTTACGCTCGACTCGTAGCTGCTGTCGCCCTCGCCCCTTATGTTCGGATTGAAGAGATAGACGGTGTTGGGCTCGCTAGCAATCATCGAGTTAGCCTGCTGATCCGTCTCCTCCAGATCTACAAAGTCGACCATACCGACACTGAGGTAGGCGTATGTGTAGCTACCATCCTCCGTCTCGCCGCGCACGACGACGCTACCTGTATAGTCCATACCCGAGTAGTACTTGCTCGGCGCATAAACTGTCACCATTCCATAGTCGTCATCCTCGTCGAAAGATACGTCAGCCTCCCAACCTAAAGGGGTTGAGTAGATCTCTACATCGACAATGTTGTAGTGCGAAAAGCTACTGTAGAGCTCCTCGCCGTAGTTATCGGTCGCTACATATAGAGCAGACTTGTCGAACGAGATAGCTCCCGAGGTGTAGCCACTATCTTTTTGGCATCCACCGACGAACGCTGCGATCACAAAAAGTAGGGTTGCGAATAGTATCTTTTTCATTACAAATTTTAGTTTCTTATTAGATTAACTGCAAATATACCAAATTTAGTGTAATAACCCACCTCTTTGTCATTTTTTTTTCACTCGCCCCGACAAATGACGCCCACAGCCCAACAAAACATTGTCGCGGGAGAAAAAAAAGAGTGAAATTTGCCGTGAAAAACTCAACAAACATTATGAATTATAAAAAAAATAACTATCTTTGTAGACCTACACTCCCCGTCACGACGGGAAGTAGGCAGTGTGATTTTTGATGACGGCAGATTTTAGAACCGAGGATGGCAGATTTTAAGAACATAAATATACGCAACCGACGTGCCACCTTCGACTACGAAATAATTGAGGAGTACGTGGCAGGTGTGGTGCTAGTTGGCACAGAGATAAAGTCGATTCGTATGGGTAAAGCGTCGCTTACCGACAGCTACTGCTACATTGACCGAGGCGAGCTATGGATCAAAGGGATGAACGTCGCAGAGTACCACTGGGGAAGTTGCAACAACCACATCCCCAAACGCGACCGAAAGCTACTGCTCAACCGCAAAGAGTTGGTCAAGATAGAGCGTGCATTGCAGGATCGAGGGCTCACAATAGTGGGGCTCAAACTCTTCCTCAACGACCGAGGATTGGCAAAAGTGGTTGTCGGATTGGCAAGAGGACGCAAGGCATACGACAAACGAGAGTACCTCAAAGAGGGTGACGCCAAGCGCGAGATGGCGAAGGCGATGAAGGATTATAAGTAAATGGAGGAGTTCGAGAGGGCTCATATATATATTTAAGGTATGTCGTTAATACTATCAATCGAGAGCAGCACATCAATCTGCTCGGTTGCAATAGCCCGAGATGGCGAGGTTATAGCTCTGCGCGAGAGTGCGCAGGGACGTGATCACGCGCGTCTGGTAGCGACATATGCCGACGAACTGCTCAAGGAGTGCTCTATCGAACAGTCGCAGCTCGACGCTGTGGCGGTTAGCAAGGGTCCTGGGTCGTACACAGGGCTACGCATCGGAGTATCGTTCGCAAAGGGTTTGTGCTACGGATTGCAGATACCTCTGATCGGCGTGAGCACCCTAGAGTCTATGGCTACAGCGGCTGTTGTAGGGCTAAAGAGCGAGGAGAGAGGAGTTGAACCAACAGCAATTTTGGCACCAATGATCGACGCCAGACGAATGGAGGTATATACTCAACTGTATGACGCCAACTGCCTACCGATCAGCGAGGTTAGCGCGGAGGTGATTGACGACAGATCGTTTGAGGAGTATAGAACCAACGACAATTTCTACATCTTCGGCGACGGATCAGCCAAGTGCTGCGAGAGTATGCCGTGGGCAAAATATATTGAGGTGTCGCCCTCAGCAACTGCCATAGCTAGAATCGCACAGCGCGAGTTCGAGGCGGGACGATTTGAGGATGTAGCCTACTTCGAACCCTTCTACCTGAAGGAGGCGGTGATAACGAAGTCGACAAAAAAATATTTCTAACCGAGGCGAGACGAAAAAAAACCATCCAATAATAATAAATAATTAAAACAAATAACTAACAACTTAAAAAAATTATGACTAGCAGCTCTAAACAGAACAATCTATTGCCAATTGCAATGATGTTCGCTCTGTTCTTTATGATCTCATTCGTGACGGGATTGCAGAATCCATTCGGAGTGATCGTTAAGGATCAGTTCCAGGCGTCGAACCTTATGTCGCAGCTCGGTAACGCAGCAAACTTTATCGCCTACGCCTTTATGGGAATCCCTGCGGGAATGCTCCTAAAGAAGATTGGTTACAAAAAGACGGCGCTTCTCGCTATTGCAGTAGGTTTCTGCGGTGTGGGTATCTCCTTTTTCTCGGGTATCGCTGAGAGTTTCGTGGTTTACTTGATCGGAGCCTTCATCTCAGGATTCTCAATGTGTTTGTTGAACTCAGTTGTGAACCCACTACTCAACGCACTCGGTGGCGGTGGTAACAAGGGTAATCAGCTCCTTCTCTTCGGAGGTTCGATCAACTCTATCGGTGCGACAATCACCCCTGTATTGGCAGGTATCTTGATCGGTAACGCGCTCAACCCAACTATCGCAGATGTAAACCCTGCGCTATGGATCGCAATGGGTATCTTCGCCGTTGCATTCGTTGTATTATTCCTTGCTGAGATCCCTGAGCCATACACTGAGACAGAGACTAAGTCGGCAGTAAAGGATGAGCACAGTGCCCTCTCGTTCCGCCACTTCATATTTGGCGCGATCGCAATCTTCGCATATATGGGACTAGAGATTGGTGTGCCAAACTTCGTCAACCTATTCCTCTCTAGCGGCAGCGATGTCGGCGGATTGGGCTTCGACAAGGGTGTTGCAGGTGTTATCTGCGGTACATATTGGTTCTGTATGATGTTGGGACGTCTCTTCGGTGGCGCTATTGCCGCTAAGTTCTCTAGCAAGCAGATGATCAGCTTCGTATCGGTGTTGGGTATCGTCTTGACACTCGGCGCGATCCTTATGCCTACAGATGTAACGGTTATGATGCCCGTATTTAAGTCAGACATCTCGTTCGGACTTGTGGAGGTGCCAATCGGCGTTATGATGTTGATCCTCACAGGATTCTGCACATCGGTTATGTGGAGCGGAATCTTCAACCTCGCAGTAGAGGGACTCGGCAAGTACACTTCGATGGCGTCGGGAATCTTTATGGTGATGGTATGTGGAGGAGGTATCCTTCCACTTGTTCAGGGTGGTATTGCCGACAGCTTCGGATATATGCTTAGCTTCGGTCTACTCGTAGTTCTCTATGGCTACACACTCTACTACGCCCTCATCGGTAGCAAGAACGTAAACACAGAAATCCCTGTAGAATAAACAACAACCAACTTAAAAAAATTATATTAAATTCTAAAAATTATGAAAGAGATAGTAGCAAAGAAATTCGTAGAGCTTTATGGAGTAGGTGGTGAGCTATATGCTTCGCCAGGTCGTATCAACATCATCGGTGAGCACACCGACTACAACGGAGGATTCGTCCTTCCAGGTGCTGTAGACAAGGGTATGGTAGTGATGATTAAGTTCAACGGTACCGACAAGGTTAACGCCTACTCAATCGACTTGGAAGACACTGCAACATTCGGACTTGAGGAGGTAGATGCTCCAGAGCAGGGATGGGCAAAGTACATCTTCGGTGTTTGCCGCGAGATGATCAAGAAGGGCGCTAAGGTTCAGGGATTCGACACTACGTTTGCAGGTGACGTGCCCCTCGGAGCAGGAATGAGCTCGTCGGCAGCACTTGAGAGCACATACGCATTTGCCCTCAACACAATGCTCGACCTCGGCTACTCACGTATGGAGTTGGCTAAGGTAGGTCAGGCTACAGAGCACAACTATGTAGGTGTGAAGTGTGGTATTATGGATCAGTTTGCATCGTGCCACGGAAAGGCTGGTAACTTGATGCGTCTCGACTGCAAGACAGGTGAGTTCACATATGTACCATTCGACCCAGAGAGCCACGGCTACAAAGTAGTTTTGGTTGACTCTTGCGTAAAGCACGAGTTGGTAGGTTCACCATACAACCGCCGTCGTGAGTCATGCGAGCGCGCCGTGAAGGCTATCCAGAAGCTCCACCCAGAGGTAGAGTTCTTGCGCGACGCAAAGATGGAGTGGCTCGAGGAGGTTATCGGAGAGATCACACAGGAGGACTACATCCGCTCTGTATACGCCATCGACGAGGTTAAGCGTCTGTTGGATGCTTGCTACGCATTGGAGAAGGGCGACTACGAGACTGTAGGTCAGAAGATGTATGGTACACACATTGGAATGAGCGTGTTGTATGAGGTAAGCTGCGAGGAGCTCGACTTCTTGAACGAGATCGCTAAGGAGTGTGGCGTAACAGGTTCACGCGTGATGGGCGGTGGCTTCGGTGGCTGCACAATCAACATCGTGAAGGCTGACTTGTACAACAACTTCGTTGCAACAGCAACCAACAAGTACAAGGAGAAGTACGGAATCGACTGCAAGATATATCCTGTCGTAATCAGCGACGGTGCTCGTAAGCTGTAGTTCGATAGTAACAACTACAAATCTGAAGGGATGGCTTTTGATAGCCATCCCTTTTTTAGTGTGTTTGCCTTATGTTAAGAGTTGCGAGGACTTGTAGGGGAGACTGCGGGGACTTGACATCTCAACTTTGAGATCAGCCACAACATCTGACGTGTAGACTCAGTGCGTTAAGGTATAATATGCAATATTACAAAGCCCTAACGCACTGCAACAGAAAAAGAAACGAAGTTTCTAAATCATAACTTGTTATGAGCCGCGCGGCTTGAACGCAGACCCCTCATTCACACTCGCAGTGCAACCAAACTTGGTGCTATACCGCCTTAGTCACTGCGATTTTGAGTGGCGCCTCCTCTAGCTCGCTCTCCACCACAAAGTCGCCTGCAGGGGCTGCAGAGACCTTAACGCTGAGCGCAAGGGTCTGCGAGGCGATGTAGTCACCAAACTCTGCTACGGCAGCCTCCACTGCATCTGTGCTCTCGATCTCGACTGTCACACGATCCACAACCTCGAATCCAGAATCCTTGCGGATGTTCTGAATACGGTTGACCAGCTCGCGAGCAATACCCTCGTTGCGCAGTGCCTCGGTAATGGTTATGTCCAACGCAACGGTCAACTTACCCTCCGATGCGACCAACCACCCTGGCATATCCTCCGACGTGATCTCGAAGTCGGCAGCGGTGACAGCGATCTTCTCCGCCCCCATATCGAGAATAGTCTCCTCCGAGCTCTCGATCTGAGCTATCATCGCCTGGTCAAATGTAGCTGCGAGAGCTGCAATCGCCTTCATATACTTGCCATAGCGTGGACCTAACGTCTTGAAGTTGGGCTTTATGCGCTTTGTTATCACACCTGCTGTCTCGTCGATCAGCTCAATATCCTTGATGTTGACCTCGTTCATTACGATCGAGCGAACAGCCTCAATGTGGCGCTTCATCGCAGGGTCGAGCACTGGGACGAGGATCTTCGTCAACGGCTGACGCACCTTGATGTTCACCTTGCGGCGAAGTGCCAACACCATCGACGTCAAGCGCTGCGCAAGCTCCATAGTCTGCTCTAGGTCGCCATCGACCAACGATGCGTCGGCAACGGGGAACTGCGAGAGGTGCACCGACTCATCTGTGTGACGTCCACTCAACGCATTGAGGTCGCGGAAGATACGATCGGTGATAAATGGCGCAAATGGTGCTGCCAACATAACCACCGTCTCGAGGCAGGTGTAGAGTGTCTGATATGCAGCCAACTTATCCTCGTTCATCTCGCCACCCCAGAATCTCTTACGGTTGAGACGAACATACCAGTTCGAGAGATTCTCGTTGACAAAATCCTGGATCATACGCGCAGCAGGCGTAGGGTCATACCCCTCCAACGTCGCTGTCACATCGCGCACCAACGTATTGAGCAGCGAGATGATCCAACGATCAATCTCCGCACGTCGCTCCATCGGAACCTCCGCCTCGCGACCTGTGAAGCCATCTACATTGGCATATAGCGCAAAGAATGAGTATGTATTATATAGTGTACCGAAGAACTTTCGTCGCACCTCGTCGACACCCTCCACATCGAACTTCAAGTTATCCCAAGGCTGCGAGTTCGAGATCATATACCAACGCGTTGCATCAGCACCATACTTGCGCAACACCTCAAATGGCTCGACAGCATTGCCCAATCTCTTCGACATCTTGTTACCACTCTTATCCAACACGAGACCATTCGAGATGATATTCTTGAACGCCACCGAATCGAACAACATAGTAGCAATCGCGTGTAGCGTGAAGAACCAACCGCGCGTCTGATCGACACCCTCCGCGATGAAATCCGCAGGGTAGACATCCTTGAAGTCCGCACCGCCATTCTCGAATGGGTAGTGCAGCTGCGCATATGGCATAGCGCCCGAATCGAACCACACGTCGATCAGATCGCTCTCGCGACGCATCGGCTCGCCATTGTCGGCAACTAGAACGATCGAATCTACATAAGGGCGGTGTAGGTCGATGTTGGCTGTCGAGTAGTTCTCCTTCGACATATCGCCCACCTTGAATCCTGCATATGGGTTCTCACTCATATACCCCTTCTCGATCGACCTCTCGATCTCCGCCATAAGCTCCTCAACAGAACCTATGCACTTAACCTGCGAGTAGTCCTCTGTAGCCCATACAGGCAGAGGCGTACCCCAGAAACGCGAACGCGACAAGTTCCAATCCACAAGACCCTCCAGCCACTTGCCAAAGCGACCCGAACCCGTAGACTCAGGCTTCCACTTGATAGTATTGTTGAGCTCCATCATACGACCCTTCATCGCCGTAGTCTTGATAAACCACGAGTCGAGAGGATAGTACAACACAGGCTTGTCGGTTCTCCAACAGTGAGGATACGAGTGAGAGTGCTTCTCGATCTTGAACGCCTTGTTCTCCTGCTTGAGGAGCACCGAGATGTCGATGTCGAGTGTTGCGTCGTCGGCAGTGAGCGTATCGTCGTATGCGTTCTTGACGAAGCGACCTGCATACTCGCCATATAGCTCCGCATTGATGTTGTTTGCCACAAACTCCGCGTCGAGATCCTCCAACAAGAAGAACTTACCAGCGCGGTCGACCATCGGTTGGTTCTTGCCACCCTTGTCGACCATAAACAACGGCGCGATACCTGCAGCCTTCGCCGCACGGTCGTCGTCCGCACCAAACGTAGGGGCGATGTGGACAATTCCCGTACCGTCCGACGTCGTAACGAAGTCGCCAACGATAACCTTAAACGCCTCACCCATTGGCTTCACCCACGGCAACAACTGCTCGTAGCCGATACCTGCCAGGTCGCGCCCCTTGAACTCACCCGCGAGGATGGTGAACTTACCCTCCATCTTCTTCGTAAAGTATGTCGAGACAAGCTCCTTGGCGAGGATAACACTCTGCTTAGTAGCAGTATATGGATTCTCGCACACTACGCGAACATAATCCACATCACCACCCACAGCGAGCGCCGTGTTCGATGGCAACGTCCAAGGCGTAGTCGTCCACGCCAAGAAGTAGAGCGTACCCTCGACACCCTCAAACAACATCTCCGACTTCGCGTCGCGCTCGATTACGAACTGCGCCGTGCAGGTCGTGTCCTTCACGTCGCGGTAGCAACCAGGCTGGTTGAGCTCGTGCGTCGATAGTCCCGTTCCTGCCGCAGGCGAGTAGGGCTGGATCGTGTAGCCCTTGTAGAGCAACCCCTTGTTGAATAGCTCCTTCAGCAGCCACCAGAGCGACTCGATATATTTATTGTCGTAGGTGATATATGGATCATCCATATTGACCCAGTAGCCCATCTTGCGAGTGAGATCCTCCCACTGCCCTGTGAACTCCATCACCGCCTCACGGCACTCGTTGTTGTACTGCTCAATTGTGATCGTCTTGCCGATCGCCTCCTTTGTGATGCCAAGCTTCTTCTCGACACCCAACTCGACAGGCAGACCGTGCGTGTCCCACCCCGCCTTGCGGTGCACCTTGAACCCCTGCTGCGTCTTGAAACGGCAGAAAATATCCTTTATGGTACGAGCCATAACGTGGTGAATACCAGGGACTCCGTTCGCTGACGGAGGACCCTCGTAGAATACGAATGTGGGTTTACCTTCGCGAGTTGAGATACTCTTGTGGAATGTGTCGTTGGCGTCCCATTGAGCCAACACTTCGTCAGCTACATCAGCCAAATTGAGGGATTTGTACTCGTTGAATTTCATCTATGTTATAATTTTTCTATACAACTAAAAAATCGATGCGCAATAGCTTCAACCACATATCGCACAAACGCAATTTCGCAAAAGTACACAAAATATATTAATATATGGTATATTTTCGGAAAAACTCTGAGCAAACGTGCGAAAAAGAGAGATGGTATGTCACAGCGAATGTCACGATCTAAATCTACACACGGCAATTATAGGGAAGCACCCCTATAATTGTCGCAAAGAAAAGCAAATGCAAGCTAGCTTACCCGCGCGGCGTAAGCGCAGTCCCCTAATCTATTTTTCGTGCATACACAAAGACTAAAACGCCTCTGTCATATTGAAGTAGACGAGCCAGCTGCTGTTGTCGCCCACGCCTCTACCCACGTCGAGACGGAAGTTTTTGCGTGGCTGGATCTGTGCCCTGACACCGAATCCATAGTTGAGTTTCCACTCATCCCAATAAGCTGGTGTAGCGCCCAGTGTGCCGGCGCCGACCCAAGCTACGTAGCCGAATCGAGAGATCAGCTTCTTACGCTCCACAGCCTCGCGAGAGCCCAACATCTGTCGATACTCCACTATTCCGTACCCCATCGACCTGTCGCGATACTTACCCCAGTAGTAACCCCTCAGATCGAATGGCGAACCAAACGTCGGGAGATCTGTGAATGGCACATCGCCATAGCTGGTCTGCGCCCTAGCGACCCACCCCAACACGGAGCGGCGGAAGAGGGGCTTAAACTGACGATACTCCAGGTCGACAAACTGATAGTTGTATGTGCCACCGAACGCACGCGAGAACAACTTCGCGGTGGCGCTAATCATCACACCCGAATTGGGTGTAGCGACGTCGTCGCGCGAGTCGTACTGGAGAATTGCGCCCAACCCTATGTTGGTGTATCTCAGCGAGTAGCGGTCGACATACTCATTCGCCAACATAAAGTCGTTGAGGTCTCTGCTACCCGAGTAGTTGAGGTCAAAAATAGTACCTACATATAGTTTTGGGCAGACCTCGAATAGAGGTTTTATGCTGAAATATACATTCGTCTTTGTGAAGATGGTGGTTGCGTCGGTGCCAGGGTTGGCGTCGATCTCGTCGAATCCAACGCCATAGAAGTTAGAGGGCTCGTTGCGCATACCATAGTTGGTGTAGAGCCTGAGACGATTCTCCTTGAAGAAGAGTGTACCGCTACCCGCGACAACCACAGTTCCGTTGATCGAGGCGTTGACACCCATCGGGAGAAAAGATCGCTGCGAGAGTGAATCTTTGGGGTTGACACGAAAACTCAACAACACAGCACCTGCCACACCCACCGACGCCTCGGGGGTGTATGATGGACCTCCGAGGAATGTCGTCCACACCCTCTTAGTAGCCCTGACCGAGTCGCGGCGAATAACACGTATCTCCCTATCACTCAACACAGTGGAGTCCGACGCGATCTGATCCTGAGCTAGCGCTGAGGCTAGGGGTAGAAGCAGCAGTAAGAGTTGTAATATTGTATGTTTTAATCTCATTTCTCGTTAATTTTATAGTCCTATCCACTAGAGCACGGCGACAAAAATAGATCTTTTTTTGCAATAATACGCAGAAATCGAAAAAATTATTCTATTTTTGCAAGTTGGGGGGTATGTTTTTATGTATAGGTACAACTACCCTGCCCCCTCCAAACAATAAAGAGAATAGATGGTAAGAGATGAGTTAAAAATAGCGATCGAAGCGGCGATCGAAGCTGGCGAGAAGATCCTAGATATATACAACGACCCCAACTCCGACTTCGAGGTGGAGCGCAAAGCCGACAACTCCCCCCTGACAAAGGCGGACAAGGCTGCACACATCGAGATAGTCAGACACCTGGAGCCGCTCCAGATCCCTATACTCAGCGAAGAGGGGCGATCGATGCCCTACGAGGAGCGCCACGAGTGGAGCCGCCTCTGGATTGTCGATCCGCTCGATGGCACAAAGGAGTTCATCAAACGCAACGGTGAGTTCACCGTCAACATCGCCCTGGTCGAGGATGGTGTACCAATCCTCGGAGTTATCTACGTACCTGTCACGGGGGAGCTCTACTACGGCGACCGCGATATGGGGGCTTTTAAGGTCGTCGGCGACGAGACTATGCAGCTACCACTCAAGGAGGAGAGGTGCGGATACAGAGTCGTCGCGTCGCGCTCTCATCAATCGCAGGAGACGATCGACTTTATCGAGAAGCTACGAGGCGAACACCCCGAGGTGGAGCTCGTCTCGAAGGGCAGCTCGCTGAAGATCTGCCTCGTTGTCGAGGGCACAGCAGATGTCTACCCACGCTACGCTCCGACGATGGAGTGGGACACGGCAGCAGGCGACGCCATACTTCGTGCCGCAGGGGGCTATCTATCGCTCACAGAGTCGGATGAGCCACTTAAATACAATAAAGTTGAACTACTCAACCCTCACTTCATAACACGATAATGATGGAGATGGATTCGTCGTCACTACTTGTCATACTCGGTATATTCGCGATGCTACTTGTGCTATCGCTCGACAAGATGCGTCCAGGCTTCACCATCTTCTCGGTGGCCATATTCTTTATGGCTGTGGGTATCATCACGCCCAAGGAGCTCGTCGAGGGGTTCTCCAACAAGGAGATGATAACAGTCGCTATGCTCTTTCTGATCGGAGAGGGTGTGCGGCAGTCGGGCTCGCTAGGCTACATTATGCGTTACATATTGCCACAAAAGCGGGGGCGCATTGGGTGGATGATGGCGCAGATTCTCCCCGTCATAACTATGATCTCGACAGTGCTCAACAACACCGCTGTCGTCATCATCTTCGCGCCGATGATCAAACGTTGGGCAGACAAGATCGGTGTCCCAGCGACAAAATTCCTCATTCCCCTCTCGTACGCCACTATCTTCGGCGGAGTCTGCACGCTCGTCGGCACGTCGACAAATATGGTTGTCAACGGTATGATGATCGAGGCTGGCTACCGCGGATTCTCGATGTTCGAGATCGGCAAGGTGGGTGTGGTGATCGCTGTTGTAGGCATTATCTACCTGATAGTATTTGGTAATATGTTGCTCCCCGGAGGCGACAAAGAGGCTGAGATAGTCGACGACGACACTGTCGAGGTTATCCTGGCTGCACGCTACCCTGGTGTGGGTAAGTCGCTGCGTCAGTTCAACTTCCAGCGACACTACGGCGTGAAGGTGATCGGAATAGTGAAGAACGGAAACCGCATAGATAAGAATATAGAGAGAATAACCCTAGTCGAGGGCGACACGCTCCTCATCAAGGGCGACGACACATTTATCAGAACGTGGAGCGACTCCAGCGCCTTCCACATAGTCTCGTATGGAGAGCTCGACCAGGAGCCTAGCGAGGATCAGGTCGCTATGACGACACCGCAGAGGTGGCTAGGAATGAGTCTGCTAATCTTCCTCATTGGCGGCTGCGCACTTGGCGAGTTCATCTCGAAGAGGGTTGAGGGTGTCGCGCCGTTCGACATCTTCTCGATGGCTGCGGTGACAATGGTCGTGATGGCTATAGCGAAGCTCTTCCCGACCAAACGCTATACCAAATATATATCGTGGGACATATTGATCGCGATCGCCTCAGCCTTCGCCATCAGCAAGGCGATGAGCAACTCGGGAATCAACGAGATGTTGGCTTCGTGGATCATCAACACCTCGTCGAACTGGGGCAACTACGGCGTCTTGGCGCTTCTCTTTCTTGTGACGATGCTGCTGACCGAATTTATCACCAACAACGCGGCAGTTGCGATCTCCTTCCCCATAGCGAACGCACTGGGTCAACAGCTAGGGATAGATCCTATGCCCCTCTTTGTCGGGATCTGTATTGCTGCGTCGGCAAGTTTCTCCTCTCCGATTGGCTACCAGACGAATCTTATTGTGCAAGGAGTTGGTGGTTACAAATTTAAGGACTATCTTCGCGTCGGTATTTGGCTAAATCTCCTGACCTTCATAATTTCGATAATTCTGATACCTCTTATTTGGGAGTTTTAGAGTCAGGGGCAGATAACGACAAATAACATTAAAGAACATAATACAACATAATGAGTAACAACATATATCCTATATTCGACCGTATGCTGACACGTGCGGATCGAGAGACACAGCTGGGGCAACGCTCAGTAATGATATGGCTCACAGGGCTTTCGGGCTCGGGAAAGAGTACGTTAGCCGTTGCGTTGGAGCGAGAGCTCTATCGTCGTGGCATCCTCTGCAAGTTGCTCGATGGCGACAATGTACGCCGCGGCATCAACCGCAACCTCGGCTTTTCGCCCGAGGATCGTATCGAGAACATACGCCGCATAGCCGAGATCGGCCGTCTCTTTGTCGACTGCGGCGTTGTCACCCTCTCGGCTTTCATTTCGCCGACGGAGGATATGCGCGAAAGGGCACGCGAGATCATCGGTGCCGACGACTTTATGGAGATATATGTGAGCACGCCGATCGAGGAGTGTGAGCGACGCGACGTGAAGGGTCTCTACAAAAAGGCGCGCGCAGGCGAGATCAAGGAGTTTACGGGCATCTCACAGCCATTTGAGGCACCGAGCAACCCCACCCTCTCGATCGACACCACCAACCACACGATCGAGGAGTCTGTCGAGTTGTTATTAAAAATTGTGCTACCTAGAGTTGCCCAAAAATAAGATTATGCAGTTAATAGGCGACTCTTTAGGTATTAATACTTATTGATGAGCCGAACTAATAGAGTACTTTTGTATATTAATACTTATATACGCTATGGATCAAAACGAAATAAAGAGGTTAAATGCTCAGATGGAGCAGTTGACGCCAGAGGAGATTATCAGCTACTTCGCCAGAGAGTTTAAGGGCGAGATAGCGCTATCTAACTCCTTGAGCCTAGAGGATCAGGTATTGACAGATATGATCTGCAAGATCGACCCCGAGATGCGCATCTTCACGCTCGACACAGGTCGCGTATTCCCCGAGGCATACGATGTTATCGAGAGGACTAACAAGAAGTATTCGAAGTCGATCGAGATCTTTTTCCCAAACTTTGAGAGTGTCGAGAAGATGGTTGCGGAGAACTCTGTGAACCTCTTCTACGAGAGTGTCGAGAAGCGTAAGCTCTGCTGCAAGGTTCGCAAGATCGAGCCACTTCGCAGAGCCTTCAAGGGTCTAAAGGTCTGGATCTGCGGACTACGTCAGGAGCAGTCGATCACGCGCTTCGGACTGAACCCTGTCGAGTGGGACGAGGGCAACGGTCTTATCAAGGTGTCGCCGCTCTACAACTGGAGCGCCAAGAAGGTTCGCGAATATATCGACACCAACGAAGTGCCCTACAACACCCTCTGCGACAATGGCTTCCCCAGCATAGGCTGCCAACCCTGCACCCGAGCGATCGAGGAGGGCGAGGATGAGCGCGCAGGACGCTGGTGGTGGGAGTCACCCGAGTCGAAGGAGTGTGGATTGCACAAGCGCCACTAAACTAAAATTAGAGAGAAAACATAACAATACATAATAATATGTCAGAGAATTATAGATTGAGCCACCTACGAGAGTTGGAGAGCGAGGCGATACAGATCATCCGCGAGGTTGTTGCGGAGTTCGAGAACCCCGTTATGCTCTACTCGATTGGTAAGGATTCGGCAGTGATGGTTCGCCTTGCCGAGAAGGCTTTCGCACCAGGCAAAGTGCCGTTTCCGTTGATGCACATCGATAGTAAGTGGAAGTTCCAGGAGATGATTTCGTTCCGCGACAGCTACGCCAAGGAGCACGGCTGGGAGCTAATAGTCGAGTCAAACGAGGAGGCGTTTGAAGCTGGGGTAGGACCATTCACCCACGGCAGCAAGGTACACACCGATTTGATGAAGACGCAGGCTCTTCTTGCGGCACTCGACAAACATAAGTTCGACGCAGCGTTCGGAGGTGCTCGCCGCGACGAGGAGAAGTCGCGCGCAAAGGAGCGAATCTACTCATTCCGCGACAAGTATCACCAGTGGGATCCTAAGAATCAACGCCCCGAGTTGTGGGACATCTACAACGCGAGAGTCAACAAGGGGGAGTCCATCAGAGTATTCCCACTCTCGAACTGGACGGAGCTCGATATATGGCAGTATATCCGTCTGGAGCAGATTCCGATTGTGCCGTTGTACTACGCTAAGGAGCGCGAAGTTGTCGATATGGATGGCAACCTGATCCTCGTCGACGACGACCGTATGCCCGAGGAGTTGCGTGCTAAGTCGAAGATGGAGGTTGTACGATTCCGAACACTCGGCTGCTACCCTCTCACGGGCGCCGTACGCTCCGACGCAGCTACTATCGAGAGCATTGTCGAGGAGATGATGACGACGACCAAGAGCGAGCGAACAACACGCGTGATCGACTTCGACCAAGATGGAAGTATGGAGCAGAAGAAACGCGAGGGGTATTTTTAGTCCAACACCACTAAATTGTAGATAAAAAATGAGTACACTAGATATAAAGGAGTTTTTGGATCGCGACGAGAAGAAGGATCTGTTGCGTCTGCTCACCGCAGGTTCGGTGGATGACGGAAAGTCAACGTTGATCGGTCGTCTGCTTTTTGACAGCAAGAAACTCTACGAGGATCAGCTAGACGCCCTAGAGCGCGACTCGAAGAGAGTGGGTAACGCAGGCGAGAGCATCGACTACGCACTCTTGCTAGATGGATTGAAGGCTGAGCGCGAGCAGGGTATCACGATTGATGTCGCATACCGCTACTTCTCGACCAACAACCGCAAGTTCATCATCGCCGACACCCCTGGTCACGAGCAGTACACACGTAATATGATTACGGGAGGATCGACCGCAAACTTGGCGATCATCTTGGTCGACGCGCGCACAGGAGTTATTACGCAGACACGTCGCCACACCTACCTCGTATCGTTGTTGGGCATCAAGCACGTTGTGTTGGCTGTCAACAAGATGGATTTGGTCGACTACTCGGAGGAGAGATTCAACGAGATCGTGAGCGACTATATGGCTTTTGCCGAGCCGTTGGGTATCCCCGACATCACACCATTCCCACTCTCGGCTCTCAATGGCGACAATGTTGTTGAGAAGTCTGACGCTATGGCGTGGTATAAGGGGTCTGCACTGTTGGAGTTCTTGGAGTGTGTTGAGATCGGCAACGACCGCAACCTCACATCGTTCAGATTCCCTGTTCAGTATGTGTTGCGTCCCAACCTAGACTTCCGCGGCTTCTCGGGTCGTGTTGCGTCGGGTGCGTTGCGCAAGGGCGACACCATTGTATCGTTGCCGTCGGGCAAGCAGTCGAAGGTGAAGGGTATCCACATCTACGAGGGTGAGAAGGAGGAGACATTCGCAGGTGAGTCGGTGACGATCACGCTGGAAGATGAGATCGACTTGTCGCGCGGAGAGATGTTGGTCAAGGTCGACGATCAGCCTATGATGGGTCGTATGATCGACGCTATGTTAGTCTGGATGGATGAGGAAAAGATGGATCGCAACAAGAAGTTCTTCTTGAAGCAGACTACACAGATGACCCGTTCGCAGATCGAGAAGATCGACTACCGCGTAGATGTCAACACGATGGAGCAGAGCGGGTGCGACGCACTGTCGCTCAACGAGATAGCACGCGTCAAGATCTCTACAAACAAGGTGCTTTTGTATGACAAATATAGCGACAACCGCAGCTGTGGATCATTCATATTGATCGACCCAATCACCAACAACACCTCTGCCGTAGGAATGATCTTGGGAGGTGCTGAGGAGTTTGATAGTTCGTCGAACAGCTCTGCTGGAGCCGCCTTTATGGTCGCTGAGGGTGCCGATATTCTCCGCTCGAAGCTTCGCTCTATGGGCAAGGCTGCGTTCGTTGTAGATATGGAGGATCTGTCGGACGAAGCTACGACAAAGGTGTGCGATAGCGCTGCTGAGCAGGGTATCTACGCAATTGGTGTCGTTGCAGGTGGCGAGGTTGTAGATGATGCACGCGCCGAGACTATCATTGCCGAGCTCATTGCGAGTGAGGACAAATAGAGTATTGATATGAAATTTGAATTTAGCAAAATTCCCATCACCACACTGATCGGAGCAGACTGGCAGACCTTCAAGGAGGTGTGTCGCGGACGCATTGTCGACAAGAACTATCGCGGCAAGTATCATTTGACTGCTATCATCTGCTGGTTGATCTCGCTTCTTGGCGGTATCGAGAGGTGGAAGTATCGCCGTCTGCTTGCCGACAAGAAGTTGGAGAAGGATCCTGTCTTTGTGTTGGGTCACTGGAGGAGCGGCACAACCTATGTACACAACGTGTTGTCGTGCGACAAGGAGTTTGGCTACACGTCGACCTATCAGACTGTCTTTCCGAACGTTGTGCTCTTTCTGCAGCCTATGTTCAAGGCGATTATGCAGCGCGTGATGCCCGACAAACGCCCGATGGACAACCTTGAGCTGAAGCCCGATCTTCCGCAGGAGGAGGAGTTTGCGATCTCTGGAATGTGCCCCTACTCCTACTACAACTTCTGGTTCTTCCCGAAGGATATGATGGAGTATTGCGACAAGTACCTATTGATGAACAACATCAACGATGAGGAGCGCCGAGTATTTGGCGAGACCTTCGTGAAGCTCGTGAAGCTATCGCTCCACAACACAGGTGGCAGCCGCTATCTGTCGAAGAATCCGCCACATACGGGTCGCGTGAAGGAGCTCCTAAAGTTGTTTCCCAACGCGAAGTTCATCTTCTTGATGCGCAACCCATACGCTGTCTACGAGTCGACCAAGGGGTTCTTCACACAGACTATAGCGCCGCTGAAGTTGCAGGATAGGACAGACGAGGAGTTGACGCGCGAGTTTGTAGAGGTCTATCGACTCCTCTACGACAAGTTCCAGGAGGACAAGTTGTTGATCCCCGAGGGCAACCTCATCGAGATCAAGTTCGAGGAGTTCGAGACCGACGCTATGGCTGCAACAGAGAGGATCTACCGCGAGCTGTCGTTGGATGGATTCGAGGCTGCACGCCCCGCGATGGAGGAGTATGTAAACGGAAAGAAGGGACACAAGAAGAATAAATATAGCTACCCCGAGCAGACGGTGACAACTGTCGAAAAGAGTTGGGGACGCGCACTAAAAGAGTGGGGCTACCAATTAGAGAGAGAGGATTAGGAGATGATGAAGGAGCAGTTGAGGACGAACCACAAGATCGAGTTGGCACGTGAATTTATACTCAACACACGCGCCAACATATTCCTAACAGGCAGAGCTGGTACAGGCAAAACTACGATGTTGCGCGAGGTTATCAAGAGCCTCGGCAAGCGCACAGTCATAGCAGCACCAACGGGTGTTGCGGCATTGAATGCGGGTGGAGTAACTCTCCACTCGCTTTTTCAACTTCAGTTTGGGGTCTACATACCAGGTCAGAAGAGTGTGAGTAGGCGTATTTCGAAGAGAAAAATATCGCTTATCCGCTCGATCGAGATGCTTATCATCGACGAGGTCAGTATGGTTCGCAGCGACCTGCTAGACGCCATCGACGCCACCTTACGACAGATTCGACGCTCGACGAAACCCTTCGCAGGGGTGCAGCTGCTCCTCATCGGCGACATACAGCAGTTGTCGCCAATCTGCCGCGACGAGGAGTGGGATCAACTACGTGAGCACTACGCCACACAATACTTCTTCGACTCGCACGCGCTGGCAAAGTCCAACTACGTGACCATCGAGTTCGACGAGATCTTCCGCCAAAGCGACCCACGCTTCACCAACATCCTCAATGCCATTCGCGAGAATCGTGCGACGATTGATGTGTTGGAGGAGCTAAATCGTCGCTACATACCCAACTTCGAGCCCACAGAGGAGGATGACTACATCACCCTCACCACACACAACAACACGGCAAACTCGATCAACCGCCGCAAGCTGGAGGCTCTAAGGAGTGCGTCACACAACTTCGAGGCGAAAATATCGGGGGATTTCTCAGAGTCGGCCTACCCCAACGAGACTAAGCTGGAGCTGAAAGTCGGGGCGCAGGTACTCTTCATCAAGAACGACATATCGCCCGAAAAACGTTATTACAACGGACTGATCGGTCGCATCACCAACATCGCCAACCGCAAGGTGACGGTGCAGCCTAAGTCGGGCGGAGATGCCATCACGGTGGAGCCCGTGTCGTGGGAGAGCATCGAGTATAGTGTAAACGGTGACAACGGCGATATGGAGCAGAGTGTCAAGGGTTCATTCTCGCAGATTCCGCTTAAGTGCGCGTGGGCTATCACGATACACAAGAGTCAGGGTCTGAGCTTCGACCGCGCCGTGATCGACGCCTCAGGGTCGTTTGCACACGGGCAGGTCTACGTAGCGCTGAGCCGCTGCCGCACCCTGGAGGGGATGGTTCTGCGCACCCCGATCACGCCGTCGTCGATCATCGGAGAGATCAACGTAGATAGCTTCTCGACCTTCGTCACACAGAACCAACCCTCGCCCGAGACGCTCGAAGCCTTCAAGCGCGACTACTTCACAACTGTCGTAAGCGAGATCTACAACTTCGACGCAATGCACCGACTGATGTGGGAGATAATGCGAGAGATGTCGGGTGCACTGACCAACAGCTACCCCAAGTTGAGCGAGGCACTGACGAACTATCTCGCGACGTTCGACGCCACAGTTGCCAAAGTTGGCGAGAGCTTCACCAAACAGATCGGAGGAGCTATACATAGTAGTGAGGATTACTCAACCGACAACTACATAGTCGAGCGGCTAAGGCGCGCATCAGAGTACTTCACTCCGCGCATAGAGACGCTGCGCCCAATCTGCAAACTCCTCTACACCGTCGAGCCCGACTCGGCAGAGACAAAGCGCAGGATCAGAGAGTTCACCTCTCGCCTAGATGCACAGTTGACGCTGCTGCTCAAGTCGATGGAGCTCTGCGCCAAGGGATTCTCGATGGAGCAATATCAACAAGCAAAAGCCAAAATGTTGGCGCTGCAGAGCCTGAGCGAAGAGGAGCAGAGAGCCGCCAAAGGGGCTAAGAAGAGCAAAGAGAGCACCCCCAAACGAACCTCGGTGAGCAACGACATCATCCACCCCGAACTGTACGACACCCTCGTCGCGTGGCGCAAAGAGGAGTCCGACGAGATGAACAAACCTGCATACGTCGTGCTGCCCAACAGAACACTCATACAGATCCAAGCTACTCTGCCTGCGACAGCAAAGGAGCTGAGCGAAATAGTCGGTATGGGAAAGGTTAAGATGGAGAGATACTCCGATCAACTCATCGACATTGTCAACGACTACCGATTCTCTAGCGGAATAGGGGAAAAATAGGCAGGGTCTTATCTATTTGATTTGAATATCTTTTGTCTCGATTGTTAATAGATTGAGAATCAATCTATTAACAATCGAGACAAAAGATAAGCTCCCCGGAGAGCACTCCGCCGCCGCCCGCGCAGGGCAGTTCTCGACTTTTTCGCACATTCGTCTTGAAAAATAGATAATAAAAGAGTATATTTTGCGTTATTTTTAGTAGTTTTGCGAATCTATTCGCGCAAACCACAAACCCTACCACTAGGACGCAGCTAGCAAAACGCAGCTCTGCGACTATGGAGAGGGTGTTTTTGTGTATGAACATAGAGTGAAATGATAATATTTGAGGATAATAAAGGTTAAATTAAATTATATATGTCAGGAATTAAGAAAATTTCGCACCTTGCAGCAGGTGCACTACTCACCCTCGCAGTTGTAGGGTGTCAGAACCAACAAGTCGGAACGCGACCTGTCGGGGAGTATGAGATGCTAACTATCACAAAATCGGATTGTGAACTCTCGAAACTTGCCTCGGCGACAATTCGCGGACGCCAAGACATTTCGATCTACCCACAGGTTGGCGGAACGCTGACTGAGCTCCGTGTCGTAGAGGGCAAGAGGGTGACTAAGGGGGAGACAATGTTTGTCATAGACCAGGTACCATATCGCGCTGCAGTCGCTACGGCAGAGGCTGCATTGTCTACTGCAGAGGCGTCGTTGGCGACATCGAAACTCACCTACGAGAGCAAAGTTAAGCTCCACGAGGCGAAGGTTGTGTCGGAGTTCGACCTCACGACATCGCGCAACGCCCTCTCTGTTGCAGAGGCGCAGTTGGCTCAGGCAGAGGCGCAGCTCACAAATGCGAGAAACAACCTCTCGTACACTACAGTTAAGGCACCTGCATCGGGTGTTATCGGCACACTACCCTATCGTGTGGGGTCACTGGTCAGCGCATCGTTGCCGCAGCCACTCACCACGTTGTCGGACAACTCGACGATGGAGGTCTACTTCTCGATAGCGGAGAACGATCTGCTGTCGATAATCCGCAAGGAGGGCTCGCGCGAGGCGGCAATCAAGTCGTTCCCTGCAGTGTCGCTCAAACTCAGCGACGGCACAACGTATGAGCAGAAGGGTCGCATTATGTCGATGAGCGGCGTCATCGACCGCTCGACAGGATCTATCAGCGTCCGTGCCGACTTCACCAACCCCGACGGAGTGCTACACAGTGGTGCCACAGGAAATGTGGTGATCCCTACGCAGCGCAAAGATGTGGTTATGATACCACAGTCGACGACCTACGAGATCCAGGACAAGCGATTTGTATTTGTCAATGCGGAGGGTGTGGCTAAGTCGAAACTGATAACGGTGACACCCGTGACAGGCGGCAAAGAGTATATCGTCGAGAGCGGACTCTCGGTGGGCGATATGATCGTAGCAGAGGGGGTAGGACTCCTCCGCGAGGGCACACCTATCAAGGCTAAGGGCGCAGCACCAGCAGCAGCACCAGCAGCACCAACGACAAAGTAGAGAGCAGATTAAGAGACTTATTTAGATAGATTAGAATGGATTTAAAACGATTTATAGTACGCCCCGTACTCTCATCGGTGATCTCGATCATCATCGTTGTGTTGGGTGTAATCAGTTTGGTGAATCTGCCAGTAGAGCAGTTCCCCGACATCGCACCACCGACTATTCAGGTGAGCACCACATACTACGGAGCGAGTGCCGAGACGATCCTAAAGAGCGTCATCTCGCCACTTGAGGAGGCAATCAACGGAGTGGAGTCGATGACCTATATGACTTCGAACGCCACCAACTCAGGTTCGGCGGACATAAGCATCTACTTCGAGCAGGGCACCGACCCCGATATGGCGGCAGTCAACGTGCAGAACCGCGTGGCTAAGGCACTGGGCAACCTGCCGACGGAGGTGACTACGGTTGGTGTTACGACCTCGAAGAAGCAGACTAGTATGCTGCAGGTCATAGCGCTCCACAGCCCCAACGAGACCTACGACGAGAACTTCTTGGCGAACTACATCAAGATCAATCTGCAGCCCGAAATATCGCGTATCAACGGCGTGGGCGATATGATGGTGTTGGGTGGTAGCTACAGTATGCGTATATGGCTCAAGCCCGACTTGATGGCTCAATACTCACTCATCCCATCCGACATCACGGCGATCTTGGCGGAGCAGAACATAGAGGCTGCGACAGGATCATTTGGAGAGAACTCAAACGAGACCTTCAAGCTGTCGATGAAGTACAGCGGACGCCTAATGACGCCCGAGCAGTTCGACGACATAGTAATTCGTGCCGACGCCGATGGCAAGATCCTTCGCCTGAGCGACATAGCCGACGTAGAGCTCGGACAGGACTCCTACGCATTCGATAGCCGCGTCAACGGACACTCAGGCTCGATGGCAATAATCTATCAGACAGCAGGATCGAACGCCACATCTGTCAACCTACAGATAGACACGTTGGTGGAGGATCTTCGCCAGCGTCTCCCCGATGATGTTGAGTTGACACAGATTATGAGTACCAACGACTTCCTCTTTGCGTCGATCCACGAGGTTATCAAGACCCTCTTCGAGGCGGTGTTGCTGGTGACGATCGTCGTCTACATCTTCCTGCAGGATCTACGATCTACTATCATCCCGATAGTTGGAATCATCGTCTCGCTGGTTGGTACATTCGCCTTTATGATGATTATCGGCTTCTCGATTAACCTCATCACACTATTCGCGCTGATACTGGTAATCGGTACGGTCGTCGACGACTCGATAGTGGTGGTCGAGGCGGTGCAGGCACGTTTTGAGGAGGGTTACAAGAACTCCTACAAGGCTAGTATCGACGCAATGAGCGGTCTTGCCGCTGCGATCTTCTCGACGTCGTTGGTCTTTATGATGGTCTTTATCCCCGTGTCGTTTATGGGTGGCACGGCAGGTACGTTCTACAAACAGTTTGGACTGACGATGGCGGTCGCTGTCGGTATCTCGATGGTCAACGCGTTGACGCTGAGTCCAGCACTCAGCGCGCTGCTTTTGCGTCCGCACGTCAACGAGCACGGCGAGGAGGTCTATAACTTCTCGTCTCGCTTCCGCAAGGGTTTCAACGCTGTGTTCGATCGTATCATCGCACGATACAAGGGTGTGGTTTTGCTCTTCATCAAACATAAGTGGTTGCCGTGGTCGCTCCTACTCTGCTCTATCGCAGCGTTGGTAGTGCTGATGTCGAGCACAAAGAGCGGACTTGTACCCGACGAGGATCAAGGTTCGGTATTCATCAATGTGAGCACCGCACCTGGTAGTTCGCTCGACACCACAAACGAGATTATGAAGCGCGTCGAGGCGGAGTTGGTAAAGATTCCACAGGTCAAAAACTACTCGTCGGTTGCAGGATATGGACTCATCTCGGGTCAGGGCTCATCGTACGGATTCATTATGATGAGGCTCCAGGATTGGAGTGAGCGCGAAGGTGAGGGCGAAGATGTGCAGAGCGTAATCAACCAGATCTACGCCCGCACGAGCCACATCAAAGATGCCTCGATCTTCGCGATGGCGCCAGGAATGATCCCAGGCTACGGTATGGGTAACTCGCTGGAGCTACATATGCAGGATCTCAACGGCGTCGACGTAGTGGACTTCTACAACGTCACTCAGGCGTACTTAATGGAGCTCAACAAACGCCCCGAGGTTGCTATGGCGTACTCGCCATTCGACGTACGCTTCCCACAGTGGATGGTCGACGTGGACGCAGCAAAGTGTAAGCGCGCAGGAGTGTCGCCCGCGACAGTTCTCAGCACGCTCTCAGCATACTACGGAAGCCAATATGTGTCGAACATCAACCTCTACAGCAAGGTCTACTACGTAATGATCCAGGCTGAGCCAGAGCAACGCCTCGACCCCGAGTCGTTGAGCAACGCCTTCGTGAGAATGAACGATGGTCAGATGGCACCACTCAGCCAGTTTGTGACGCTCACTAAGGTCTATGGCGCCGACGCACTGACACGATTCAATATGTACAACTCTATCAAGGTCAACGTTATGCCGACACCAGGATACTCTACGGGAGATGCTATCAAGGCTATCCAGGAGAGCGCTGCGACATCTCTACAGTCAGGTTACAAGACCGACTTCGGCGGTATCACACGCGAGGAGAGTCAGACATCGAGCAACACGACAGCCATCATCTTCGCGATCTGTATCTTGATGATCTATCTGATCCTCAGCGCACTATATGAGAGCTACATCCTCCCCTTCGCCGTTATCCTCGCGATACCGTTTGGACTGATGGGTAGCTTCATCTTTGCACAGCTCTACGGACTTGACAACAACATCTACCTGCAGACGGGTCTGATTATGTTGATCGGACTCCTCTCCAAGACTGCGATCCTTATAACCGAGTACGCCTCGGCACGTCGCGCCTCAGGAATGACTCTTGTGGCGGCTGCAGTGAGCGCTGCGAAGGCACGATTCAGAGCGATCCTGATGACAGCCCTCTCACTAGTGTTTGGACTTCTGCCACTAATGACCTCAAGCGGCGTGGGTGCCAATGGTAATCGTTCGCTAGCTGCAGGAACAGTGGGAGGAATGGTTATCGGAACACTCGCACTTATGTTTATTGTACCTGCATTCTTCGTGGTGTTCCAGTGGCTACAGGAGCGTGTATCGAAACCAGTGGATCTGGATGCGTTGCAGAGTGATGAGGAGTAATTTTGAAGAATTATATTGTATGAAAAGGATAATTATATGTGCCGCAGTGGCAGCTGTCACACTCAGCAGCTGCGGTCTCTACAGCAAATATGAGGGTACGACTAGCGTCGACAAGGCGATCTACGGAGGTGTAGCCGAGGAGCGTGAGAATGGAGCTACACTAGGCGACATCGAGTGGAGCGACCTCTTCACCGACACACAACTACGCAGCTACATCGCCGAAGCTTTGGAGTCGAACAGCGATCTGAAGATGGCTAAGTTGAGGGTTGAGCAGTCGGAGGCGTCGTTGGTGTCGTCACGATTGGCATATCTGCCGTCGGTGAATTTTGCGCCACAGGGTAGCCTCAGCGGCTTGGTCGAGAGCGGTTCGAGCGTCTACAAGAGCTACACACTACCGATCGCGGCGTCGTGGGAGGTCGATCTGTTTGGTCGCATCACCAACACGAAGCTCCGCACAAAAATGCTCTACGAGCAGCAGCAATATGTCGAGCAGGCGACACGCACCGAGATCGTCGCAGCAGTAGCAAATGTCTACTACACGATAGCGATGCTAGAGGAGCAATTGGCTATATCGAGATCTACGGAGCAGAGCTGGGAGGAGAGCTACCGCACGGCAAAGGCTATGATGGATGCCGGAATGATGAATCAGACAGGTGTCTCGCAGATCGAGGCGGCACTCTATAGTGTCAAGATCTCGGTGGCGAAGTTGGAGGATGAACTAACGACAATAAACAACACTATGTGCAGTCTACTAGGCATTTCGCCTACGAAGATTGTCGTTGGTTCACTCACAGATAGCTCCGTTCCTGAGGATATTATGGTGGGTGTACCGCTCCAGATGCTCTCGTCGCGACCCGACGTGATGGCAGCTGAGTCTGCACTTGCTGCATCGTTCTACTCGAAGAATATAGCTCGCTCGGCGCTCTACCCATCACTGTCGCTGACAGGTAGTTTGGGGTGGAGCAATAGTTTCGGCTCGATTGTGCTCGACCCTGCGGATTTCATCTACTCGGTTGTAGGGCAGCTGGTGCAGCCACTCTTCAACCGCGGTTTGACACGTGCGCAGATCAAGGTTGCGAAGGCTGACCTTGAGATTGCGAGGATCTCGTTTGAGCAGAAGTTGCTGGATGCAGGTATCGAGGTCAACAACTCGCTGAGAGCGTTGCAGGTTGCGAGCAGCAACTCAAGCCTCTACGTCGACCAGGTCGCTGCGATGCGATTGGCTGCCGACCAGAGTCTGCTGATGATGGAGAACGGCAGTGTCACATATCTCGATGTGTTGACCTCACAGCAGAGCTACTACAATTCGCAGCTGGGTGAGGTGTCGAACCGATTTGAGGAGTTGCAGAGCCTAGTCTCACTCTATAAGTCGCTGGGTGGCGGACGCTTCTAACGGACAAAAGAGCCAATCAAACAAATCTTAACCACTTATAACAAATGATCTCATTTCTAATATCCCTAGCCGTTCTGATCGGAGGTTATCTAATCTATGGAGCCTACATCGAACGCCTTGTTGCCCCCGACGCAACACGCAAAACAGTCGCCATAGAGCGCGAAGATGGCATAGACTATGTGCCGCTCCCTGCGTGGAAGATCTTTATGATTCAATTCCTCAACATTGCAGGTCTGGGTCCTATCTTCGGTGCTATAATGGGCGCGAAGTTTGGTGTCGCCTCCTATATATGGATCGTGCTTGGAACGATCTTCGCAGGAGCAGTCCACGACTACATATCGGGAATGATTTCGCTACGCAGCGGAGGAGAGTCGTTGCCCGAGAGCATTGGTCGCTACTTGGGTGTCACGGCAAAGCAGGTTATGTTGGCGTTCACGGTGGTGCTGTTGGTGTTGGTGGGTGCTGTATTTGTGGCGGGTCCAGCTGGTCTGTTGGCGAAGCTTACAATTGATATAAACCCTCTGCTCAACGTCAACTTCTGGATCGTCGCAGTCTTTATCTACTACATTGTAGCGACGCTGCTGCCGATCGACAAAGTTATCGGACGCATCTACCCACTCTTCTCGGTTGCGCTGCTCTTTATGGCTGCCGGAATTCTTGTTGTACTGCTCTTCAAGGGGTGGGGTCTGCCTGAGTTCACCGACCCAATCGAACCACATCCTGCAGGGTTGCCGATCTTCCCGATGATGTTTGTCTCGATCGCGTGCGGAGCGATCTCGGGTTTCCACGCGTCTCAGTCGCCGATGATGGCGAGGTGTATGACCAACGAGAAGCAGGGTCGCCCGATCTTCTATGGCGCAATGGTTACGGAGGGTATTGTAGCTCTCATTTGGGCTGCGGCTGCCACCTACTTCTTCCACGAAAATGGCTATGGCGAGAGTAACGCCGCAGTCGTTGTCGACACGATCACGAAGAGTTGGTTGGGCACATCAGGTGCGGTGTTGGCTATGCTAGGTGTCATCTTTGCCCCGATCTCATCGGGCGACACTGCGCTGAGGTCAGCACGTCTCATCATAGCCGACGTGTTCAACATCGAGCAGAAGAGCATCCGATCGAGGTTGATGATCACCATACCTATCTTCCTCATAGCGATCTCTATCCTGATCTACTCACTGCAGGATGCCAACGGATTCAACATCATCTGGCGCTACTTCGCGTGGTGCAACCAGCTGCTTGCTACATTTACACTGTGGATGATCACGTCGTACTTGGTCGAGCAGGGCAAGAACTTCTATGTTAGCCTGCTCCCAGCCCTCTTTATGAGCGGCGTGACGAGCTGCTACATTATCGTCGCAGGCGAGGGCTTCGGTCTACCCCTAATGTATGGCTACATCGCAGCAGGTGTTATCAGCACGGTACTTTTGGTACGCTTCATCATCTTCCTCAAGAGGCGATAAGAGAGCTTGATAATATATACGTAGAGAGCGTTGCGATCATATTTGATTCGCAACGCTCTCTATTATTGTTTTGATGTTATGGTTTGAGCAACCTCCTAAGCCTCACCAACCTTTGGTGCACTGCTGAGAATTGCGAGGGGGTCGAGACTCTGCGAAGATGCGTCGCGTCCGATTGTCCCGTAGTTACCCTCATACTTTGCGATGTTATCCTGCAACGATCCGAGCAGACGCTTAGCGTGCTCTGGTGTGAGTATAATACGATTGTTCACCTTTGGCTTGTGCATCCCCGGCAACATCGAGGCGAAGTCCAAGATGAACTCCGTCGTTGAGTGTGATATGATTGCTAGATTAGCGTAGCTTCCCTGCGCCACCTCCGACGATAGATCTACCTCCACGTCGCGACGTTCAACGCCTCGAATTTGATCTTTATCCGACATAAATTTAATCCCCCATTTTGTGAAGTGGCAATTTGGTTGTCACATCTATTTAATATATCTTTGCAAAGATAAGAGATAATTGATCACGTTGCACCGATACTACATATATAAATATAGACAAGATATGAACACACCTTCCGACAACAGAGCGCAAACTCACTCCACACAGCTCGACGAGCAGACGGCGCTGGAGCTCTACGGAGGTCGTCGCTTCAACTCCTACGCAGGCTACTTCCGCCGCACATTCGGGGGACGAATGCAGAAGGTGGCGATAAATGCAGGGTTCACCTGCCCCAATCGTGACGGAAAAATCTCGATAGGCGGCTGCACATTTTGCAACAATGCAGCCTTCACACCCTCCTACTGCACACCGCAGCTGAGCGTCACAGAGCAGATCGAGGAGGGGATAGCCTTTCACCGCAACAGATACCGCACTGCAGAGAGCTATCTAGCTTACTTCCAGTCGTTTTCCAACACATACGCACCACTCGACGATCTCCGCAAACTCTACAACGAAGCGCTCGCCCATCCACAAGTTGCGGGGGTTATAATCGGCACTCGACCCGACTGCGTGGACGACGAGAAACTCGACTACTTCGCACAACTAGCGAGAGAAAAATATGTAGCGATCGAGTATGGTGTGGAGTCGTGCTACGACGCATCGCTGGAGCGTATCAACCGCGGTCACACATTCGATACTGCACGCAGCGCGATAGAACGCAGCGCCGCGCGAGGGATCAATACGGGTGCACACTTCATCCTCGGACTCCCTGGCGAGAGCGACGAGATGTTGATAAGTCAGGTCGACGCTATCAACGCGCTACCGCTCACCACCGTTAAGTTTCACCAACTGCAGATATTCAAAGATACGACGATGGCGGCAGAATATGACGCTGCGCCCGAGTCGTTCCGATTCTGGAAGATGGAGGAGTACATCGACCTCTTCATTAAGATACTCGAACGACTGCGCCCCGACATTGTAATGGAGCGCTTCGCCTCCGAGGCACCACCACGCTACCACCACGGCGAGAACTGGGGACTAATCCGCAACGAGACGCTCCTCAACCTATTCGAACGCGAGCTGGCGCGCCGCAACACCTACCAAGGACGACACTACAGAGCCGACTATGAACAGATCTAAATTTGCCGACATACTCCTACCGCTACCGATCGAACCCCTCACCTACGAGGTCGGCGAGATCGAGGGGCTACGCGTGGGCGAGTGCGTAGCTGTAAAGATGGGCGATAAGTCGACTAAGGTCTACACAGGTATTGTGTGGCGCGTCCACGACGAGCAACCTCCATACGAGCGTATCCGCACCATCATCAAACGAGTCTACGACAGAGAGTTACTATCGTCCGAGCATCGTAAGTTCTGGGAGTGGCTCGCCGACTACTACCTCTGCACAATGGGCGAGGTGATGCGCGTCGCCCTACCCTCTCTGGTGAAGCCCGTCGCCGAGGACGAAGAGGCGTTCGAACTCGCGGAGTACACCCCCACACAGGAGTACTACATAGCGACAAAGGAGGGCGTCGACGCCTCGAAACTGAGGGGCAAGCAGGCGGAGAGCTACGAGAAGATCCTATCCATCAGAGCAGAACACCGCACACACAACAACGAGATACCTCGTCGACTCCTCAGGTGCGAGCTACAGCAGCTGCGAGGACTCTCCGAGAAGGGGTTGATAGAGCTCAACCTGCGCGACCGCACCATAGAATCTGTGGGTCGCATATCATTTGATCTACCCACCCTGACGCCCCACCAGGAGGAGGCGCTGGCGACAATAAGGGAGGGGCACAAAGAGAAGATCTGCGCCCTGCTCCACGGAGTGACGGGATCGGGCAAGACAGAGATCTACATACACCTCATAGCGGAGCAGCTCGCAGCAGGGCGCGACGTACTGATGCTCGTCCCCGAAATCGCCCTCACCACACAGCTCATCGAGCGAATGAGAGAGATCTTCGGATCGAGGGTTACGCCCTACCACTCGAAGGTGCTGCCACGCCGCCGCACCGAACTATTTATGCAGCTCACACAGAGCCGCGAGGGTGGTAACTTTGTGGTGGGCGCACGCTCCGCACTCTTCTTGCCACTCAACAATCTGGGGCTCATAATCGTCGACGAGGAGCACGATTCAAGCTTCAAACAGATCGACCCTGCACCTCGCTACAACGCACGCGACAGCGCCCACGTACTCGCCTCGATGTTCGGCGCAAAGACCCTGCTAGGGAGCGCCACACCCTCGTTGGAGAGCTGGACAAATGCCACGACGGGCAAGTTTGCTATGGCGAGACTCACGGAGCGCTACGGCAGAGCTGAACTACCGACAATTATCCTCTCTGACACGCGTAGAGCAGCGAAAAGAAGAGAGCGAAACGGTCATTTCAACATTGAACTAACGACAAAAATCATAGACCGAACACTCCTTGGCGAGCAGACAATGCTGTTCCAAAACCGCCGAGGCTTCGCACCCTACGTCGAGTGCGGAGAGTGTGGTTGGGTTGCGCGCTGCCCCCACTGCAACGTCTCGCTGACGATGCACAAATCGGGGTCGTCGCTTCGCTGCCACTACTGCGACTACTCGACACCCCTCGTCGCGCAGTGTCCAAACTGCAAAGGGGGCGAGCTGCGACCAATGGGGTTCGGCACAGAGAAGATCGAGGAGCAGCTGTCGGAGATAGTACCCGAGGCGAGGGTGGTGAGGATGGATCGCGACACCGCCTCGTCGCCAACCGCACTCGAACGAATAGTGGGCAGCTTTGCGAGGGGTGAGAGCGACGTGATGGTCGGCACACAGATGATCGCAAAGGGGTTCGACTTCTCGGGGGTGACGCTGGTCGGCATCCTCAACGCCGACAATATGTTGCTAAGCCCCGACTTCAGAGCCGAGGAGCGCGCATTTTCGCTTATGACACAGGTTGCAGGTCGCGCAGGTCGACGCGCAGGCTCACACTCGGAGGTGGTGATACAGAGCTCGCAGCCGACCCACAGAGTGCTGCAGTATGTCGTCGACAACGACTACGACTCGATGGCACGCGCACTACTAGAGGAGCGCGAGGCGTACCTATATCCCCCCTACTCTCGCATCACGATGATAATACTTCGACATCGCGACTTGACGCTGCTGCATCGTGGCGCCAACGCACTCTCCGCACTGCTGCGCGAACGCTTCGGTATGCGTCGCATACGAGGACCAGTACCGCCGCCCGTGGAGCGTCTGCGAGGCGAGTGGATCGTAAACTTTATGGTCAAGATCGAGAGCGGCGCATCGTCGAAGAGGGCACGCGAGGTGCTGCGCGAAGTTGTCGGCAAGTGGCGATCAGAGAGAGAGTTCAACACCATCACACTTAGCTACAATGTCGATCCTCAGTAGATTCACCGCCGCGTTTAGAGCTGCGTGGAGAGCTGTATGGAACGACTATCTGCACCCCGCGCTCTCCCTGATTATGCCCCGACGATGTCCGATCTGCGGAGATACCCTAAACGAGTCGACGCGCTACGTATGTATCAAATGTCTGTCGGATGTGCCACTCACCGAGTTCGAGTTCGACCCCTACAACCAGATGGAGGAGCGAGTAAAGGCACTATCACCCTACGTCGAACACGCCGCAGCTCTAATCTACTACATCAAGCGGAGTCGTTGGGTGAGGGTTATCCACAATATGAAGTATCGAGGCGAGTTTTACCACGCCGAGCTACTTGGCGAGTGGCTCGGTCTGCAGCTGCGTCGATCGAACTACTACAGGGAGATCGACTGCGTAGTGGGTGTTCCGCTCCACCCCTTTCGCCAGATGACGAGGGGCTACAACCAGTCGGATCTGATCGCCGCAGGGTGTGCGAAGGCGATGGGAGCAGAGGCTATGCGCGGCGTGATTAGTCGCAAAAGATTCAACCGCGCACAGGTCAAGACACAGCGCGACAACAGATGGAGCAACGTCGACAACCTATTCACGATCAGCAACATAAAGCGACTGCAAGGTCGCAACATCCTTATTGTAGACGACGTATTCACCACGGGTGCAACCATCCTCTCCTGCGTAGAGGAGATCCACAAATGTCTGCCCGATAGCCGTATATGGGTTGCGACGATTGCAGTAGCCTACAACGAGTTGGGAGCAGTCAGCAGGTAGGGGGCAATTAGCGGAAGGTTGTTTTCTCCGACTCGCGTTAATTTATTTTGATAATTGAGCGATAAATCAGCAAATTTTTCGTAATTTTGGCTCGTGACTCACTATCAAAATAACACAATGGCAAACAACTACCCCTCGTCGCAACGAAACCGAGAAGCATACAACGAAATAACCAACAACCCTGCAGGTGTCGTACCCCCCCAGGCGACAGAGCTAGAGGAGGCTGTGCTCGGTGCATTGATGCTAGAGAAGGATAGCGTCATCGCCGTCCAGGAGTATATCTCGCCAGAGTCGTTCTACACGGAGCCTCACCAGCTGATCTACAAGGCGATAGAGGGTCTGTCGCGCGATCTAAAACCTGTCGATCTCTACACTGTCACCGACCGCCTAAAAATAGATGGGAAGCTAGCCGAAGTGGGGGGAATCACCTATCTGGCGCAACTCACCCAGAAGGTCGACTCGGCAGCCAACGTAGAGTTTCACGCAAAGATCATCGCACAAAAATATGTGCAGCGCGAACTGATAAATGCCGCGACAAATATCCGCCAACAATCCTACGACGAGAGCGTCGATGTGACGGAGCTGATCGGATATGCTGAGGGTGCGATCTTCAAGGTCGCCGAGGGTCACATCAAACGATCGGTTCAGTCGGCAAAAGATATATTGGCAATGGCGCTCCTACAGATCGAGGAGGCTGCGAAGAACGACAGCGCCTTCAATGGTGTGCCGTCGGGTTTCACGGCGATCGACCGCAAGACTCTCGGATGGCAGCTCTCGGATCTCATCATTGTGGCGGCTCGTCCCTCGATGGGAAAGACGGCGTTCGTGTTGACGATGGCGCGCAATATGGCTGTTGAGTATGGGCAGGGTGTGGCGTTCTTCTCGCTGGAGATGTCGTCGGTGCAGCTTATGATGCGTCTGATAGTGGGCGAGACAGAGATACACAGCAACGAGCTGAAGATGGGTAAGCTCTCTACGGAGCAGTGGAAGCTGCTAGAGTCGTCGACCAAAGCACTCGGCGCCGCCCCACTCTTCATCGACGACACACCAGCGCTCTCGATCTTCGAGTTTAGGAGCAAGGCGCGACGACTAAAGATACAACACGACATCAAGATAATCATCATCGACTACCTGCAGCTTATGACTGGTTCGACCGACACACGCGGCAATCGCGAGCAGGAGGTAGCCTTCATATCGCGAACGCTGAAGGCTGTGGCGAAGGATCTCAACATACCGATCATCGCCCTCTCGCAGCTGAGTCGCGCCACCGAGTCGCGCGGAGGGTCGAAGCGTCCGATGCTGTCGGATCTTCGCGAGTCGGGCGCGATCGAGCAGGATGCCGACATCGTAGCCTTCATCCACCGCCCCGAGTACTACGGAATGGACACCACCGAGGATGGATTGCCCACCAAAGGTATGGCGGAGATCATCTTGGCGAAGCACCGTAATGGCGAGGTGTGCGACATACCCCTTCGATTCATCAAGGAGCAGGCGAAGTTCACCGACCTCGACGAGTTCAATATGCCAGCCTACACGGGCGGCGGCGGCAACACGCAGCAGTGGGAGGATTCGGGTATCGAGAGTCGGAGCAACCCCGTCGCAGGTGGCGGATTGTCGGGCAGCTCGATAGTACCCAACGAGTTCGACATAACACCCGCCGCAAGACGAGTGGACGACGAGGTGCCGTTTTAACTAATTACAGTTAGACAATTACAGTTAGACAATTACAATTAGCCAATCAGAGACGTAGAGTATGTTTGTTAAGATATTTTCAGGAGCTGTCGTAGGTATAGATGCCGTCTGTGTCACCGTGGAGGTCAACCTCAGTGACTCAGGTATGGGGCTCTTCCTGGTGGGTCTGCCCGACAATGCCGTGAAGGAGTCGCAGGAGCGAATCCACGCAGCGTTTGGCAACCTAGATCTTATTATGCCCTACAAGAAGGTTGTCGTCAACCTCGCCCCAGCGGATTTGCGCAAGGAGGGTGCGGCGTTCGACCTACCTATCGCGATCGGAATATTGGCGTCGTCGGGTCAGATCGAGAGTCGACTGCTCGATGGGACAATGATACTTGGCGAGATCTCGCTAGATGGCTCGCTCCGACCGATCAAGGGGGCGCTACCGATAGCTATCTCAGCACGCGAGCAGGGTTTTAAGCGAATAATCCTACCCGAGGAGAGTGGTATCGAGGCGGCAGTAGTGGAGGGTATCGAGGTGTTGGCTGCGAGCAACCTGCGCCAACTAGTCAACTGGTTCAATGGATTGGAGGAGATCGAGCCGACGCTAGCTCCGTCGTCACAGTCGATCAATATGGATGGCGACGCACTCTACGCCGAGGATTTTGCCGACGTCAAGGGGCAGTCGCAGGTGAAGCGCGCATTCGAGATCGCAGCAGCAGGCGGACACAACATAATAATGATAGGACCTCCAGGATCGGGCAAGACGATGCTGGCGCGACGACTCCCCACGATCCTCCCTCCGATGACGAGTCGCGAGGCGATGGAGACAACGAAGATATACTCCGTGGCAGGGAAGCTCGGCGTGAAGCAGGGGCTGATGATGGAGCGTCCGTTTCGCTCACCCCACAACATAACCTCGCAGGTGGCGATCATCGGTGGCGGCACAAAACCACAACCAGGCGAGATCTCGTTGGCTAACAACGGGATACTCTTCCTCGACGAGTTGCCAGAGTTTGGGCGCAACGTTCTGGAAGTGTTGCGACAGCCGCTGGAGGAGCGCGAGATAACGATTTCGAGGGCTAGGTATAGCGTCTGCTACCCTGCCAACTTCACACTTGTGGCGTCGATGAACCCCTGCCCCTGTGGATACTACAACCATCCGACAAAGGAGTGTACGTGCGGCTCGGGGGCTGTGCACCGCTATCTGGGTCGCATCTCGGGCCCGTTGATGGATCGCATAGATCTCCACATCGAGGTGGCACCAGTCTCGATAACGCAGATCACTGCCGAGAGAGAGGAGGAGCGCAGCGCCACAATCCGCCGCCGCGTTGTCGCAGCACGCAATCGACAACTGCGACGCTTCGAGGCGATCGACCCAACAGGTGGCATAAGGACAAATGCGCAGATGAGCGGACGAATGTTGCGGGAGCTCTGCCCACTCGACCAGAAGGCTCGCAATATGTTGGAGATGGCGATGGATAAATTGAAGCTATCTGTGAGAGCCTACGACAGAGTGATAAAAGTGGCACGCACGATTGCCGATCTCGACGACAAAGATGATATAACAGCAACCCACATTGCGGAGGCTATCGGATATCGAAGTCTCGACCGCGAGAGTTGGGGCAGATAAGAGATAGAGAGAATAGTAATACTACTAAAGCATATGAAGAGAATAATCCTATCGGGCGGCGGCACAGGCGGACACATCTACCCTGCCGTGTCGGTCGCAGAGGCACTCAAAGAGCGCTACGGCAATGAGGTCGAGATCCTCTTTATCGGCGCCGAGGGGCGTATGGAGATGGAGAAGATCCCGGCGCTAGGCTACAAGATCGTGGGTCTGCCGATCGCAGGTCTGCAGCGTCGGTTGGAGTGGCGCAACCTGCTGCTTCCGTTCAAGGTGATAAGCAGCCTCATCAAGGCTCAGAGCGTGATCCGCCAATTCAAGGCTGACATTGTAGTGGGCTTCGGTGGCTACGCGTCGGCACCAGTTCTGTGGGCAGCGTCGGAGTGCGGAGTGCCGACAATCATACAGGAGCAGAACTCCTACGCAGGTCTCACCAACAAGATTGTGGGTGGACGTGCCGAGACGATCTGCGTCGCCTACGAGGGGATGGAGGACTTCTTCCCCAAGAGCAACATCGTACTGACGGGCAATCCTCTACGTGGCAAGTTCGGCAACGAGGAGAATACCACACTTCGGTCTGAGGCTCTGAAGTACTTTGAGCTGGATGATGAGCGCCCCGTAGTGTTGGTCGTCGGAGGTTCGTTAGGCACACGCACGCTCAACAATATGATGTGTCGGTGGATTGAGAAGTTGGATGGTGCGCGCCCCGAGGTTCAGGTTATATGGCAGACGGGCAAGATCTACGAAAGGGAGATGCGTTCGTTCATCGAGGCAGTGCCGACCGACGGAGTGTGGCAGGGTGCATTCCTGGAGAGGATGGATCTTGCGTATGCAGCGGCAGATCTGGTGATCTCTCGCAGCGGCGCCTGCACAGTCTCGGAGCTATGTTTGGTGGCTAAACCTACGATTTTCGTCCCCTCGCCCAATGTGGCGGAGGATCATCAGACGAAGAATGCGCTGGCTCTAGTCGACCGCGACGCCGCACTAATGGTTGCAGACTGCGACGCGGTGGAGAGAGCTATGACTCGCGCTGTGGAGACACTCAAAGATGAGAAGTTGCTCGAGACGTTGAAAGACAACATAGCTAAGTTGGCGTCGCCAGATGCGGCACATCTAGTTGTGAATGAGATAGATAAAGTACTAACGTGCGATGAATAAAGAGGTGAAAGAGAGCAAGAAAAACATATACTTCGTCGGGATCGGAGGAATCGGAATGAGCGCACTAGCACGCTACTTCCTCCACGACGGACGACGCGTCGCAGGCTACGACCGCACGGCGAGCGACCTAACGCACAACCTGGAGGCGGAGGGAGCTACAGTCCACTACGAGGATAGTATCGAGATGATCGGCGAGGAGTTTCGTGACCCCGAGCGTACGATTGTGATCTACACCCCTGCGATACCTGCGGATCACACAGAGCTGCAATACTTTATGGGTGGCGGCTTCGAGGTTGTCAAGCGGTCGCAGATGCTAGGTGTGCTGACCGAGAATAAATATGTGATGGCTGTGGCAGGCACCCACGGCAAGAGCTCGACGTCGACAATGCTGTCGTGGTTGAACCACGAGGGCGAGGGTCAGGGTTGCGCTGTGTTGGGCGCCATATCGAAGAACTTTGGCTCGAACTTGGTGTTGGGCGAGGGGAGTAGAGTTGTGGTCGAAGCAGACGAGTTCGACCGATCGTTTCTGAGACTTCGCCCCGACGTAGCTGTCATAACCTCGGCAGATGCCGACCACCTAGACATATATGGCACACACGAGGCTGTACGAGAGGCGTTTGCGCAGTTTGTGGAGCTAATAAAAGAGGGTGGCAGCCTGATCCTAAAGGAGGGTGTAGAGATCGAACTTCGCAACCCCTCGATAGAGGTGTGGCGCTACAGCTACGCCGCAGAGTGCGACTTCTACGTGAGCCGCAAGGAGCTGATTGGCGGAGGGCTCTATCGTTTCGACATACGCACCCCCGACGGTGTTATTGAGGGGTGCGAGCTAGGTGTCCCAGGGTGGGTTAACCTTGAGAACTGTGTGGCTGCCGTCGCCTCTATGTGGTGCGCCGCACGCCGCGAGGGTCGTTCGCTCGACCACGATGCTATGCGACGCGCTATGTCGTCGTTCGTGGGTCTGAAGAGGAGGTTGGAGATCTACCACTCGACAGCCGAATCGCTCTACATAGATGACTACGCTCACCATCCACGCGAGATCGAGGCTACACTCTCATCCATCCGCGAGATGTTGCCCGAGCGCCACGTGACGGCGATATTTCAGCCACACCTCTTCACGCGAACGAGGGATCTGTATGAGGGATTTGCGGATGCTCTATCGCTAGCCGACAGAGTTGTGTTGCTGCCGATCTACCCTGCTCGCGAGGAGGCGATCGAGGGTGTCACGTCGGAGATTATCGCCACAAGGGTGAGAGCGTCGGAGAGCGTCAAAGTGATTGACCGCGAGCAGATTGCAGAGTACCTGAAAGGCACAAAAACCGACGTTGTAGTGAGTTTCGGCGCAGGAAACATAGAGCTCCACTGCGACGAGATCGACGCTGCACTAAGGAGCAAAATCGAGAATTAGGATGATGAATAGGTTGCTAAAAATAACACTCTTTGCACTTCTGTGGATCGCGATCCTGGGTGCTCTCTTCCTCCTCAATGTGGGGGTTGAGGGTCGACGTGCCGAGCTAAAAGTGAGCGATGTAGCTATAAACATAGTCGACAGCACCTCGAATGGCAACCTCATAACTCACGATATGGTCGAACAGATGTTGAGCCACGAACGTATCGACCTCAATGGGAAGATGGTGCACGACGTGGAGCTCACACGTGTCGAGAACATAATTCGTCGCAACGGCTTCGTAAAGAGCGTCGCCGCCTACATCGACTACTCGGGCGTAGTCAGCATCGACATCAGACAGCGCAGCGCTGTGGCACGTCTGCTCTTCGATGGCTACAACTGCTACATAACGCAAGATGGGTTTGTGTTTGACGCCCCCACAACAACCGCGCTCAACACCCCAGTGGTGACGGGTAGCTACACCCCACTCTTCGCCCCAGGCTTCAGCGGCTACATCGAGGATTGTATGGTGGCTAAGATTGCCGAGTTGGAGAGAGAGATGGAGCGCATCGAGCGAGAGAAATACCCGATCTACTTGCGCGAGAACGAGAACACAGAGCATAAGCGCGAGGTTCGCCGCCGCTACATCAACCAGTCGATGTTCGAATCCGATCTCGACTTCGACAAACGAGTCGAGGTACTCCGAGAGGAGAACCGCAAGAAGCGAGAGCTCTACGCCTCAGTGCAACGAAAGATTGATGCCGAACTTAAGACGTTAGAGCAGAGGCAGGAGCGATACTGCGAGGAGCAAAAAAAAGTGGAGAAAAAGTGTGAGGATATTGAGAATCTTATTACCTTTGTAGAGATCGTCGAGAGGGACTCATTTTGGGGTTCTGAGATTGTCCAAATAGATCTTCACCAAGGTGAGAGGGGCGAGATGAAGGTGCGGATGGCAGTGCGTAGCGGCAAGTTTATCGTTACGTTGGGCAACATCCCCTCCTCACGCAGCGAGATCTACGATCGGCTCACACGACTGCGCGAATTTTACGACGAGGCTCTGCCACGCGTTGGGTGGAATCGCTACAAGGAGATAAACATAGAGTATAAGAATCAAGTGATTTGCAAAAGATAGAGGAGGTATTATGACACGTAAGAGATATAGCATAGCGATAGATTTAGGCGAGAGCAGCGTCACGGTGATGGCTGGCTACCGCGGCATCGACGGCTTGATCGAGATAGCCGCGATAGCACGTCGCAAGACGCAGGGGCTTAAGGCAGGACGCATCGAGAACATAGCACAGATCAACGGAGCTCTGTCGGGCGCGATAGCCGAGATCGAATCGAAGCTAGAGATAAAGGTGTGTCAAGCGTATGGTGGCATCTCGGGCGAGTTCGTACGGTGCGAACGCCACACCGAGACGGTGATAGTCGAGGAGCCAAGCAGTGGTGTCGCCACAACCGACGTCGTCGCGCTGAACAACCTGATGAGGGATGTGCTAGCGCCGACCAACGACACCATCCTTGAGTCTGCGCCACAGAACTATATGGTCGACGGTCGACGCGAGGTGAAGGATCCTGTGGGTTCTTTCTGCCGTTCGCTCAGCTCGTCGTTCAACTTCACGCTATGCGACCGCGAGGCGCTGAAGCGTCTGAGCCTCGCCTTTATGCAGGCGGGAATATCTCTCAAACGCTGCTTCGCCAATAGTGTAGTCGCTGCGGAGGCTGTGGTATCGAACGACGAACGCGAGGTTGGTGTCGCCGTGGTTGACCTTGGCGAGGGTGTCACAAATATTGCGATCTACTCCAAGGGGGCACTGCGATATATGGCATCCATCCCAATCGGTGGCTCAGCCGTCAACCGCGACCTCAGATCTATGATGGTACACGAGAATAATGTTGAGCCAATAAAGCTTAAGTATGGATGCGCTATTGCCGACTACTCGGAGCCCGGAAGCATCACAATCGAGGGACGCACGGCAAGAGAGCGCCACAACATACCTATATATAACATAGCTGTCGCGATCGAACAACGACTAACCGACATAGCGGTATTTGTGCAGCGCGAGATACGCGACGCAGGGTTCGAGGGGCGACTCCCCTACGGAATTGTGCTCTGTGGAGGCGGCGCAAACACACGGCACATAGATGATCTGTTTCGCCACAATCTAGCGCTTGAGGTGAGGATCGCCACACCCGAGAATATGCTCTCGTTGGGATCACTCTCGAAGGTGTCGGCACCAGAGTACGCCACAGTGATAGGTCTGCTACGCCGCGCCATCGAACTCGACGAGAAGGGGGCAGGCAAGAGCTGCACACGCGACATCAACGACATCGACGACGACGAGCAGCAGAGCACAGAGATCACCCCCCAAACAGAACCGACACAAACAGAGGAGCAGTTGCCAATCAACACCGAACCGCATACATCTGAATACGAACGAAATGGCGGTGCCACACAGACCGAACTAAACCTCGAAAGCGAAGAGGAGGAAGAAGAAGAGGAGTACAACGACGAGGGGGATGAGAATGATGCTACAGATGAGTATGACGAAGAGGACGAAGAGGACGAAGAGGAGGAGCGAGAGGCGAAACCTAAGAGCAAAAGACAAAAGAGGCAGAAAAAGAGCAACTCTCCATTCAGCTTCTTCACGTCGCTAGCCGACAAGGTGAATAAGTTGTTTAGCTCCGAAGATGAGGAGAAGTTTGATTAAGAAATTGAGTACAAAGATATGATGGGCATAAACGAAGATATATCGGAGCAGATAGCGCTCCCAACGCAGGCAGGTTCGATCATCACAGTCGTCGGAGTCGGCGGTGGTGGTGGCAACGCGGTCAACTATATGTGGAATATGGGTATCCGCAACGTGAGTTTCCTGATCTGCAACACCGACCAGAAGGCGCTCGACCTCTCACCAATCGAGAATAAGATACGCCTCGGACGAACAGGTCTCGGCGCAGGCAACGACCCCAGGAAGGGACGCAGCTCCGCAATCGAGAGCCTAGACGAGGTGCGCGACACACTGCTCACACTCAACACGAAGATGCTATTTATCACTGCAGGAATGGGCGGTGGCACAGGTACAGGCGCAGCACCTGTCATCGCGAAGCTAGCTAAGGAGATGGATATATTGACCGTCGCCATCGTCACCTCGCCGCTACTTCTGGAGGGCAAGGATCGCTACAAACAGGCGATGGAGGGTATCAAGGAGCTGAAGGAGTGTGTCGACTCGCTGCTGGTAATCAACAACGAAAACATCCAGAATCTATATATCGACGACCCAGGTGCGATGGAGGCATTCGGCAAGGCGAACGAGCTGCTCAGCTGTGCCGCAAAGGGCATATCGGAGATCATCACTGTCGAGTCGAGCTACATAAATGTTGACTTCGCCGATGTGTCGAAAGTAATGAAAGATAGCGGACGCGCACATATGAGTGTGGAGTCTGCATCGGGCAAGGAGCGCGCCAAGATAGCTGCACAGCAGTCACTTACCTCACCCCTGCTCGACTACAACAACATCAAGGGCGCAAAGAACATACTCCTCAGTATGGCAACATCGGAGGATAAGAGACTTGGTTACTCGGAGATGAAAACAATCCTCTCTTACATACAGAGCAACGCGCAGGTACTCGACGAGAATGGCGATATGGATACCGCCAACATCATCTTCGGAATAAGCACGAAACCCGAGCTAGGCGACAACCTCGAGATTGTGTTGGTCGCAACAGGTTTCGAGAACAAAGATGAGGAGATCGAGGATTTCGACGCCTACTATCGCACACGCCTTGCCGCATCGCAAGACCCCTCGTCGCCATTCATCAGGATGAGCAACCGCGCACCGCGCATACCCCAAAGCGATATGCAACCAATGATCGATATGCAGAGCCCAATCGCCTGCGGAGAGAGCGTAGTGCTGCCCGAGCGCGAACCACGATACCCCAATATCGAGACACTTCTGCGCACGCCAGCCTACATAGCTCGCAAAGCAAAGTTGATGACAACGAGCGAGGCTGCATCGCAACAACAACAGAGCCAACGACGCGACGAATCGACAGATAGCAGCGCAGAGAGCCGATTGTTTTAGTAATTTTGAAGTGACGTGATAGAACAATTAAAAGAGATTACATATCTTGGTATCGACCAAAATAGCATCGTCCTGATGGCGCTGCTGATCGCTCTGCTACTCATCTCGGGACTAATGTCGGGCTCAGAGGCTGCATTCTTCTCGTTCGGATCGAGAGAGGTGGAGCATATTAAGGAGAGCAAAGACGCGACCGACAAATCAATATTGGCGCTACTCTCGAATGTCGATATGCTGCTAGCTACAATACTAGTTGTCAATAACTTAGTCAACATCTGCATCGCTATTCTGTCGGCAAATATCATCCATTCGATATTCGACTTTGGCGATGCACGAGTCATCGAGTTTTTCGTAATGACGGTGGTTGTCACCTTCATTCTACTGCTATTCGGCGAGATCGCGCCCAAGGTGCTAGCTCAGACTGCGCCCCACAAGTTTGCGTCGATATCTGCTCGCCCACTACTATTTCTGCGCACACTCTGCCGCCCCCTCTCGACACTGCTGATGAAGGCAGGATCGAGCATCGGATCGCGCGCAACGCACCACAGCGAGATCTCGTTCGACGAACTCGCCGACGCTGTCGATATGACCGACAATGCGACAAAGGAGGAGAGGGTGATTCTATCGGGCATATTGAATTTCGTAAACACTGATGTTCAGGGAGTTATGCGATCTCGCATCGACATCGAAGCGATCCCACTCACCGAAAGCTACGAGAGGGTGAAGGAGCTAATCAACGAGAGCGGATACTCGCGAATACCTGTCTACGACGACAACCTTGACAACATCCGCGGCATCCTCTTCGTCAAGGATCTACTCCCCCACATCAACGAGAATGAGTATGGTTGGCAGCAGCTAATCCGCAAACCCTACTTCGTCCCGTCACACAAGAAGATCAACGTGCTACTAGAGGAGTTTCAGGCGACAAAGACCCACATCGCAATCGTTGTCGACGAGTATGGTTCGACAATGGGACTACTCTCGCTGGAGGATATTATAGAGGAGATCGTAGGCGAGATCTCCGACGAGAGCGACGCAATTGAGCAGTACTACACACGCCTCGACCACAACACGTATATATTTGAGGGAAAGACACATATCAACGATTTCGAGCGAGTTTTAGAGCTCGACGACGAGGTACTATGCGAACTACAGGGCAACTCCGAGACGCTGGCAGGTCTAATCCTAGAGGTCAAGAAGAGTCTCCCGAAACTTGGCGACAAGATAGTTGTGCAGGGCATATCTATGACTGTCGAGGCGATGGGTGGACAGAGTGGACGCCGCATCGAGAAGGTTCGCGTCGTCATCCCCGACTCGATCGCGACAAATGAGTAGACTCTTCATCCTCACGCTAAACGAAGCTGCCGAACTACCTCTCGCACCATCGGACTACGAAGCTGTCGATGCTGTAAGTTCGCCGAAACGACAACGCGAGATCACTGCTTGGCGAGCTCTTCTACGAGAGGGATTGCGCAAAATGGAGCTGACGAAAGAGGCTCTATCTACGATTGCATACAATGAAGTTGGGGCGCCATATATCGTTGATTCCAAACTACATATATCTGTTTCGCACTGCGCCACAGCCGCCGCCGTCCTCATAGCAGAGGAGCCTTGCGGAGTCGACATCGAACGCTGCGATCGCAACTTCGAACGTGTCGCAGCGCGCTATGTGACAGAGGCGGAGATAGGAGTGCTCAGCGATCTACCACGCGACAAGTCGCTGGCGTTGATATGGTCGGCAAAGGAGGCGCTCTACAAAGCTAAGGGGGCGACAGATGTCGACTTCATTCGCGACGTTGAGATCGTCGCAACTAATGGCGAGACGATAGAGGCTCGCATACTCAACAGCAGGCATAATCTAAAGTATATCATTGACAATGAGTACGTTATAGCCTACACGACAGGAGGTAACTAAGCAGAGGAAACTGCAGATCACAAAATACTAAGGCACAGGGTCATAGCCACTACCACCCCACGGATGACATCTCGCAAGTCGTTTTGCCGTAAGCCACGTCCCCTTGATTGCGCCATACTTCTTCAGCGCCTCGACACAATATTGTGAGCAGGTAGGGGTGTAGCGGCACGACGGCGGCAGGAGCGGTGAGATGCACCGACGATAGATGTAGACTAGAGCCAAGAGGGGGGCAATCGCAATATTTCGCAGAGTAATTTTTGCCATCCTACTGATTCTCTTCACACGCAGGTGCGGTCAACCCTCTGCGCCCCGACTCCTTGGCTATGGCAGATAGTGCACGTGCAACAGCCTTTGCCACTCTGGCGTAGTCGAGCTGCTCCTTAGAGGAGTATATAAGTGCTATGTTGAGCCCCTTGGCTACTGGAGCACCCTCGCTCGCATCGCCTCCATCGGGCGTTGCGATCCTGGCAAGAAGCCCCTTCTGCAACCTATATGCCTCCTTCATCCTGCGCCTCAACAGATTGCGTCGATTGGCGCGTTTGTGCATACGCTTGGGCACTGTAAAGAGCACTGAGTCACACTCAGAGTCGCTCTCGCACCAGACGTAACGTATTGGAAATGAGAAGTTAGACTCACCTCCCACAAATAGTTGCGCTACAGCACCACGTCCCCTGAGCCGTTCGCTATGAGGCAGCGACCTAGATGATATTTCGGATGATTGTTCCAACACGTGTGCTATAGATATATGATAAATACAGGACTCAACGCCAACTACTTACGAGCTGTACGTGGTCGCTTAGCGAGTTTACTCTGCTGCGTTTTGAGGAACTCATCCTTGGTGAGATCATCCTCCATCACAACGTCCTCAACCTCCTCGCCTCTCTTCAACCTGTCATCGAGAATCTCCACCGCCTTCACCATTGATGGTGCTGCGGGCGTAGGCGCCATAGCCTTTACCTTCAGACCAGCCTCGATCGCGGCAGCGAGTGTTACTCGCCCAAAGACCGCCACAATTGGTAGATCCTCCTTGTTGAAGCTCTGGCAGAGTGCCTTCACGTCGGATGGCGAGTAGAGCGCCACGAGGTCGTAATCCTTGATCTCGACACCTGTCATATCGCTCGAAACTGTGTGTGCCAAAATCGCCTCAGTAAAGTTGAGCCCTAGCTGCGTCAACGCCTCAGGTAGCTCAGGTTTGTGGGGCTCAGTGAGCGTGAGAAGGAACTTCTCGCCACGATTCTTCACGATAAGCTCAACGAGCGACTTGAAGCTGCCGTCGCCAAACGAGATCTTACGCTTGCGGTAGACAATATATTTCTGTAGGTAGAGAGCAACTGCCTCAGTCTGGCAGATATATTTCATCCCTTCGGGGATCGTGATACGTGAGCTCTCACAGAGATTGAAGAAACTATCAATGGTAGTTCGCGACGTGAAGATCACAGCAGTGTGTTGGAGAAGGTCTATTCTCTGTGCTCGGAACTCTTTCAGAGCGACACACTCGACGTGAATTAGGGGTCGATAATCAACTGCAACTTGGTGTTTTGACGAGAAGTCATAGAAGGGTGAGCGCTCTTTTACGGCTGGCTCAGGCTGTGAGATCAGGATTTTGTTGATATTCAAAGACACAAATTGAAAGTTTACGTTACACTTATTTTCTCGGCGAAAAACACCCACATCAAAGTGATAGGCATAAATTCGACGCTGCAAAGGTACAAAATCCAATGCAAAATAGAAATTTTTTGGCTCCTAAAGAGAAAAAAAGTTCTAAATAAATATATAACAATAAAAAATATGGTCACAGTCGCAGCAATATAAGTCATAAAAAACTCCGACAACTCGAGTGTCGACATCAACAGAATGGGCAACAGCCAGATAACAGCGTTCAGCAACAGGCGCGACTTAATCAACAACACGTCGCGACCAATCCACTCGCACCTCAAAATGTAGCCCATAAAGTGCAACACACACCACCCCCAGACCATCGAGATGGCAAAACCACCACACAACATCGCCAACCAATGCCACACGCCGAGAGAGATAACCCCACTAGCGAACTCTGCACAGAGAGGATTAAATTGCTGCGAAACATCAACAATACGCGTCACAAAGAGGGCAACCATCGCCGTCACAAGCCCCCACTCAAGCACTACGTCACCCACCCTAGACGACTCTCCCAAACCGCCAGATGGCGCACTATCACTGAAGGGATTAGTGACGCGGAAATTCGACATATCCACATTACTTATCGAGCGAACAACCCACAAAAGATAGAGCAGAAGCGTAATCAAAACAGCAACCTGATAGGAGGATTCATCGTTAAATGGCTCAACGATCCGCAACGAATCGACCAGATCACCCGTCGAGTCAGTCAACACAGATGAACCAACGCCAAAAATCTGCTTTTCAGGCGTTATATCCACTATATTCAACGTATCTACCACTAGGTTATCCATCTATAAATTTGTCGTTAATTCACCTCTAATTGTCATTGATTCACTCTCTCACACATCGTCGAACACCCTGTCGAGCGTCACACGAATGGTTGTGCCAACCCCAATCTCCGAGGCTACTACCTGGATCTTCCCGAAGTGATAATCCTCCACAATTCGGCGAGAGAGCGAGAGACCGAGCCCCCATCCGCGGCTCTTCGTGGTGAATCCCGGCTCGAAGATCTTGCGCCACGACCCCTTGGCGATTCCGCGCCCCGTATCGGATACGTCGACCACAACCTTATGCTCGTCGGCAACAACGCTCACATCAATAGATCCTGCACCCTGAAGTGCGTCGAGCGAATTCTTCAACAGATTCTCGACAACCCACTCGAAGAGCGTCTCGTTGAGGTTAGAGGTCGCGGGTGCCATAGACAATCCGTTGTAGGTGAGCTTCACACTACGCGGCATTCGCCCTCGGAAGTAGCGCACAACGCCATCTACAACTTCGTTAACATTCTTAGGGGCAAGTGGCGTCTCAGAGCCGATCTTCGAGAAACGATCCGCCACCTTCATCAGTCGAGCCAGATCCTTCGCCATCTCGTCAACTGCCTCTGGCTCAGCATCTTGGTCGCGCAGATAGTCGAGCCAACCCATCAGCGACGAGATAGGCGTACCAAGCTGGTGGGCAGTCTCCTTAGCGAGCCCAACCCACACTCGATCCTGCTCTCCCTGCTTCGTGCTTCGCAGCGCAATGTAGGCAAAGAGGAAAAATATAATCAGCAGACAATACTGCACATAGGGGATATAAGAGAGGTGATTCAACAGCTGCGATGTGCCATAGAGCAGGAAGTAGCGGTTATTGCCCCACATACTCTGAAACTCGATCGGGCGGTTTATCTCCGTAAGTTTACGTATCTGACGACGCAGCTTGTCGGGGTGCTGCGTGATGTCGTCACTCACGAGGTGCGACACGATGACATTCATCTGCTCATCGAGCACAATGAAGGGGATGTTTTGCCGCGTATTGGCGATCTTCAACATATTGGGGACACCAGCCTCGCCGATGCCATTACTCGCCTGCTTCATCGCTTCGACCCAGATCTCTACGTCGTGTATCTCCTTGTCACGCAGGGTTTTGACCATATTATTTATAGAGATAACCGACATTGAGAGAAACGCTACGCCCACAACCACAACCAATATGTTGCGGATGCTCTGCTTGTCGCGCAACGACAGCAAATTGAGCAGCTCAAAGAGTTTTATCTTTATCTCTCTCATCTCCATTTTCATCTCTCTAAATCGTTGTCACTTACCCACTATAGCCTACCCACTACAGCTTGCCGCCATCCTCCGAGTGTGGCGATAGTAGCGTAACTATCTCTGTGCGGCTGGCGAGGATCTCTCGCGCTCGTTTCACCTCCTTGTCGCGTGCTACAGAGTTGATCAACACACCCTCTAAGTAGCTGAATCGAAGTAGTATATCCTGCTTGAGATACTCCTCGATCTCGTCACGATAGCGCTTCAAATTATCCGCCACATCGTCATTTATTCCCTCCTTGAACGCTTTCAGTCTCTCGTCGAGTTCATCGTTACGATCCGCCTCTGCCGCCTTCTCAAGGGCTGTTATGGCACGGCTCACCTGCGACTCATACTTCACCTCTCGCGTCGATACGAACTCCGCAAAACTCTCAAAGTCAGCCTCTTCGATCTCAAACGCCGCCGCATCAAATGGTTTGCTGTGGTTGCGACGATAGTACTCCTCGCCCCACTCTTCGACTATCCCCTGGGCATAGAGCGTCGCCGCAAAACGGCTCACATACTCCACCTCCATCTCGACATCGGGGGTGACGCCGCCGCCGTCGTAGACCTTACGACCTCCGAGGGTTGTGAACTCGCGCCTCAACGAATCTGCCACACGCACCACCCTGCGGTCGTCGCTGTGGTCGGTGTAGTCGACAGCCTGAATGCAGCGCCCCGACGGGGTGTAGTATCGAGCCGTCGTGAGCTTCAGATAGGAGTCATAGCCCACAGGTACTGTGCTCTGAACCAGCCCCTTACCGAAACTACGCTGCCCCACCAACACTGCGCGATCCATATCCTGCAACGCCCCTGCGACAATCTCGGCAGCCGAGGCAGAACTCTCGTCGATGAGAACGACAATCGGAGTGTTGGGCAAAATCGGAGTCTCCTCCGTATTATATATGGTAGAGTCGCGTCGACCCTTGATCTTCAGCACCTCGCTACCCTTAGGCACAAAGAGCGAGAGGGTCTTGATAGCCTCCTGCATCACGCCACCGCCATTGCTGCGATAGTCGAGCACCAACGCCTCCATACCTCTCGATTTGAGGTCGACGAGGGCTGTGCGGATCTCCTCGGAGCAGCCATCAGTGAAGTCGGTATGTTTGAGATACCCCACACGTTCGTCGACCATAGTGTAGTAGGGGACAGAGGGGATAGATATTCGGCGACGTTTGAGCGTCACCTTGCGCTCTACGGAGTCGATCACACTCCCCACAATCAGCTTCACGCGACTCCCTGGCGTACCCTTCAAACGGCTACTTACCTCGCTCGTAGTGAGACCCTTGGCGCTAACGCCATCTATCTCTATGATTCTGTCGCCAATAAGCAATCCCCCCTCGTCGGCAGGAGAGCCTTTGTAGGGTTGTGCGATGGTTACGTAGTCGCTATTTTGTCGGATTATGGCACCAATACCTCCATATTTACCCGTCGTCATAATCTCAAAATCCTCCATCTCCGACTCGTCGATGTAGCTGGTGTATGGGTCGAGGCTACGCGATATACCAGCTGTGGCGTCGCGCAGTAGCTTCGTCGTCGATAGCGTGTCGACATAGTTCTCGTTGAGCGCCCTCAACATATTAACCATTATCTCGGTGTCGCGCACCAGCGCAAAGTCGCCCCTCACCGCGGCACGCACCGAGATCAGCGCCAAGACCCCCAACAACGGGAGCAATATCCTCTTAACCTTCATTATCGTTACTCTATAAAATTACTCTTCACCTCCTATCGACGTCGCGCTCACCCGCTATCGACCACCCACCTCAGCCTGAGCACGTTGCTCCTCTGTGTGGGCGTTCTGTATGGCGTACTCCAGGCGATATATTACATATGCCACCGCCTTACGGTTGCCCGACACAGCGAGTTTGCCGTCGGCGTGCTGTACGATCTTCACGTGATCCTCAAACAACATCATCACCCTCTTCACGAAGCTCCCTGCGACAAATGTCATTCGCCCCTGCGACTCGTGGTCGAGCACCATCCCCTGCTGGCGAAACGAGAGCATAATCTGCTCACGATTGCCCACCAAGTCGCCATCAATAAATCGTCGCATATACCCAAACATCGGATAGACCGCCGAGAGCACAAAGACCGCCACAATCAAAAAGACTCCGCGTGGCGTCGATATTATAGCGTGAAACTTATCGCCTGGCGTAAAGACCACATTTGTGGCGAACGACATAAGATACATAACTGCGAAATATATAACGCAGAGTGTCAAAAAATATTTGATGGAACGCTGTAAATACCTCATAATTATATTAGTTTTTAGGTTAATCTTCAACTTGTTCGATGGCACGCGCCACCCTCTCCATCAACCACGCTGGGGTCGACGTTGCACCACACACACCTACAGACTCAACACCCTCGAACCACTCCTCACACAACTCCTCCTCCGACTCGATGTTGTAGCACCGCGGGTTCGACTCTCTACACAACTCGTAGAGGACTCGTCCATTGCTAGACTTCTTGCCACAGACGAAGATAATGAGGTCGAAGCTGCTCGCAAACTCTCTCAAGTGCCCCTCACGCGAGGATACACGACGACAGATAGTATCGTTGACAACGACCCTACTAGAGTCAACTGCGCGGCTGCATATCACCTCCGCCAGGTGGTTGAAGAGGGTGATGCTCTGCGTCGTCTGCGACAGGAAGTAGATCGGCGCATCGTAGTCGATACCCTCCAGATCCTCCTCGCACTCAACCACTCTCACCCTATCGTCGACCTGCCCAGTCAGCCCCACCACCTCGGCGTGACCTCGTTTGCCAAGCAGAACGACGCTGCCGCCACAGCTCTCCATCTCGCGATAGGCGACGATTACCCTCTGCTGCAACTTTGCCACAACGGGACAGGTGGCATCTATCACCTCTATCCCTAGCCTCTCCGCCTCACGATATGTCGAGGGGGGTTCGCCGTGGGCACGGATTAGGAGTTGCCGCCCCTCCGCGACCGCAATATCCTCATTTGTAATCGGTTGTAGCCCCAACCTCTGTAGCCGCTGCACCTCAATGCGGTTGTGGACAATGTCGCCCAACGAGTAGACCACCTCACCTGCCCCACACGACGCCAACGCCTGCTCAGCCTCGGAGATCGCCCTCACCACACCGAAACAGAAGCCCGACTTAGGGTCTATCTCAACCCTCATCATCGCGCCTCTCTTTTTGAGGCGTAGAGCTCGTCGAACCACGCCATCTGCTGCTCAACACTCATCGCGCTATTGTCGAGCACAACAGCGTCAGCAGTGCGACGAAGAGGCGACACTGCGCGTCTCTCGTCGGCGCGATCACGCTCCTCAACGTTGGCTACAATCTGCTCCAACGACACCTCGGCACCCGCCGCAGTGAGCTCGTCGTAGCGACGCTTTGCCCTCACGTAGGGATCTGCCTCCATAAATATCTTAATCTCAGCCTCGGGGAACACCACGCTGCCGATGTCACGTCCATCCATCACGACTCCTCCACTGCGCCCCATCTGCTGCTGCAGCGAGACCAACTTCGTTCGCACCTGCTCGACAGCGCTCACATTGCTCACCACACTATTGACCTCCATCGTGCGGATCTTCGTCCCCTCGACACACTCGTCACCAAGGTATATGTCGCTCGCCCCCCTCTGTTCGTTAAAGACGAAGCGCAGATCGAGCTCCGCGAGCAGAGTGTGCAGACCATCTATGTCGAGCTCCCCCTCCTCAAAGAGCCCTGCACGCAGAGCTGCCAGCGCCACAGCACGATACATAGCGCCTGTGTCGATAAATATATATCCCAATTTTGCCGCTATCGCCTTTGCAAATGTGCTCTTGCCGCACGACGAGTAGCCGTCAATAGCTATAATCAGATCTTTCATTATGATGAAATCTTTGTAGTTAGATTAGAAGAGTGTTAGGAACGTAGAGATTATCGTGTACGCTCCGAGACCCCCGATTATGATACCAGCCGTATGGTTGATAGTCACCATATGTCGAGGTCGGAAATTGCCGCGGAAGAGGCTCACCACAAATGCCAACGAGCTCCACCACGAGATGCTACCCACAAAGAAACCGACCATCACGACGACACCGCGCACGACACCCCCCACACTCTGCACATCATCGCCCCCAGCGACCTTAAACACTGCGAAGAACGCAAGTATGTAGGGCACAATCATTATGAAGTTGGCGATGGTGAGACCAAATATCGAGACGAAGTCGTTCCACGACGACCCCTTGCCACTACGGTTCTTACGGATCTGAACCACAGGGTTTTGGAGGTAGATGTAGACCCCGACAGCGACAACGAAGATACCACCCACCACACGCAGCAGCATATTATACTCCTCGATCTGGCTCTGCAGCATAGCGTAGAAGAAGTATGCCATCAGCGCCATCACCGTGTCGGCAACAGCCACACCAAGCCCCGAGACCAAGCCCGAACGACGCGACTTGCTCAACGTACGTTGTATGCAGAGCACAGCGACCGGCCCAACCGTTATCGAGGCTGCAACACCCACCATCACGGCACGCGCCAATACTTCGATTAGTTCTATTGTCATTTTTTGCGTAATTACTTTCTCAACTAAAAATTATTACTACAAAGGTATAAAAAAATTGTGGAGATTAAAACATATTACCTTTTTTGTTACTACCTTTGTCTCTTAACAACACGAAAAACTAAAAAAATCTGGAGGAGAGGAATGATGGAGATGTTAGAGACAATATTCAAGACCGCGAGCGACTGGCTATGGGGATGGTGGCTGATAGCGCTACTACTAGGCACACACCTGTTTCTCACAATTAGGCTCAAGGTGCCGCAGCGAAAACTGATAACGGCGATCAAACTGTCGATAGTCAAGGACAAAGATGCGTCGGGCGACGTTAGCCAATTCGCCGCACTAGCCACATCGCTGGCAGCGACGATCGGAACAGGCAACATCATCGGCGTGGCGACAGCCATAGCGGCAGGAGGACCTGGCGCAGTACTATGGTGCTGGCTGACGGGCGTGCTCGGTATTGCGACAAAGTATGGAGAGGGTCTCCTTGCCATAAAATATAGGGTACAGACACCACAGGGAGATATGCTAGGAGGTCCAATGTACGCACTCGAACGCGGACTCGGGATGAAGTGGCTGGGGGTTATATTCGCAGCTCTCACCGCCCTCGCAGCCTTCGGCATAGGCAACACCGTGCAGGTCAACTCGATCTCGCTACTGATGCAGGAGAACTACAATGTCAATCCACACATCACGGCCGTTGTCGTGGCGTCACTCATAGGGCTAGTCATCATCTTCGGACTAAAGGGTATCTCAAAGGTCTGCTCGGCGCTCGTGCCTATTATGGCGATCTTCTACGTCCTCGGCTGCCTCTATATCCTCGCACTCAACTGGGAGTATTTGGGAGCTACGTTAGATTTGATCTTCACATCAGCATTCACGCCCCGCGCTGCAGGTGGCGGATTGCTCGGTTCGACTGTGCTGATGGCGGCACGCTACGGCATCGCACGCGGACTCTTCTCGAACGAATCGGGACTAGGATCTGCACCAATAGTGGCGGCAGCGGCGCAGACTCGCAACCCTGTGCGTCAGGCGCTTGTCTCGTCGACAGGTACATTCTGGGACACGGTGATAGTCTGCGCACTGACAGGCTTAGTGTTGGTTAGTAGCATCCTCGCCAACCCCGACATCGACTACTCGCTCAAGGGGGCACTCACCAACGCTGCATTCAGCAAGATCCCCTACGTCGGGACTACAATTCTCGCAGTGGGTATCATCACATTCGCATTCTCCACAATCCTCGGCTGGACATACTATGCCGAGAGATGTATCGAGTATCTCGGAGGTCATAAGTTCGTCAAATTCTATCGCATAATCTGGATCATCGTACTCTACGTCGGAGCAATTGTGCAGCTCAACGTTGTGTGGTATCTCGCCGACGGACTCAACGCCCTGATGGCTATTCCCAATATCATATCGTTGCTTCTACTCTCGGGCGTAATCGCCAAGGAGACAGACAGATACCTATGGAGCAATAGGCTCGACGACGTCGCGCCACCACCTCCCGTAGTCGACAAATAGAGCTCCACACAATATATTATGAACAAGATCCTCAGTAGCGACATAAAGTTTCTCCAAGGCGTAGGAGAGGTTCGCGCCCAGCTTCTATCGAAGGAGCTGGGGATCAGCACATTTGCCGATCTGCTCTACCACCTACCATTCCGCTACATTGATCGCACGCGACTCTACAAAATAGCGGAGTTACCGACGATGGATGGTGTGATCGTTCAGTTTAGGGCACGCGTGACGGGTTTTTCGTATGCTGGCGAGGGGTCGAAGCGCAGGTTTCGAGTGACAGTTCGCGACGACTCGGGCGTGAGCGAACTGGTGTGGTTCAAGGGTATAAAGTGGATCGAGAAGCGTGTCGAGGTGAACCGTGAGTATCTAATCTTCGGGCGCGTCTCGACCTTTCGCAACGAGACGTCGATGATCCACCCCGAGATCGAGACCATCGAGAAGGTGCTCTCGCGCCCACCTATGAGCGCCCTGCAGGGTGTCTACTCCACCACCGAGAGACTATCGACAACGTTGGGGGCAAAGGGTTTCCACAACCTAGTGGTGGCGCTGTGGGAGAGGATCAAGGAGCAGATCGAGGAGACACTACCCGACTACATTATCAAACGACACAACCTCCTGCCACTGCACGAGGCGCTCTACAACATACATTTTCCACAGTCGAACCAACTCCTCGCAGCTGCCCAACTGAGGCTAAAGTTCGAGGAGCTACTTGCACTGCAGCTCACCATACAGTCGCGCAGGACGGAGCGTATGACGCGCGCCAACGGCTTTATGTTTCCACGCGTGGGGTCGCTCTTCAATCAGTTCTACAACGAGAAGCTCCCCTTCCCCCTCACAGGCGCACAGAAGAGGGTTATCCGCGAGGTGCGCAACGACACGGTGACAGGGTTTCAGATGAGCCGCCTGCTGCAGGGCGACGTAGGTAGCGGCAAGACCGTTGTCTCGCTCTGCACAATGCTGCTGGCGGTCGACAACGGTTATCAGGCGTGCATAATGGCACCGACGGAGCTGCTGGCACGCCAACACTACGCCTCGATGCAGCGTATGTGCGAGGGTATGCCGATCAGGATCAACATACTCACAGGGGCGTCGAAGGCGAAGGAGCGCCGCACAGCACTAGAGGGTATAGCTTCGGGCGAGACAAACATACTGATCGGTACACACGCCCTAATCGAAGATAGCGTACAGTTCGAGAACCTCGGTTTCGTGGTGATCGACGAGCAACACCGCTTCGGCGTGGAGCAGCGCGCACGACTATGGCGCAAGAACCTGCAGCCACCACACGTGTTGGTTATGACCGCAACACCCATTCCGCGCACGCTGGCGATGACGCTCTATGGCGACCTCGACGTATCGGTTATCGACGAGCTGCCACCAGGGCGCAAACCGATCCAGACGGTTCACTACACCGACGCCGCACGCCTCCGCCTCATCGGCTTTATGAAGGAGCAGATCAGACGCGGACGACAAGTCTATGTGGTCTATCCGCTCATCAAGGAGTCGGAGCGAATGGAGGGTGCCGACTACAAGGATCTAACCGACGGATTTGAATCCATATCGAGAGATTTCCCACTACCCCAATATCGGGTGTCGATCTGCCACGGCAAGATGAAGGCAGCCGACAAGGAGGAGTCGATGCGTCAGTTCAAGGATCACGAGGCGGATATTTTGGTCGCTACGTCGGTCATTGAGGTTGGCGTAGATGTGCCCAATGCGACGGTGATGGTTATTGAGTCTGCGGAGCGCTTTGGGCTGTCGCAGCTCCATCAGCTGCGCGGACGCGTAGGTCGTGGCGGCGAGCAGTCATACTGTATTTTGATGTCGGGCAACAAAATATCCAACGACTCGCGCAAACGCCTAGAAGCGATGTGCGAGACCAACGACGGCTTCCGCCTCTCGGAGCTCGACCTGAAGCTGCGCGGCGCAGGCGACATAAACGGCACACAGCAGAGTGGCGAGGTAATCGACCTAAAGATTGCGAACCCCACACGCGATATTCAAATATTAACCCTCACGCGGGACGTGGCAGTAGAGATTTTGGACAACGATCCATCGCTCTCAGAGAGAGAAAACGAACCACTGCGCGCATTGCAAAACCGCTTCTCAGCGACACCAACGATCGATTTTTCAAAAATATCATAAAGATTACAAAAAAATTATCTTATTAAGTTCTTTTTTTCAAAAGAAAAACTTACCTTTGCGTTATTCAAGGCACATAATAAATTACTAAAAAACAATAAAAACAAAAGAAAATGGCAGAGACTAACACACCAGAGACACAAAAACAGATGAGTGGCTACCGCATTGCAGTTGCAATCCTTGCAGCAGTATTGGTAGTACTATCGGTTCTTTACTACAACATTCACTCTCAGCAGCAGGAGGAGTACACTGTGTTGAGCGGCGAGCGCGACACAATCAAGAAGAACTTGTCGGAGATCGTAGGTAAGTTCGAGGCTCTCGAGACTACAAACGAGGATCTACAAGCTACATTGGACGCAGAGCGTCAGCGCACAGACTCAATCATCACAAAGCTTACTGAGGAGAAGAACCTTAACTACTCTAAGCTTCGCAAGTACCAGAACGAGGTCGCTTCATTGCGCTCTGTAATGCGTGGATACTTGGCTAAGATCGACTCTTTGAACAACGTTAGCCAGGAGCTTATGTCTGAGAACGTTGATATGAAGAAGCAGGTTGCATCATCAGATCTTCGCGCAGACGAGGCTGAGGCACTAGCTAAGAAGCTCGGCGAGCAGGTTCGTCAGGGTTCACGTCTCGTAGCTAACGGCGTTGAGATCATCCCAGTTAACAAGAGAGGTCGCGAGATCTCACGTATCAAGCGTGCAGCACAGATCAGCATCAACTTCACAATCGCAGCTAACGTAATCGCTCCATTTGGCGCAACAGAGATCGTAGCAATCGTTACTTCTCCTGACGGATATATCCTCACAACTGAGGCGTTGCCAACATTCGAGTTGAACGGCGAGAAGATGACATACACAGCATCTCGCGAGGTTGACTACCAGAACACAGACCTTCCTGTAAGCATCTACTTCACAGGCGAGGGATTTGTAGGTGGCGAGTATAGCGTTGACCTCTACAACGAGGGCGCAATCATCGGCTCATCTAAGCTATACGTTAAGTAAAAGATATTAGTTGACGTCACCCTCCATCACGCGAGGTGACAACGATAAACTAATCTTAACAAAAAAATAGTCCGACTAACAATCAAACGTTAGTCGGACTATTTTTGTCTGTAGCTACACAACAAAAGCAAATGCAAGCTAGCTTGCCGCCCGCGCGGCGCAAGCGCAGTACCCGAGCAGCTCCGACGAGAGCATTAGCAAGTTGAGGGGAGAGTATATGGATGAGCTGATGGGAGTTTAGAGATCTGTTCGCGTGAGAGTTGCAGGTTTGGGTAGTCGGCGGAGAACTCTGTGAGTTGTTCGCCACGACGGGTGAAGTATGCCCATTGATCGTTGTTGCGCACAGCGCATATATCGCTGTTGTCGCTGTTATCGCAGGCTATGTCCTCATATATTGCGAGTATTACCTCGTTGCCTGAGGGGTCTATGACTCCCCATCCGAGGTCGCTACATACTGTAGCGAAGCCGTTGACGAAGTTCTGTGCCTCGACATAAGTAGGCTCTACGACCACTCTAGCCTGACCATCCAGATAGCCCCACCGCCCCGACTGACACCTGACGAGTGATCGATCGTCGACGGGGTATCCTCTGTAGAGATACTCACCTGGGGCGAGTTCGCGTGGCGGATATGGTTCCATATAATCTAGCATATAGGGTTCGTCGTCTTGCAGCCCGAGTTGTTCGACGACGCGGCGACGCAACACTTCGCAGTCGTCGCACTCTGCAGCTCGTGGCGACTGCACTTCGTCGTACTGAAATGGGTAGAGGCGACCATCGAGACCGACGATGATCGACTCGGGCGATAGCTCGTCAAACATAATATCATACTGCGCCAACGTATCTTCCAACAGATCTATGCTCGACAGCAACACCTCGACCGACACATTTGCGCCAGACGCATTTGTGCCAGAGAGATAGTCCGACAGCAACTCCCCCACTACCAGGTCGACGACGAGGATCGGGGTAATTATCGGGTCGTTGCGGAGTGCGCTAATATCTATGCGGCACTCTCTCAGATGTGCAAAACCGAAGAGGGAGCTGTTGCATCTGCTCAACAATTCGACAACTCTGCACTCGTTGCGCACTACGTCGGAGGTCAAAGGCACAACGAAACACTCTCCACGCTTCATATTTTTGTGCAGGAGATACTCGACCCTCTCCCCCTTGACGCGCGTGCGCAGACGCAGCGATGAGGCGTGAATGGGACGATCACCCAACGCAAACGAGGAGTACTCAATATACTCCTCGCGAAACTCTACCTTATACGGCATACTCCTATCACCTACCATTTTGCACGCTATTAACCTGAATTTTGGATAAGGAGAATTTATTGTTTCCCAATGAGTTTTAATAATTCTCCTTATCTAAAACTCCAGTTATCGGGCTACGCCGCACTACACTCTATACCACACGCCCTTACGCGCGCCGCGATAACCTCTAGTTCATCCTTCGACACCCTCTCTAGTGTGTCACACGGCGTATCTCTGTCGAGGGAGTAGATCATAACGCTCCGCGGCGATATGCGTCGCAACGCATCCAACCACGCAGCCACCTCCTCCTCGCTCGTGTTGTCGACCGTAACCCCGTCGACAACGCCTCGCAAGAACATAGTCTGCACAATAGCCACCCCCTGCAACGACGCCGCCATCTGCTCAATAACATCGCCCACAGAGTAGCTAGCCGCAGGGGCATTCATCAACTTCGCGGTTGCCTCGATGGCAGAGTCGATCTTCAGAATCGGGTTGTCGACCAGTCGCAGCATCCTCACAACACCCTCCTTGGAGAGTGTCGTCGCATTAGTCAACACCGACACCTTAGCGTCGGGCGACCATTTGTCGCGGATGGCAATAGTGGACTCTATAATCTGCTCAAAGTCAGGGTGTAGAGTTGGCTCTCCGTTGCCAGCAAAAGTAATAACGTCGGGGGGCGCAGAGGCTGCTGCCATCTCTCGCAGCTGAGTCTGCAACGCCTCCTCCACATCTCGACGATCGGCAAAGCGGCGCTGTGACGCTACCCCCTTACGCTCTCCGTTTGAGCCACACTCGCAGTAGACACAGTCAAAGTTGCAGATCTTCGCCTCGCGCGGCAGAAGATTGACACCCAACGATAGCCCAAGTCGGCGCGAGTGGATCGGTCCAAATATAATATCGTCGAAGAGTGCTGTCATCGTTAAGTTGCTTACAACAAATATGTTAGTTATCTGCCGACCTTAGATCGAGAGAATCTTAACTAGCTCCAAATCCGACGTGTCGAACTTCTTCTTGTGGTTGATCGCCTTGTTGAACGGCACATATACGAGTTCGCCATTCTTAGTACCGATCATAATGTTGCGCTGTCCCTCAACAAGAGCCTCGATAGCCTTCTCGCCCATACGCGACGCCAAGATACGATCGACAGCCGTAGGTGAACCACCACGCTGAATGTGACCCAAGATCGTCACGCGCGCATCATAGTCAGGATACTCCTTCTTCACACGCTTCGCTAGCCCCATCGCTCCATCCGAAGCAGGGTTCTCCGCTACGAGGACGATCGCTGAGTTCTTGCTCTTGCGGAATCCTGTATTGATGAGCTCCGCCAACTGGTCGACCTCAGTCTCCATCTCGGGGATGATAGCCGCCTCAGCTCCAGAGGCAATTGCGCCGTTGAGAGCTAGATAACCTGCTGTGTGACCCATAACCTCGACAAAGAAGAGTCGCTCGTGGCTCGACGCCGTGTCGCGCAACTTATCGACACAGTCGACAATAATGTTGAGCGCCGTATCGTAACCGATCGTAGCATCTGTACCACCCAAATCGTTGTCGATAGTACCAGGTAGCCCGACGATCGGTACATTGTGCTCGTCGGCGAGCAACTTAGCTCCTGTCAACGATCCATCACCACCGATCACAACGAGTGCATCGATACCTGCAGCGACCATATTGTCGTATGCAATTTTACGACCCTCTGGTGTACGGAACTCCTTACATCTCGCAGTCTTTAGGATAGTACCACCCTGCTGGATAATATTACTAACGCTTCTGGATGTAAAATCCTCAATCTCACCTGTTATGAGCCCCTTGTATCCTCTCATAATACCCTTTACCTTGAATCCGTTGTAGATCGCGGTGCGTGTGACGGCACGAATAGCCGCATTCATCGCAGGTGCATCACCTCCTGATGTTAATATTCCAATACACTTTATTGACATTGCTGTATTTACATTAAATTAAACCTCAGCTCCAAAGGTATGGAGTTTCGAGTAAAAAAAAAAGTTTTCGGTGAGTTTTTAACTTTTTTTTAATTCTCAACCACTAAAAAGCTGGAATATGGTAGGGTTTGTGATTGAAAAAAGCTATCTTTGTTGTGTTAGTAAGATATATTCATTAAACGTAAGGAGTCGATATTATGGGGGTATTTATGAAAAAATTGCTCGCTACGATCGTGGGAATAACCCTGTCGGTCGTTCTATTTGTGGCTGCAATAGCTATTGCTGTAGTCGTAATCATCACGGTCGCAACGACGCAGAGCATCGAACCGCTCAAGAGGGGGACGGTTCTGGAGATCAATATGAACGAGGCAATTGTCGACTCGCCCGACCTCTCGCCCCTCGCGTCGCTGCAGGCGCTGGTGGAGGGTGCAGCCGCTGAGGTGTCGATCCTCGATCTATTCCGCTCGTTGGAGTTAGCCGCCGAAGATTCCAACATCACGGCGCTCTCGCTGCGACTCGATGGCGCAGAGAGGCTCTCGCTGGCGCACGCCTCGGAGCTGCGCGATCTGCTGCTCAACTTCCGCAACAACAGCGCCAAACCGATATATGCCTATGCAGAGGATCTCTCGCAGGTGGAGTACTTCGTGGCGAGTGTTGCCGACTCGATCTACCTCCATCCACTTGGCTCCGTCGAGTGGCAAGGTGTGGCGGTTAACGGAGTCTACTATGGCGACCTATTCGAGGAGGTTGGTGTCGAGGCAGAGGTGTTTCGCCCTGCGTCGTGCCGCTACAAATCGGCTGTAGAGCCCTATATCAGTTCGGGGATGTCGAACGAGAGCCGTGAGCAGAGCGAGAAGATAGCCAACACATTCTGGGGCTCAATCGTAGAGGAGGTATCGAAGTCGAGGGGAATCAGCACCGAGGCTCTGCGAACCACTGCGCGCGATCAGATCATCGTGGAGGCTGCCGCAGCGTGCGACCTGCGGATGATCGACCGTGTAGGATACCGCGACAACTACAACAGGGCGCTGGAGCGTCTGGGCATAGTGAGGGAGAAGAGCAATAGCCTCCGCACCACCACTCTCGCCTCATACTCAAGCAACGTGCGCGCAATAATAGAGGAGGAGAACAGCTCGCTGATCGGCGAGCCGAACAAGATCGCCATCATATATGCCGATGGCGTCATCGTAGATGGCGAGATAGCCTCCGCCTCGGGCGACGAGGTTGTGTCGGGCGTAGTGTCGCGCCAACTTCGCAGGGCGAGGGAGGATGACGACGTGAGGGCGGTGATCGTAAGGGTCAACTCGCCTGGTGGCAGCGCCCTCGCAGCAGACGTTGTGTGGCGCGAGATGGAGCTACTGCAGCGCGAGAAGCCACTGATTGTCACGATGGGGAGCTACGCCGCTAGTGGCGGCTACTACATAAGTGCCCCTGCCGACCTAATCCTCGCCAACAGATATACGCTGACAGGGTCTATCGGTGTCTACGGCGTGCTCTTCGCCTACGAGGAGGCTCTGCGACGCCACCTCCACATCGCGATGGATGGCGTCGGCAGCGAGCCCTCGGCAGACTTCGGACGACTACCACGGAGCGTGACACCGATCGAGCGCGCCGCAGTGATGCGAGGCGTGGAGAGTGTCTACACGAAGTTTAAGGAGTGCGTGGCGAGCGGACGCAGGCTGTCGCCCTCGGTAGTCGAGGCGCTCGGCGGCGGACGAGTGTGGTGTGGCGAGGAGAGCGTAGGGTGCGGACTGACCGACGGCGTAGGAGGTATTCGCGAGGCGGTGACGATAGCGATAGATCGCTGCGATATGGGCAGCAGCGTCGTGGATCTAGTGGAGTATGGCAGCGATGACACCCTGCTCTCAGCGTCGCTCGGAGGGTTGTGGGGCGGCAGCTCACTCGTCGAGTCGTTCGCCACAGAGCTACGATCGCTCCTGCAAACCACAAATCGCGTGATGGCACTAACCCCCGAGAGGGTCGAGTTCTAATCCAAGATATAGGGGCGCTCAGCAAACGAAAAAATAGGCTGTCCTAGATTTTAGGACAGCCTATTTTACGCTTAACAACGTATAGATCCGCTTACTCTACATTAACTTTCATAATCGGACGATACTGAAGAGGCGAATAAGAGTTTGAAGAGTAACTCTTAATATAATTATCCGAATTAGCATCTAGATAGTGGAAAGCTCTATGACGAACGTATGGGTACTTCGATGCAGCATTAAGAGTCGATGTTAAATGCTGATAGTTTCCATTTGTTGTTGAAATTGGAGCCAAATATCCAGGTGTTACTTTAGACCCTAAGCCCGTGATAGATGTTGGCAACTCAGCTAACCTCAAATTGTAATAGAGTGTACGACATCCCTGCATCGTGTCGACATCTACTGCATAGCGATAACCCTCCATTAGAGATGGCAAGTACCAAATACCACACTCGTCACCTGTGTATGTAATGTGTCCCTTGTCTGTACCAGAGCTATAATCTGTTGCACTCACCTTCTTCAATGCCTCTGAATATGCAGGATAGAACACCTCACACACCTCATATATAGTAGAAGTCTCAGTGATACCCCAACTCTCAGCGTTGGCGTGAGATCTAGCATTAGCCGCTAACATACTAACATTCAACAATCCATCATAATTGCTAACTGCTCCATTGGGGACTAGAGTTAAATCATTCACACTACCAATAGTAGATGTGTTTACAATAGTAGAGTATCCAATTGTTGTAGAGAATACATTTGCAATTTTAGTGTTGACTCCTGTACCAATCAACTCATAAACCATACCGACTGGTGTATCCTTTGTAGAGTCTAATATATTAGAATACGTACCATCCGCATAGTAGAAGTCTCCCAATTTAGGTGTTGCTGATCCTACAGGAAGCGTCTCAACCTTTTCGCTCAACGACAGATCAATAGCACTATCAACATTGAAAACCTTACCCGCAGCTAAAATTGTTAGTGGGAATTTCAAACTTACAACATCCTCTGAACCATCGCTATACTGAACAAAGAGGTTCGCATCACCGACAAGGTGCTGAGGGATAATTGGAATACGAATAGGGATAATACCATCTGTATTGGCACTAACTCCAAGCTCTCCCGTTGCTGAATCGGTAAGATCAACCACGAAGTAGTTCATATTTACCGTTGCATAGTCTAACGTAGAACCAGCAGTGTCGATGATATAGTCTACATAAGAGTCCATAATGCAAGAGCCATCCATCGAGACCTTCATACTTGGGTAGGTAATAGGAGTGTCTAATACGATAAAGACCTTATCGACAGCACCACGTGGGTTCTGGAGGTTAAAATCTATGTATGACATAAGGTGATTTACCTCGCCCGTAAGCTCCGACGAGCTAGTCGCTTCAGATTGATTCGCCACAAAGTGCATAAAGCAGTAGTCGCCGATCGCAGAAGGATCGAGATTACCATCTGTATATGTGTACTGGAAATATGTAGGCTGCAAAATACGTAGTGTCGAATATGACATCGCCGATGAAGTACCATAGTTTAGGATAGCATTTACACCAGGATAGATTCCAGCGATCTGCCCTCCCGAGATGGTGGCACTGAGCGACCCCGTAAATGTCGCACTATTGCCATCTAACGACTGGAGCGACAGTGTCGACGAAGTGGTGTTTGCCGTCGCAGATGTACCAAAGTTCGATCCACTGCCGTAGAACATCATCTTGTCGCCGCTCTCCCAATATACGTCTAGCCCATCGACTCCGACACGCGTTGTGGCGGGCAGTGTCACCTTGATCGTAACTTCCTGATCCTGCGACACACTACCAGCGACAGACTCCTGATCCTGTGCCACATCATCGGTGATGAACTCGTCACCCTTCGCACAGGAAGAGGCGAGTAGAGCTACTCCGAGAGTGAGTCCAAGGCTATAAAATATCTTATTTTTCATAATTACTCTAATTTTAATATTTAACAATCAGATCCCCCTAATTAGTAGACCCAAGCGTCACCATCCGACACAAGATCCTCCAACACGAGACTATCCGAAGCATCGTCATCGCTGTCGCCACCGTCATCATCGTCATCGTCGAAGTCACCCTCACTCTCGTCGAGCGAGATCTTGAGGAATACCACACTGTCGTCGGGCAGAGTTATGTCGAGCGTACCATACTCGAGACTCTTGTAGTAGTAGATACCCTCCTTATTGCCATTGGTGACAACAGTCTCGTTATCCATCACGTGCATCTCGACAGCTCCGTTATACGCCTTGTTGCCGAGGTCGAGCATAAAACTTGAGAGAGCAGAACCAGACTCGTTGACCACACAAAGGTAGAGCTGACCATCTAAGTTCTCAGTATAGATAGGACCCATAGTCTGACCTGTAGAGATAGTCCTAGAGGTCTTGACACTCTGACCAACCATAGCCGCCTTCTCCGCGTTCGTTCCCCAGTCGGCGAACTGCATAGTGTAGATACCAGCTCGCATATTGTTTTGGGAAGCCGAGAGATAGTTCATCTTCTCACGGAAGTAGTTGATGTGCGACTTCATCATAAAGTAGTTAGTCATCCTGTAGGCGTCAGTTCCGTCGCGCTTGCAATGGATAGCACGTGTACCCGACGTACCATCGTTCCAGTACTCGAAGTTGAGCTCGCCCTGCAAACCCTGCGCAAACGCTTCTGCCTTACCCTGATAACGATAGTTGTGTAGTTCTGTCACCTCAGCACCATTCGTTGCACCGATTACGCAGGCGTTGAACTCGCTATGCACAGCGTAGTGCTGCTCTCCAAATATGTTGGCGTCGTCGTCAATAGCTGCTACCGCATTAGTAAATGTAAGATATGGTGTGTCGCCCGACGAGTTGTAGTTGTGCGAGCAGAATCCCCAGTAGAGATCCTCGCCCTTAGCTGTAACAACCTGATTGACAAAAGACTTACCGCCCGACATACTCCAAGTCGACGCGTCGCTAAAGAGCGGAATAGGTACTCCGCGCGCATTGAGCGAGTCGATAAGCATCGGTATCAACTCAACAGACTGTTCTCCGTTGATACACTGCGTATACTCCTTCGATGTCGACATAACAGCGATCGGGTGCCCCTTGCTCCAGAAGTACCACAGATAACGCGCCAAGAAACCAGCATACTCGTCGAGCTCCACTGTAGTTCCGGCATCTTCATCTTTGTATGTACTGAACCAGTCAGGGTAGTTATTCTCATTGTTGTATCCGTTGTAGTCACTCTTCAATGTTGCCCACAACTTCACGTTGGGGTTAGTGGCGTGGATGTAGTCCAATCCAGCTATCACATTGTTGTAGAACGCCCAGTTGTAGACGCCCTCAGTGAGCTCCTGCTTCTTGTCGTACGAGAGTCGCAACCACTCAACCTTACAGTCGGTAAACGCCCACTTAACACCCTCCTGCACATTAGGCCACTGGATCAAGTTGTCGCCCGAACGCTCCATATCGGCTCCCATAAAACCAACCTCCTGAAGCCACGAGTCGGGATTGTCGATGTCGATATTGAGTGTGTTAGCATCTCCACGCACATAGTCGGGGAGGGTAAATGTGTAGGTAGCGCCAACGCTCGACGTGCAGAGTATGGCGTCGAACGACTTGTCCCAGCTTCCGATCTTACTCGCCAAACTTGGGACGAACATAGCGTCTTCGAGGTTAGATACAAAGTCGACTCCGACGATCGAACTACCCTGCTGAAGCCCGCGGATGTTAACTGTACGCGCCTCATTGTCGATCTCGATGGTGACACCCTCAGATCCACCTAGTATATCTAGGTTCAACGCGTCAAGTGTAAGTCCCGATCCTGTTGGATCAAAACTACCTGTGCTCGAATCGACTCCGTCATCGCTACACCCAACAGCTACAACCGCTGTCAGCATAAGCGACACCGCAATACGAGTTGCTCGCTGCAATGATTTTATAAAGGTTCTATTCATTTGGTTAATCTTTTTTTTCGATCCACACCTCCTGGTTAGAGGTGCGGATCAAACTATTTATACTCCTAATTCTTCGCAAATAGATCTACTGTTCTACTCCTCACTCTCGGTGCTCCAGAACTCAACTCGTAGATCAAGTAACGGATCCTGTCGACGCGTCAACGTCTCGTGAACCGCAAAGTAGACTCCGCTAGCTGTAACGAGATAGTCGATCTCGAAGATACAGTCGTGAGTCTCCTCATCATACCACATCTTACCGCTACCTGTTCCGCCCACTACCGACACATCACCCACGGCAGCCGCTACAGCTACGTTGATAGATCCATCCTCGTTTACGACAGCACCGCCCTCGTTGGCTGCAATCTCCTCCTCCGAGGGGACTGTGATCTCTACATTTCCATTCTCCAACGTCGTAGAACCAACCGTAAGAGTCTGACCCACTCGCGAGATCGAGTTGCGTCCCGTAGTTGTAGTTGCAGAGGTTATATTTTGCGAAAGGTCAGGGTTGCTGTAGGGTGTAATATCTACATACTCGTTACCATCACGCTTCGCTGTGTAGCCCTGCACGTAGTATGTACCGTGATACTTGCTCTGATACTTAACGGCAACAACCGAGTAGTACTTCGACGCAAGGAGCGAATCACACGACGAATCGACCAACACAAAGGGGATAGCATACTTAGCATCGACAGCATCTGGATCGTCGAAGAACTTATCTGTGAAGCTTACGTCGACCTCCATAATGAAGTTGTTCACCTTAGTGATGACCATCTTGTTGGGGTCAGACAATTCGTAGTAATCTTCGGGCATAACCTCGAGTCCCATCTCCAAGAATGTCATACCCATCTCGGCAGTTATAGTCGACTCATCTACAGCAAATCTCGCCCAGTCGTCAAGATCAACCTCTAGCTTGCCGCCAACTGCCGCACCTACACACATCTCATTAGCCTCAGCCACACCACTACGACCTGCGATGACAGTTCGCACGGGCTGCTGCTGTGCAAAATATGCAGAGCTAAAGGTGTAATCCTGAACAACATCGTCATAACACGACGTCGCCCCGAAGAGTAGCGATATTGCCACTGCTAAATTACATAATACTCTTTTCATACTCTCTATTCTTATTCTTTTATTCATTCTCCATTATCGACTACCAACCCATATTGTTGTCTAGACCCTTCATAACCTCTGCATAGGGGAGAGGCAAATAGTAGTTACGTACATTGCTGAGCGCGTCGCGATCCTCGACCACAACATCCATATCGTACTCAACAGTAACGCCATCGTAGCCCAAAGATGCCTCGACACCATAGATAGGCTCAGTGAGATCCATCAAGCAACGACGCATATCGAAGAAGCGGTGGTTCTCAAACGCCAACTCGATACGACGCTCATTCTGGATCAACTCACGAAATGCATCCTTGCCCATTGCGGCAACCTCGTCGAGATATTTATCATCCACGATTCCGCCCGACGTAGCACGCATATTCTTGATTACGTCATACGCCGTAAGACCCACAGTACTCTCCTCACCATCAGAGCTTGTGAATATACCCTTCGTCGTAGGTCCCCACGCCTCGTTGGCAGCCTCAGCATAACTCAAATAGACCTCTGCCTTACGTAGCTCAGGCCAGTAGTGCGCAGAGTTGCTTGTTCCCAATAGGTCGAGCATATTGAAGTTCTTCGAGACGAACTTAGCCAAGTAGTAACCTGTGCGAGTCGCGAGGCTATTCTTCGACGTGTCGATGTTGCCGCTGCGAGAGTCTACACCGCCCTTGGTGATGTCGACCTTCGAGACTAACGAATCCTCAGAGGCAAAATCCTCCGATCCGTAGTCGGCTCCGTTATAGTAGATGTTCAAGTAGAAGCGTGAATCACGATTTACATATGGGTTCGATGGGTCGTATCCTGATCGATAATCTGTGATCGGATAGCCATTCGCCATAGGGAAGGCGTCTACCAAGTTCTGAGTTGGCACCGTGTAGGCCTTTCCGTAGAAACGAGGCATAAAGTGGTAGTTCTCGACAGAGGTGCTATTGAAGTAGAAACGGAAGATATACTCCGCAGGTGTCGCCGACGATACGTCGGCAAAATCAGTCGAAGTTAGCTGCGTATAGGACAACGATGAGTTACCCTCGTCGGATGTGACAGAGCTGAGAAACGACGTCATAGACTCCTCGTAGATCAAACCTGCGAAGTTTGCCCAATTCTCCTCGTATGTTGCCTTGTCGACAACCGTAAAGCTACCCATATCGTTGATCTGAACAATCGAGTTGTCCTGATATGCAGGGCTCGCAGCGTAGAGCGCAACACGCGCCTTCAATGCAGCAGCAGTATTGTAGTTTGCACGACCCTCGACAGTAACTGTCAACGCTCGCTCATCCTCAAAGTACGACATCGCCTCATCGAGATCCGCCAAGATAAGATCTATAGACTCACGATAAGTAGGACGCTTGTAGGTAAGCAACATATCCATCGCCTCCTCCGTGTCGACATACTCCGTAAGGATTGGTATACCCAACGCCTCGCCGCTGTTGTTCTTACCACCATATACCTGTAGTAGGTCGAAGTGGAAGAAGGCACGCAAGAAGTGCGCCTGTCCCATTCGGTAGTAGCGCTCACCAACGTCGGAATACTCGCTCTTGACATTGAATACATACGCCTCGTTCATACCATTGGCGATGTAGTAGCTCGCCATCTGCACAGCCTCATAGTTGGTGCTCCAGCAGTTTAGCGGATTGCTCTGCGACGAGTAATCACCTGTCGTAAGCTCGCGAACTGTACCCTCAAGAGTACTCATCGCATTGTCGGTCGCAGCATCCAAGAAGTTGCTGTCGTAGACATCGGGGCGATGCGCAATCGTCACGTATAGATCATTCAACACAGCTGTTGCCTGCTCAGCGATCTCCCATACATATTCATCTTCCCACTGCCCGATGTATTTATCCTCGTAGAGGTTATCGCACGAGAAACCTACTAGGGAGAGTGCCAGAAGTGATATTATTCTATTAGTTTTCATAGTTCTATAGCCTTTCGATTAAAATGTTACACAAACACCACCTGTGACAGTTCTCGCAATAGGACAAGTCGACACACCTGCCGTGAGAGCCTCTGGATCGAGATCCTTGATTGGCGAGAGTACAAATAGGTTCGTTCCGTTGACAAACAACTTGACCTTGTCTACAGGAGCCTTCACCGACTTGAAAGAGAATGTGTAGCTCAACTGCACGTTCTTCATACGGAAGTAGCTAGCAGACGACAACCAATACGACGAGTTGACGAAGTTGTTGTCGGCACTAAGCGTAGTGAGACGTGGGTACGAACCCGTTGGGTTGTTGATCTCGTGGTATCTGTCGGTGACAACCGTAGAGTACTTTGTCAAACCATCAACCCAGTAGTATGCATTGTTCAACCAGCTGCTCACACCAACCTCAGCAGTACCGAGTGCGTAGAGTCCCCAGCCCTTATAGTTAACCTCGAAGTCGATACCGAAGACCCCTGTGGGGAACGAGTCGCCGAGGACAACCTGGTCGCGTGCATCGATGATGCCGTCGCCATTCTGATCCTTATATGCAATGTCGCCATTGCCATAGTCGCCAAACATCTGTGTGGCGTGACCCTCAAGATCGACATCCTTGCCGAATAGTCCGAGAGCCTCATAGCCCTTCATTACAGATGTTGACTTACCAATTGTCTTTTGCACATCATCTGGGTAGTCGTAGTCATCCCAATCCAGCACCTTGTTCTTCGAGATCAATAGGTTCAACCCAACCGAGTAGTTGAGATCACCCTTGCGCTGCGACCACTCGATTGCAGCGTCGATACCTTGGTTGCGAATAGAACCAACGTTGTCAACCTCGATGTATCCTCCAAGGATGTTGGCTACGTCGGATGTGATGCTCTCAACCATATCTCTACGAGTCTCGTGGAAGTAGTTGATCTCACCTCTCAAACGACCGTCGAAGAAGATACCCTCAAGACCTACGTTATACTCCGTAGAGTTCTCCCAATTTATGTCTGATGCTACGTTGACCATATATACACGCTCCGCAGATGTTGAGTTAGCGCTACCGAACGATGTAGTACCTGCATTCGCCCATAGCTGCTTGTAGAGCAAGAAGCTTGTGGCAGCGTCGTAGCCGAGAACTCCGTAGCTAGCCTTTAGCTTCAAGTAGTCGACAACCGAACTGTTCTTCAAGAAATCCATCTTCGACAAGATAGCCGACGCACCGAAGGCTCTCGACAAGAAGTAGCGATTCTCCTTAGCGTAGCGGTTGCTACCCAAGAGTGCGAATGAAGCCTCTGCAGAGTATTTGTCGTCGTATGTGTAGTCTGCGCGAAGCGTTGTGTGTGTGTTGACCACATTCTGGTTCTTGTTCATTGTCTCCTGGAAAGAGTAGTAGAACAGAGCACCTGTCGAGAGGTCGTGGTCGCCAAACGAACGAGTGAAGTCAGCCATACCGCGATAACCCATATTTCGCTTCGACGTGAATGCCTCGCGGCTGTCGGAGTCGGCGAGGTTCAACTTACGCGACTGAGTCAACACCGCTGTGCCGTCGTCGTTCTTACCTGTCACAGCATATGTTGCGTAGGTATCTGTCTGACCGAGTTGGAATGTGTCTGTGTTGTCGAGGTAGAAGTCGCCACCGAACGAAAGACCCTCAACCTGCTCATTGAGGTTGAATCGCAAACCGAGGTTTGTGTGGTTCGTGTTGTACTTCGACTCTGTGTTGCCACCATAGACCATATCTGCCAACAAGTTTGCTACCACTCGCGTACTTGCACCGAAGAATGGTGAGCCGTCGAGCGAGGGCGAGAGAGACAAACTTGCATATGCATCCTCCGCCGAGATGGTGAGAGGTGCCTCATTTGGCAAGTATGTTCCTACACGCGAGTAGATAGTGGCGCTATTGAGGCTACCATATTTGTTGTTCTCGAAGCGAGCCGCAGAGTTAGCAACGAAGCTCAACTCGTCGGTGATCTTCACGTCGATGCTACCGCGAACATTGATACGCGTGATCTTCGACTGAGGACCAACCGCCTCGAAACCACCCCCCAAGAGTAGACCTCCGACAACCGAGTACTTGATGCGGTCGTTTCCACCCGCCATATCGATTGTAGCCTTCGTGAAGTTGGCTGAGTTGCTGAGGAAGTAGTCGCTATAGTCTACATCGGGATAGAAGAGATCACTATTGCCCGCAGATCCCATATATCCGTTGATCGTCTCTGCGCTATAGAGAGGCGACAAACCATCGTTTACACTCGCCTCGTTGTAGAGCGTCGCGTAGTCGTATGAGTTGAGATAATCTGCCGTGCGAGTTGCGATCGACACACCCTTCTCCGCCTTCACATTGACGACACGCTTGTTTGCCGCACCACGCTTAGTTGTGATCTCTAGCACACCATTTGCACCACGTGAACCATAGAGAACCTTGCCGATAGCATCCTTGTAAACCGTGATCGACTCAACCTCCTCGGGCAAGATGTCGTTGTAGTCGCGGACGAAACCATCTACGAGCACGAGGATCGTGTTGGTAGCGTCGCGGTGCTGCCCACGAATGTAGAGTGTCGAGGTGTTGGCTCCGTGTGAGCCAGCATCCTGACTAGCCACCAAACCTGCTATGCGACCCTGAAGTGCATTCGACAAGTTGTAGTCGGCGTATGCATTAAGTTTAGATCCGTCGATAGTGTCGGCTGCACCTGTGAAGTTTGCAATCTTCGTGCTGCTACCATCCTGGCGAAGAACAACATCGTCGCTCGACTCCAATAATTCGACGCTCTTCATTGCGATCTTGGCTGGCGCACCCTCCTTGGTGAGCTCGATCACTACATCCTCGTAGCCAAACGCCTCAACCAACAAGATGCCACCTACGACGCTAGTCACCGTCACCTCACCATTAGCATCCGAGAAGGCTGTGTAGGCACCCTCGCGAGTGATCATCTCGGCATTTTCGATAGGCTCACCGCTCTCGTCGACAATTACCGACGTGACATCGAGATATTGAACCTCCTTCTTTTTTGCATTTTTCTTATTCTGCGCATCGACGGATGAAACTCCGAGTAGAGCTGTCAGCAACGCAAAACAAACTATGCTTCTTATATTTATATTCATAATCATCTATTGTTTTAATGTTACCAACCTGGGTTCTGCTGCAAGTTATCCAACGCATCTACATCGTATGTCGAGAATGGATACCAGTAGTTTCTGTTAGTGAACACACGGTTCTCACAAGTGATAGGTACCGGCGTACAGATGATTGCACCATCTGATTTTATCACGTCGCACTCGTCACCAGCGAAACCGAGCAAGTTACCCGTATAACCATTATCCTCAGATCCTGCTGTCGCTGCATCCGACGAACTGTAGTTCTGACGCATCGCATACACACCATATATAGGATACTGTGACGCGAAGAGCGACTCCGCGATCATCCATCGACGGATGTCGTGCCAACGGTGGTTCTCGAACATTAGCTCTACGGCACGCTCACGACGATATGCGTCGCGGAAACTGTCGTTAGGATCCTTCGAATACCAATTCGTAAGACCTGCGCGGTTACGAATTACGTTGAGCGCCTGCTCAGCCGTCATCGAACAACCCGATGGCTTCGTGTTGTAGCTACCCGTAGCCTCATACGCCATCTCGGCATAGTTGAGGTAGAGCGACGACACACGAATAAAGACTGTCGGGATACGCTTGCTTTCGCGATCTGGTACAAAACCATTGTCCTCGTCGCCATTAGCACCTATCGCCTTCCAGCAGAATTTGTTGAGTGCATAACCTGTCTGCTCACGATTTATGATATACTCGTTGGTCGCTTGGTCATACATCACTCCCTGATACAAAATACCATCATTGTTATCCTTATTGTACTTGTAGTAATCATTGATGATAGGCTGCATCTCCTGAGCCGAACAACAACTACGCTGCATACCTGGAGCGATAATATTGTGGTAGAAACGTGGATCACGATCAACATACATATTACTTACCGCACCAGTTCCCGATGGCTCATATCCTGCGAGATCGGTGCTAGTGATGGGGTGATAGTTTCCATCTGAGCCCAACTTCTCGTATAGATCGACCATATTCTGTGTCGGAGCAAAGTATGAATAGACCCAGTTACCTCCACCTGAAAGTGAACCATTTGCCCACTTCTGCGGAAGGAGATATATATTCACACTCGTCGACTGCGTAGGCGAGTTGTCGCGGTTGTACCACATACCCTCCTCGGGCTGATAGTAGTATGTAGGGTTCGATATATCCTCTGTACTCCAGCTGAAGATACGAGGATAGAAGTCTGTACCATCTCCGAGCACACTACCTGCGACACAAGATAGGCGGTTAGGACCCGCGCCACTATTTACATAGTTGATAGCCGCCTGCGTTGCCTGCGCAGCTAGCAGTGCACGCTCGGTGCTGTAACCATTGTTGACAGTTGAGTTGAGATCGTTCTGCATAAGAGGACTCGCATCGTAGGTCATAGCCAAAGACTTCAGACCATACGCCGAACTCTTGTTGGCACGTCCGATGTTTGGCTCATCCCACTGATCGGGCAACATCGAGATCGCCATATCGAGATCTGCAATCAATAGATCGTTCGACCCGTGATAGGTGAGTCGTGGCTGATCGTAGTCCGAGATCTCGTCATACAACGTTGTCAAGTCGGGCATTCCACCGTAGCGACGAATAAGCTGGAAGTAAGCCCACGCGCGGAGGAAATGGGCCTGTCCGAGGAGCTTGTTGCGCTCGTCGTCAGTCATCGTCACCAAGTCGGCGTTGGCGATAGTCGAGTTGCAGATACGCAATGTGCGGTATGCACGGAAGATAACCGTACCACTATCCGACCCCAACGACACTGTACCATTGTCGCCGATCTCGAAACCCGAGACATTCGTCGCACCCCAGTTACCAGAGTGGATAGTACCCAATCCATATGAGTTGTAGACACCAGCACACTCGTCGGCGATACCTGGCGACCACGAATACTGATTACCGAGCGACCCATAGTCCAACTCGTCGTGTACCCACTTGTAGGCTCCAGCCAGATAGAGCGACACCGAGGTGTAGTCGCTAAAGACAACCGAGACGTCGACACCCATAGATGGAGACATATCCAAGTAGTCCTCACAACTGCTCAGTCCACTCACCGCAAAAAGCGAGAGGGCTGCTATTGTTATTTTTCTTATAGTTTTCATAATAATTCCTCTATTCTCCATTACTCAAATGTTACACGTACTCCCAAGTTATAGCGCTTAACCATTGGATAGACGCTCTGGCTACTTGTCTCAGGGTCACGACGCGAGTCGTTGCGCTGCCAAGTGAAGAGATTCGTTCCGTTGGCATAGATCTGACACCTTGAGATGAAGATCTTCTTCGTCCAGTGCTGAGGCAACACGTAGTTGACCTCCATATTCTTAATACGCATATACGAGTGATCCGTATAGTTGTAGTTGCTAGCAAGCCTATTCCACGAGTCAGATAGGTGGAGCGATGGGCTAACAATCGACGTCGCCTCAGCATCGTCGTATGTCCAGCGACCCGTCACATTGGAGTGAGTCATTATCTGGTTGCCAGGGAAGTTGTAGAGCAGATTGGTTATGTCTGCCTTGTAGACTCCTAACGCAGCATAGAGCATCACGCTGAATCCGATATTCTTGTAGTTGAAACCTATCGTAGAGCTATAGGTAGTCGTAGGATAGCTGTTATACTCTGTTGGGACAAGATCCGCAGTCGAGATCTGACCATCAGAGTTGTAGTCTACATACATCAAGTCGCCAGGGATAAGGGTCGATACGTCGGCACCACTAATTCCCGAAGTTGGCGAGTTGAAGATGTCGTCGATCTTCGAGTAGTTACCCGTAGCGATATACTTGCTCTGGTAGCCGATCGACTTACCCTCCTTCTTCTGATACCAATCTGAGTCGAACGGATCATCCATATATGTAATACGGTTCTCACTCGTTCCGAAGCTGAAGTTTACGTAGTATCTGAAATCCTTACCGATCCTGTCGTTCCACTTAGCCTCATACTCGATACCGTGGTTCTTTGTCGATCCGATGTTGTCGGCAGGCAACGAGATACCCATCCAAGGGGCAACACTACTGATCGTAGTGAGGATGCCCGAACGCTGCTCGTCGTAGAGATCGAGTGTCATACTCAACTTTCTGAAAAGCGTGATCTCGACACCAAGGTTCTGCTTCACAGACTCCTCCCACGTAGCACCCTCGTTGGCGAGTGTACCCTCGGTGTAGAGACTTCCATAAGCTGTAGTAGTCGAACCTCCGAAGGTAACGTTCGCCTCCGTGCTATATGTCTGGATGTAGTTGAAACGAGCTGCTCCATTGTCGCTACCGACCTTACCCCACGAGTAGCGGAACTTCACATTCGACAACCACTTCTCCTTAACCTTCCTCATCCAAGGCTCCTCGGTTAGTCTCCATCCCAACGAGAACGATGGGAAGAATCCGAAACGACGACCTGGCGCGAACTTCTCCGAACCAGTGTAGGCTGCATTGATCTCAGATAGGTAGCGTCCCTTATAACCATAGGTGACACGTCCGACCCAGTCCTCCTCATAAGATGGGAACTCAACATCCGACTGCGACGTCTTGCGGTTGAATACTCCGAGCGCCGTCACATCGTGCGCATCGAGGAACGAACGTGCATAGTTGATCTGCATCTCATAGTAGATCTGACGGCTCGACGAGTCGTATGCGTTGTAGGATGCACCTCCAGGATTCTCTACCGTAGTCGGATAGGTACTTGGTAGTCGCTCCTCCATCACCATCTCGTAGGTTATGTTACCATTCTCATCCACAGAGATGGGATTCGAGTAGTCATACTCACGATAGTAACGATCGTAGGAGTTACCCTGCGTGTTAGCATCATTGAGCGAACTTCCGTACGAACCCATCAATATCTTCGACTCATTCTTCGAGTTCGAGGTGTAGGATAGCTTCGCATTAACCGAGAGCCCCTTCGTGATGAAGTCGAGCTTCTGCCTTACTGCGAGGTCATACATACCCTTGAAGTTGCGGAACGAGCGCTGTCCTGACTCCTGCATATATCCGATAATATTACCACCACCCAAGATGTCCGATCCGTAGACTCCATCGGAGTACATTACAGGGAACATATTTGGTGACGCCGTATAGAAGTCGTTGAAGAGGTATGAGTCCGAACCACTGTCGTCACGATAACCAGGCTGGTTCTCGTAGCCCTGCGATCCTGCGATGTTGACCGAGAAGGTTGTAGTACTTGTCAAATCGTAGTCGAAGTTGGTACGCCAGTTAAATCGACGATAGTAGAAACGAGGGTCATAATCCTCCGTCTTGTATGTCTCGAAGATGTCACCATCGAAGAGATAACCCAACGACGCGAAGTACTTCATACGATCCGTACCTCCCGAGATGTTGACGTTGTAGCTATGCTGTATACCGAAATCCTTCGTCGCCTCATCGACCCAGTCAACCTGTGGGAACTGATCGTTGTAGGGTCCGTAGTTGCCTGTAGAGTAGGCATTATCCCACGCAGCGATAGTCGACTCAGAGATTAGAGTCGACCAGCTACTGTCGTTACCCAACGCCTCATTGTACATATTCATAGATGTCACATAGTCCGAATACTCATATGATGTCGTTGGCTTCTTGAATCCTACGTTAGCCGTGAATCCCACCTTCGGGCGAGAGTTCGTACCACGCTTAGTTGTCACGAGGATAACACCATTGGCACCCTTCACTCCATAGACCGCAGTTGCCGACGCATCCTTTAGAACAGAGACTGACTCGACCTCATTCATATCAATGTCGTCGATCGAACGCTCGACACCATCGACCAAGTAGAGCGGTGTATTGTCATCGGTCGACGACTTACCGCGGATGAAGATCTCCGCAGAGTCCTCACCTGGCTTCGACGACGAACTGACAGCGACGACTCCTGCCATCTGACCCTGAAGAGCCTCCGACACATTCGTGACACCTCCAGCTTTAAGTAGGTCGTCACCCTTCGTGGTGGCGATAGATCCTACAGACGACGCCTTCTTCTGCTGACCGTAACCAACGACTACGACCTCCTCGATCTCCTGCGAACCGCTCGAAAGCGTCACATTGATGGATGTACGTGATCCAACCACTATCTCCTGCGTATCCATTCCGATAAACGAAACGACAAGAGTAGAGCTTGCGTTGGGCACAAAGATGCTAAACGCACCCGTGAGATCGGAAACTGTACCGACCTGTGGATTCTCTTTGAGGATGACTGTAGCGCCTGGGATCGGTTGACCACCATCGTCAACAACCACTCCACTCACGCCAATAGATTGCTGGGCAAACGCCGAAAGCAATCCAAACAGCATCGCCAACGAGAGGCTGAGGGCTCTAGCCATCTGTTTGTGTAAAGTTTTTTTCATCTTGCACTTCTTTAATGCTGAGTCTGCACTCTCTGAACTCGCAAACTCGTGGTTAATAAATTAGGTTCTCTTGAAATATTAGGTTTATTGATTTTATAATTGATACTTAACAAGTGTATGTATTGTCTCTAAATCTAACCTGCTGCACACCCCACTCGACACCAGATAGCCTTGAGTATAGGGCACAAAAATCCCCCACACCCACGAGTGGGTGCAGAGGTAAACGGAGATATGGTTAATATCTTCAGGTTCATTTGGCAATTAATTTATGACTCGCGAATCTAATCGCTAAGTCTATTAGGTTTTTGATTGGTTTTTTAGTGCTAATTCTGCCATATTTTGGTCACAAGTGGCGATCGGTGACTAAAATACTACCACAAATATAGTTATATTTTCTATATATTGACACAAAGTAGCATATATTTTAGCCTCGTTGGCTACATTTTTTTCAAATTACAGAGCGAAACGGGCTCCTTTTGAATGATTTATAGCCTATATCTCCAACTGCGACGGCGTGAGTGAATAAAATATACCCACGCCACCACGCAGAATTAGAGTTGCTGAGAGAGCGTCACCCCAACTAATTGTTGGGGGTAGCGCCATCTGCGTCGACACACATTATCGACCACGTAGGGTTGGTATTTCCTGTGTTATTATTCCAGTAGCCGCTATATCCATAGTAATAATTCGCAGTCGTGATGGCGATCAACTCATAGATATTACCAAGGTTCACATAGTAACCTGCACCTGGCTGATCCGAACGCATCGTTGCTGTCCTCATATTCACATTGTGCGCCGCGATAGAACTGCCCGAATATGCAGCCGTACCATAAGCAGGGATGATAGAGTCAAAGAATGGTCCCACAGTCGTGTTATCGGTAATAGCGACAGAGCTAGCTGTAGAAGATGGCACCGCCAACTTACCACGACCCCACTCAACACTCGACGTCTTTGTCACACCATACAACCCCGCGTCGTAGATGGCAATCTGCTGCGACACATAGAAGTTCTCGTCGAGTGCCTGCACTGCGTTAATCCTAGCGTATAGCTCATACAATTCATAGACTGTTGGGACATACCACAAATATGTCTCCTTGCCAGTATAGCTCTTCGAGTAGACAGCATCCGTATAGCTTGCATCGGTACTCTTGTCGTAAGCAAGACCCATCGCAGGGATCAACGAGTTGATATGAGCAGAGTAGGTGCTAGCGAGCTCCTCTGTGCCAGAGTACTGGCTAAAAATGTTACCTCCATTCGACTGAGATGGCTCGATCGCAAGATTCATAAGGGTCTGCATTGCGCAGATACCATTCATATCTGTCTGATTTATCAACAGCGTGTTCTTGTTGTTAGAGCTATCGTTGATATAGTCTGCTCCGATATATGTCGCACCACGATAGTATGTCGGCGAGAATGTTCTACCTGCCGTACGCGAAGCACCTGTACCAGCCCAGTCGTAGGCGATACCGTCGGGAGGCGTACTCTTTCCCTCTAGCGAGAAGCTAGATGTGCCATCGTTCCAGAAGTAGTCACCGATCTTAGGATTCGCCGTCTGAGTCGTTGTGAGCGGAATAACCTGATCGTTGAAGTATCTCTTGCCCGACTCCACAGTCATACCCGATACATTGAGCGTAACGACGCTCTCCGTGCCATCGGTATATACCACATATACATCCAAATTACCAAGCAGTGTCTGAGGGAATATCGGTAGACGAACGCGCAACGTACCATCCGCTGGTGTCACACCGAGCTCACCCGTATCGGAGTCTGTAAGCGTAAAGATGAAATCCTCGATCTGGAACTTCGAAAGTTTTGATACCGCTGAATCTGAGTCGTCACCTTCCGTAGTGATCGCATAATCCAACGCTCTATCACAAGTGATATTACCATCTGTATCGACCTTAGCCTCCTCCATAACAGGGAGAGTAGAGGTGACATATACTCGCTCGACTGCACCCGAAACACCTGTGAAGTTGAAGTCAAGGTATCCCATAATGTGCTTATACGTACCTGTCAACGTAGTAGAGGCCGACGAAGTAGAACTCAACGTCTGATCCGAAGTAAAGTATAGATAACTATACTGACCCATCGACGAGGGAGTAACCAAACCATCCTCGTACTCTAGCTTAAAGTATGTTGGCTGCGCAAGAAGAAGTGTCGACAAAAAACGCACACCCGTATTAGTATTATTCATATACGCCTTCTCGCCAGGGTAGAATCCACATATTTTTTGTCCCACCATAGCTGACGCAAACGTTCCTGTGAATGTGGCTGCTCCATCAGCAGCAACGCTCGACGCTGAGAAGTGACCAAATCCTGCAGCAGTATTGAGGTTGGCTACATTATCGTCATACGCAAAGAACGTCATACCATCCCCCACTGTCCACTCAGTGTTGAGATCATTCATTCCAACACGAGTCCCCTCGGGCTGCGTCGGTGCTGCGATCGTTATCGAGAACGTACTGCCGCTATCAGAGGCACCACCATCACCCTCAAGGGTGGGCTCAGCCTTCTCGCACGATGTGGTTAACAGAGCTAATGCAACCACACTACTATATATATATTTACGCTTCATATTATTTTATTTATCTGTTTTTTAATTCTCTTACAAAGGGGGAACGACCACTCGACCTAAGGAGGGTCGTCCCCACTAAATATAATCTAGCAACTACATTATTACGAATGAACCCTCACCCTCCTCGAGGTTGCCGATACCTGCTCCAGACGACACTGTCACCGTACAAGTAATATCGCTCGCCGTAGGATCCTCCGAAGAGATCGTAATAACAGCCGTGCCGATCGCATTACCGATCACAGAGCCTGTCTCGGCGTCGAACAAGATGTTCTCAGCACCCGACGTAACCGCCATAGTGTAGCCCTGATATGTCGCTGTAGATGGTGCGATAGTTGGTACGACCGCAGCGCTCTTACCTACGACAACCGAGATCGCAGAGATCGTGAACGACGTCACACGTGTTGGGCTCACCGTAATTGTGTGAGTTTTCGATACTGTTGGCGTAACAGTCGACGTAGCGGTGATTGTCACCGTACCCTCAGCAAGTGCTGTCACAACTCCTGTCGTAGCGTCGACAGTCGCAACATTGCTATCCGACGACGACCAGAATACTGCAGAGTCTGCCGTAAGTGTCGTTGTGGCAGATGCATTTGTGATAGTCACACCCGTTTTACCTGTAATAACCACGCTCGAAACGCTTGTGATCGACGACGCAACAGTAATCGTACAACTTGCAGAGGCAGATGTGTTGTCGGCAGATGTAGCAGTTATTATAGCCGTTGTTCCAGCCGCAGTGCCACTTGGGATAGTAACTACACCATTTGTGACGGTGATCGAAGAGCTGCTAGATGACCAGTTCAACGAGCTGTCGGATGGAGAAGATGGGTTGAACACAACTAGCGCACTGAGATCAACAGTCGAACCTGCAACTGCAGAGATCGCCGATGGCATCTCGACAGATGCAACTGGCACATTTACTGCAACAGTAGCCTCAGCGTAGAATGAGTTATCAACAAGCGACGTAGCTATCACCTTGACAGATCCCTTATAGCCTCCAGCCGTAAAGAGTCCTGTAGAGCTGATCGAAGAGCCTGTAGTGTCGTTAGGATCGATGCTCCAAGCCACAGCAGGGTCAGCATTATCGTTAACCGCAACAGTGAACTGCTTCGTCTCACCGCTGTCGACCGTCTCGTTCTGCTCGTTGATCGCGATGCTCGTGATGTCAACATAAGCGACATTCAATACTATTGTGCCCACAACATCGTTGCAAGTAGCGGTTATAGTTACACTTCCTGCACCCTCGATAGTAACAAGACCTGTCGACGGATCAACAGTCGCAATAGCCATATTAGAAGAGCTCCAAACAACCTCAGGGTTAGAATATGGAACCTTCATCGAGTAGTCTAGCATAAATGGAGCTGTAGAGACCTCAAGCGAGCTAGCAAAATCGATAGCACCCTCACTAAATGTAATATATGCCTCAACAAAGTCTGCCACCACAACATCTGAATATGTGTAGCTTGCGACCAAATCCTCATTAACGAGGTCATCCTCTGTGTACTCGTCGTCGTAGAAAGCGTATGAATCAAAGAGAGTTGCGTAGATATATACCTTACCAACTCCAGTTCCTGGGGTGAAGCTACCATTCTCCAAGATGACAGATCCATTGTTGTCAGTGTCTACGCACGACCAAACAATATCGTCGTCGGTGGTAGTTGCCTCCTCTGGCGAGATCGTGACATTAAGGATCGCCGCCGCAGAGCTTACAGCGTTGGTAAATACCGTAAACTCCTTATATCCATCTGCGTTCAAATCGTACGCTCCATTGATCGCCACCGAGGTGACAGGATAGACAACATCAAATACAGATACGTCGACTAGCTCCGTCCAGTCGCCATTCATCGACGAGACTGCGATGATAGCGTCGCCAGCCGATACAGCCGTCACAACGCCATAGTCGTCGATCACGACAGCCGTTTTGTTGGGCGAAATGGGCGACACCGAGAATTTTACATACTCCTCTATCGTCACAGACGGTTCGGTCGCAACCTCAATCTGCGCCGTCTGACCGACGTACAGTTTGCCAATCTCCGTCGGAGAGACAGAGAAAGAGCTGAACGACACCGAATCTGTGTCGTCCTCGGCACAAGATGTCACTATTGCTAAGGCAAATAGCGACGTCAGCACCGTAAAAGAGAGAAATAATCTTTTCATACGTTTAATTTAGGTTGATTTTATTGGTTTCTTATTGTTTCGATTTTGTAAGTTGCGTAAGCTGTAGAGGTATAGACACGACAATTTGCCACGCATTATATGCATAACAATTAAGCACCCCACACTTATTAAGAGATTGGTTACATTTAGGTTATTTTAGGTTTAATATATGGCTGTTCGTTGCGCAAGGTAACAAATTATTTTCAAATCAGCAAAATTTTATTCAATAAACCACCTAAATTCATTCACCTAAGTATAAAATTAAATCACAACGATTGGGGGGATTGAGTGATTCGTAGACTACAGCACCATACGGAAACTTGAATATTTAGGGCAATTGAGCGAGATCACACATTATTATCTGCGCAGACTCAATCTATGATATACAATATCACGAAGCCGCGACGCATTGCAACCGAAGAAAAAGAGAGGGAGTTTAATATATCAAAGCGATCAAATTGAAAAAAAGATATAACACACTCGGTGTTTTTAATATAACTTAAAAACTAACGGCAAAATGCAACATATGTTAACGTCCTGCTACATCGTTGATCTATAGCGTTTTAAGACAATAGTCACAAATAAAATGTAATTTTTATTAAAAAAAATCACAAAATAATTTGCAGGAACGAAATATTTGCCATATCTTTGCAGTGAAGTTTTAAGGTTCATTTTTAGGTTAGTAGTTTTAGGTTGGTTGAGGATAGCGGCTAATTGAGATCATCAAGATCTCTAAGGTCTACGAAGGAGTGGTTACTGGAGTAGGTGCCCGAATATTAGTCGCGAGCCTCACGAATTAGAGGAGAGTGTGGTTACTCTCCTCTTTTTTTATGCCCATATGTCATTGATTATATCTCCGATAATGTCCCGATAATTTTACACCAGCATCAACATACGTCTGCCCTAGCCTACTCGTCATCACACCGCACAAAGATCTCGACAGCGGAGATTGCCACCATTATCAGGATCAACACATTCGCAAGCTCAGGCACGTAGCATATCGCCAGGGCTACAGCGCTCTGCACATATCTACATAGCGCCGTCGTCAGCGGCGTGGTCGCGGCAGAGCCCCTCAACAACAGATACAACGGAAGCGCACTGCCCAGCGTCGACTGAAACAGCAACAGAAGCCCCGTTTCGCCCCCTGCCGTCACAGCGTGCGTAATATCGTGCGCAATATTTAGTGGCGCCACAACGGGCAGCAGAGCAAGTGCCACCACAGAGTACAGAGCGAGCGCAGATGCAGCGCCTATGCTCCGCACGACATCGCGCGAGAGGATGGTGCTGATAGCGACAGAGACGATTCCGGCAGCTACAAACCACTCGCCTGCAAGGTCTGCGACAAACGGCATCGCCAATATCACGACAGCAAATGGCGCACAGAACTCCCTGAGACGATGAATGTTACGTTTGGCACATAGCGTCACAACAATTCCGGCAGCAGATATTGCCGCTACATTAACAGTCGAAGTTGAGTCAACCCCAATAAGAGTTAGGCGCTGCCAACCGAAGATCAAGATTATTGTGTTGCGCACAATGTGGGGCAGGTGTTGCCGCAGCTGAGACAGACGCACGTGCGGCAGAAATATTATCGCCGCAACGACAACCTGAACAGCGAAGATGCTGTCGGGCTCAAGCCTCAACGACTGCCCCTCAAGTATGGAGACAACGACAGCATAGCTCACGCCAAAGAGTGCGTTGGCGAGGATAAGGTCGTATGTGTGTTGGCTAATCTTCACACCCCACAACACCCAACAATCGCACCAAAAATCACACCGAAAATTGCCTTGCTAGCCATACTCACCTCAAAATCTTGCCGCTGAGAAGGGGTGGGGACTGCGGCAAGCTAGCTTGCATTTGCTTCTCTTTGCAGCAGTTATAGGGGAACTAGAAGATATAGACCTGGAGCTGAAGCCACGCCTGCCCATAGTATTTGCCGACGCCAGAGTTCTTGCGCGACAGATATGAGAGCTTGAGGTTCGAACCATATCCGTTGAAGAAGTAGTTTACACCTCCACCAAATACAGTCTCGTCGTCGAGACCCCTGATCCTACGATCCATCCTCTCGAACTTAACCCACGGCTGCAGTTTGAGGCTCTTGAAGTAGTATCCTCCCTCGGCGAGTATGATGTTGGAGTCGGCAATTACCGACGAGAAGTTGTACTTCGCACTGTAGCTACCGCCCGACATATAAGCATAGGCAGAGTTTAGCGTCAGCGAACCTGCCGAGCCAAGTGGAGCGTCGAGGAATAGATCTGCGCCAACAGCGTAGTAGCTACCCTGATTGTCGACTCCTGCCGCTACCGAGAGGGTCTTTCCCTCGCCCAGGAGCGTACCTGCATAGTTGTCTGTGTCGAAGAAGTTGTACTGCAAGCGTCCCACATAACGGAATGGAGCAGACTCCTCACCCGTGAGATATGTGTAGTCGCGGCAGCCGCTGAATGCACCTGCGCGATAGGTGAGGCGTCCATTGTAGAAGCTACCTGCGAGGTTGATACCCACGTCGCGACCGCTGTCGTTCTGTAGTGGCTGACTCTCCGTCAAGTTGTAGGCCGACTGGAAGAGTGCGTAGTCGCTAGCCATAAGGGTGTTGGGTGTCTGCAGTCCGTTGCGGTTGAACGACACGAGCATCTTACCTGCCGAGAGGCGCAAGGCGTCGCTGAATATGTGTTCATACTGCGCGTCAAGGATCTTGATTGATGCAGACTTGTCGCCATTCAACCCCACCGATGCCGTTAACTCAGTATCGACAAAGATATAGTCTCGCTCGGTGAGCTTTGCGTCGAACAAAAGTCGAGCGCGATAGAGGTTAGCGCCATAGTTGAAGCTACCAGGAGAGTCTATGTCATCCATATCGTCTACGTTAGCTCCATATCCGTTCTGCTCCATCTGGAGATATGTGTGTAGCAACAAACCCACGTTGACGGTAGGCTTAGATTTCGTCGCAGTCGCAGCAGCTGGCACGACCTCTGGCGCAGCTATCGCCTCCTGAGCTACAGCGGTTGCCCCCTGTATCTCCTCAGCTTGAAGAGCTCCTACAGTGGAGGCTATCAGTGTGAGAGCAAGGAGGGTAGAGCTGATAATTTTTTTCATTTTTTCTTCTTATTTTGTTCTCGTAAAATCGGGTTCACACGCGAGGATAGACCACCCCACGCTAAATAACAGCGCCAAGATAGGAAAAATATTGTGAATAATATAATTTTTCTCACCAATTTACAGAGCAACCACACGAAAAGAGGGTTAACCTAGGGCAAACATACAAAAAAAAACGAGTATTGCGCTCAAGCCGCGCGGCTCACAACAGGTTGTGGGGGAAACTTCGTTTCTTTTTATACTGCAATGTGTTACTGATGATGTTACACCCAAATCTACATTCGGCAATTATAGGGAAAGCACCCCTATAATTGCCGCAACAAAAGCAAATGCAAGCTAGCTTGCCGTCTGCGACACTGGGGCAATCTCTCAGCTAGAGAAATAGTTCGCCCGTAGATGGTGTGGGAGTCACCCCGAGGTGTGAGTATGCGAGATCTGTAACCTCGCGCCCACGAGGCGTACGTTTGATAAATCCCTCCTTGATTAGGAACGGTTCGTAGACCTCCTCGATTGTACCTGCATCCTCGCCAACTGCGGTTGCTATGGTGTTGAGCCCCACAGGTCCACCCTTGAATTTGTGGATTATCACCCCGAGGATCTTGTTGTCCATTTGATCGAGCCCTCGTGCATCTATGTTGAGCGCCGTGAGGGCAACACGTGCAATGTTGAGATCAATGCGTCCGTCACCCACGACCATCGCAAAGTCGCGCACTCGCCTCAGCAGCGAGTTGGCAATACGAGGGGTACCGCGCGATCGCAGCGCAATCTCCTGCGCAGCGTTGTCGTCGATCGGGACGTCGAGGATTGAGGCGGCGCGGCGTATGATACACGCCAGCGTCTCCGAGTCGTAGTACTCTAGGTGACACTGTATGCCGAATCGAGCCCTCAGGGGCGATGTGAGCAGACCGCTACGTGTGGTAGCTCCAACGAGAGTGAATGGTTTCAGCTCGATTTGGATAGTTCGCGCAGCCGCACCCTTGTCGAGCACTATATCGATCTTGAAATCCTCCATCGCGGAGTATAGGTACTCCTCGACAATTGGGCTGAGTCGGTGTATCTCATCTATAAAGAGGATGTCGCCCCCATCGAGGCTAGTCAACAGACCTGCGAGGTTGCCTGGTTTGTCGAGCACAGGACCCGACGTGACCTTCATCTGTGCGCCAAGCTCCTGCGCAACAATCCCTGCGAGCGTAGTTTTACCCAGCCCAGGAGGTCCGTGAAGCAGAAGATGATCGAGCGACTCACCGCGCATAAGTGCTGCGCGGATAAAGATCTTTAGATTCTCAACCGTCTTTTTCTGCCCCGCAAAATCCTCTATCTCTTGCGGACGTATCCTCGCCTCGAATTCGAGGTCGCTCTCTATATTTCTAATCATCGACATAATTGATGACAAAGTTATTAAAAAATAGAGATAAACTCCCAATATTTTTTGTATATTTGCATACAAAAAGCAAAATGTAAATACTCAACGAGGCGAATAGAGATAAATCGGAGAGACAAAAGATGTGTGTTGGGGTTGCGACAATAGCTACAGAAGAGCGTCTGCAGAGAGCCAGAAGCCTACTTCACCACCCGAAAAGATGGGCTAATGTTGTGGTCACGGAAGGATTCGAACCTTCATCGTAAGAACCGGAATCTTATATTCTATCCATTGAACTACGCAACCGAGAGTGCAAAGATGCAAAAAAAAAATTATAGATACAAATTTACTTTATGTTAGTGAGCGAAGAAAAATACGCCGAACGGCTTGCGAAGCTCATACGATGGAGTAATATGAGCGCAAATGCGTTTTCTAAACACATAGGATTAAGGAACGCAGAGAACCTATATCAGATATTAAGGGGCAACCACGGCATATCTGTCAAACTCGCCGACACAATAGTCGCCTCATATCCGCAGATTAGCCACAACTGGCTGCGACACGGTGAGGGGGAGATGTTTGTCGAGGATAAACAGGTTGTCAAGTTCTACAATTATGATGCGGAGCATAACATAGCAAACGTTGATAGGCTGCAGTTGTCGTCTGAGATAATCCTTCCCATCGAGGAGAAGGGGAGTTTTGCGATGATCTATAACGGCTGCGCAATGGGCAACACAATGCCACCTGGGACTATCGTGGTGCTACGCAGGATAGATACCGAGAGTATCATCCCTGGCAAGGAGTATCTGATCGTCGCAGGCAACGTGACGATGCTGAGGGTCGTTAGAGCACCGATGATGCACAATTCGTATAAGCCGATGTGGCGGCTTGTGGCGGCAGATCGTAATAGGTTCGACGATGTCGAGGTTATGCGCAACGAGATCGAGGCGACATATAAAGTTGTCGCAAAGTTGATTATTAATTATTAAAGTTAAGATATTAAAGATGTTTTCAGGAATTGTAGAGAGAGTGGCTCGCGTAGCAAAGATCACGCAGGAGCTAGACAACAAACACTTCACGATGGAGTCCGACATTAGCGGTGAGCTAAAGATCGACCAGAGCGTTGCCCACAATGGCGTGTGCCTCACTGTCGTAGCGATAGAGGGCAACACATATACGGTGACGGCTATGCGAGAGACTCTCCAGAAGAGCAATCTCGGATTGTGGAGCGTGGGCGACGAGGTCAACCTCGAACGATCTATGCGTCCCGACGCATTGCTCGACGGACACATCGTCCAGGGACACGTCGACATCACCGCACGCTGCACGATGAAGGAGGATGCCGAGGGTAGCTGGAACTTCACATTCGAATACGACCCCGAGGAGGCGTCGAGCTGCACTGTCGAGAAGGGGTCGGTTACGGTCAACGGGGTGAGCCTCACGGTCTGCGACTCTACGCCCAGCAGCTTCCGCGTCTCGATCATCCCCTACACCTACGAATATACGAACTTCCACAACATAGAGGTAGGGAGCGTGGTGAACCTCGAGTTCGACATAATCGGCAAGTACATTGCACGACTCATACAGAACTATAATAAATAGGGTAAAAATTAAATATAACCTACCGATTATGATACAGACACTCGCAATAAACTGGGAGTTCGACCCTGTCGCATTCAACCTCTTCGGAATGGAGGTGCGCTACTATGGGTTGATGTGGGCACTGATGATTCTAGTCAGCTCGAAGATCTTCGACTACTTCTGCAAACGCGAGGGATTGCGCAACGAGGTGTCGGAGTCTATATTTGTATATGGTACTCTCGGAACCATAATCGGATCGAGGGTTGGGCACTGCCTATTCTACGAACCGCAACACTACCTGTTTGCGCCGTGGGAGATTGTGACAGGTATCCGCGACGGCGGTATGGCGAGCCACGGCGCTGCGGTTGGACTGCTCGTCGGTCTGTGGCTCTTCTCGCGCAAGAACAAGATGCCATATCTATGGTCACTCGATCGCATAATGGTCGCCGTGGGTATTGGTGGCGCCATTATCAGAGTGGGCAACCTCTTCAACTCGGAGATCTTCGGTCACGTGACCGACCTGCCGTGGGGATTCCGATTCATCAACTCGCACCTCTGGCTCAACTCCGCAGCACCAAACGCCTGCCATCCGACGCAGATCTACGAGGCTCTATGTTACGTAGCGACATTCGTCATCCTCTCGATTATGTACTGCAGGTACGATATGGGGCGTCGACGTCCAGGCGTTATGTTTGGCGTGGGGCTACTGGGTATCTTCCTCACCCGTTTCTTTGTGGAGTTCATTAAATTTGAGCAGGTGGCGTTCGAGAAGGAGATGGTACTAATTATGGGGCAGTGGCTCTCAATCCCATTCGTTGTGCTCGGGATCTATATGATATATCGCGGAATGAGCAGCGAGGAGCAGTCGAGAGTGATTAATAACAAAACTAAGTAGTTCGGAGTATGAAAAATGCAAATTCAAGACTTGCTATCGAGACTAACAAACTGATAACACAGACACTCTCGAGAGAGGGTGGCGTCTATCTCCCAACGATCGGGTCGCTATCGTTCGCAACACTCGTCGAGGATGGCGACACCATCAACACAATAGTTCTCAACAAGGAGGAGCGCCACAAATCGCTCGTCAAAATCATCGAGGAGAGGGGCAACTGCAGCAGCGAGCAGGCGGCTATGCTCTACGAGAAGTGGGTCGAGGAGATCTCGGAGGAGGATGGTTCATACAACCTCACGACACTCGGCGTCATCGCTAACGGTGCATTTGTAGTCGAGCCATCGCTCTACAACCGCCTAAACATCAACAGCAAAAAACGTATTGCAGAGAGAGAGGCAGAGAAAAAGGCAGAGAGAGAGGCGGAGAAGATAGCAAAGGAGGCAGAGACCAAGGAGAAGAGAAGCGCTGAGAGTAAACCCGTTGCAAAACCTGCGGCTACCAAACCTGCGGCAGCAAAACCAAAAGCACCAAAGCAAGCACCTCCGAAACAAACACCCTCAAAACAAAAGTCGACAAAAGCTGCGAAGCCAGCCATCGCAAAAGCTGCGGACGACGACTCTAAAAATCCGGCAGGAATAGCACTTTGGGGATTCGTATCCGTCGTTATCATAGCGGGTATTATATCTATATTTATCTACGAGGGCGATTTCTTCAGTAGCACAGCTGCATCGAGCGACAAAATCACGCCAGCGAGCGAGACCGCAATTGAATTAACGACAAATACACCAGAGTCAAAAGTTGAATCAACAACAACAATCGAGGCTACAGAGAGTGTAGAGAGCACAATGGAGGATGTCGTAGCAGCAGGGCCAACGATAGAGGCTGTCGAGGAGGAGAGCGTAGATTTAGCGCTAAAAAACACTCCTAAGACGATGCCCGAGATGGGTGGTCGTCCGATACCGCCCATCAAATCGAATGATCCAGTGGAGCGTCTGCAGGCTACTCTCACCGAGAGCACTACACCTATGACGTATCGCGTAGTCTGCGGAATCTTCCGTTCGCAGCGCAATGCAGGTCGTATGATTCTCGACATCGAGTGTAAACTTGGCGAACGCGCCATCCCTCGCGTATATCTACGCGACAATAAATATATGGTGACGATCTTCGAGGCAGACAACTTCCGCGAGTGTTCGCAATATATCTCGACCGTAGCGATAAAGCACTACGAATCGACCTGGGTCTACAATAGCAAAACAATGGATTAACAATAATCAACAGATGAACTAACGACAATTACGCACTATTATTCGACTAACAATGAGGGAGTTAATAACAAATATAAACGACTGGATTGCGAGCATCATTACGCGACTAATAGATCTGCTATATCTGCCGATCGTGAGGCGTTTTGTGTCGCGCACTACCCTACGCTATTTTGTCTGCGGAGTGTGTAACTACATCCTCTTCGACGCCGTTGTCTACTACCTCGTCTACCACAATCTTTTGGGGTGCCGCGAAGTGGAGATTGCGTCATTTGTCATCTCTGCTCACGTTGCATCGCTGATTGTGGTGTTTCCCATCACGTTTCTGACGGGTTTCTGGCTCAATCGGTATGTAGCGTTCAACGTCACTCAGCCCACGATTAGTTCGCAGATCACGAAGTATGCCCTCTCGGTGGCAGGATCTATCGTTCTGAGCTACGTTGCACTGAAGTTCTTTGTGGAGAGGGTCGAGGTTTGGGCTACACCAGCGAAGATTTTGTGTTCGGTTATTACGTCACTTTACAGTTACCTGTTGGCTAGATACTATACATTTAGGAGTAAACATTAAAAGATATTAGAGTGGAGAGGAATAAGGAGGCAATAGCCCGTCTGATAACGATGATGGGAGAGTTGCGCGAGAGGTGTCCGTGGGATAGAGAGCAGACCTTCAAGTCGTTGCGAGGTGCGACGATCGAGGAGACCTACGAGCTGACGGAGGCGATTGACCGCGAGGATATGGCGGCGATCAAGGAGGAGTTGGGCGACATATTGCTCCACGTTGTGTTCTACTCGCAGATGGGATCTGAGAGTGGCGCGTTTGACTTCGAGGGCGTTGTCAACGACCTATGCGACAAGTTGGAGTATCGCCACCCCCACATCTACGGCGACGTAGAGGCACGCACCACCGACGAGGTAAAACGCAACTGGGAGGCGCTGAAACTCAAGAAGAAGAGGCGCAAGAGTGGCACACTCGGAGGAGTACCCACGGCGCTACCTGCGGTGATGAAGGCGGTTCGTATCGGCGCAAAAGCTGCAGGGTGCGGCTTCGACTGGCAGCAGAAGGAGGATGTCTGGGCAAAGGTGCGCGAGGAGATCGAGGAGGTCGCAGCGGAGATGGAGAGCGGCAACCAGGAGAGGCTAAAGAGCGAATTTGGCGATCTCTTTTTTGCACTAATCAACGCCGCAAGACTCTACAAAGTAGACCCCGAGGCGGCACTGGAGAGCACAAACCGCAAATTTATCTCGCGCTTCAACTCGATGGAACTAGCCGCAGAGAGCTGTGGGAAATCTATCGCCGAGCTGACCCTCGATCAGATGGAGGAGCTGTGGTGCAAGGCAAAGGAGAGCGAAACTAACGACAAATAACTATACATTAGAGTATTATGGCATTGATAAGAGCTGTGAGAGGCAAGAGCCCCGAGGTTGGTGAAGATACATTTTTGGCGGAGACAGCCGTTATAATAGGCGACGTAGTGATCGGAGAGAACTCATCAATATGGTACAACACGGTGTTGCGCGGCGACGTAAATTCGATCCGAATTGGCGACAGGACAAACATACAGGACGGAACAGTGATCCACACGCTCTTCGATGGGTCAAAGACTCCATCGAAAGCTATTATTGGCAACGATGTCTCTGTAGGTCACAACGTTACGATCCACGGCGCGACGATCGAGGACAACACCCTGATCGGTATGGGGTCGACTATCCTCGACAATGCTGTGGTGGCGACAGGGTGCATAATAGCGGCAAATGCGTTGGTGCTATCCAACTCGAAGCTAGAGCCCAACTCGCTCTACGCAGGTGTTCCAGCCAAGAGAGTCCGCGCAGTGAGCGACGAGCAGCGCGACGAGATCATCCGACGCATTGCGCACGACTATATGATGTATGCAAGCTGGTATGAGGAGGAGACGAAAGGAGAGTTTTAATCTCTACCTTTGACCCCCATTAATGGGTACTTTAGGGAAAAACACTAGATTATTTAACCCAGAGACACCCATATAAGACTCCTGGAGACAAACATCAAGTCTCTAGGATATACCTTTGTAGTCATTAAACCCACACTACAACGATTATTTACAACAACTATGAAGATTAAACTACTACTAACACTCCTACTGATGATTAATCTCGGCGCAACAGCAACTGCGTCGAGCGACAATATGGGTCAAGTAACAACTACTGTTGTCGACAGCGAACTCGCTACACTCCCTGTGGCGGGTGCTATCGTGGAGCTCCGTAAGCAGGGCGACTCGACAGGTAGCCTCTACTACTCGACGGATGGCGACGGCGCGTTTGCCATCCCAGTGCTCAACTACGGCAACTACGAGATCCACGTCAGCTTCTTGGGTTACGAGACAAAGGTTGTAGATTTCACGCTCAACACCCCCGAGCTGGAGCTGCCGACCATTCGCCTCGCCTCGTCGTCGGTGCAGATGGAGGCGGTGGTGAAGGAGATCAAGGCGTTGCGCTCGTCGCAGAGCGGCGACAGCCTCCAATACAATGCTAGCGCCTACAAGGTGGCGAACGATGCCGACGTAGAGGGTTTGCTGCAGAAGATGCCAGGTATCACGATCGAGGATGGTACGGTGACGGCTCAGGGCGAGACAATTACGAAGATATATATCGACGGACGCGAGTTCTTCGGTGGCGACGTCGCGACGGCTCTTAAATCGCTACCTGCGGAGGTAGTCGACAGGATCGAACTCTTCAACAAACTATCGGACGAGGCGGAGTTCACCGGGATGGACGACGGCTCGGGCAGCAAGACGATCAACATAATCACAAAGCCCGAGATGAGGGAGGGTATCTTCGGTAAAATCTTCGCAGGCGTTGGCTACGAGCCCAATCCTGTCGAGGACGCCTCGGAGGTGAAGTATATGGGGGGCGGAAGTCTCAACATCTTCAAGGGTCAGAGCCGCACGTCGGTTATCGCCCTTGTCAACAACCTCAACCAGCAGAACTTCTCGTTCGAGGATATTATGGGGGCGACCGACGAGGGTAGCTCCACGGGCGAGTTTACGATCAAGGCGCTGCCAGGTGTGGCGAAGGTGAACGCTGTGGGTATCAACTACTCCAACAGCTACGGTGAGGATGAGAGACTGAAGATTCAGGGTAGCTACTTCTTCAACCAGACCGCAACCGACAACACCGCGAACACGAGACGCTGGTACGAGGAGCCTGCGACGGAGACGATTGATTCGCTCTCGCAGGCGGCAGCTAGCTCAACGTTCAACACGAACAATCGCCTGACGGGTCGCATCGACTTCAAGATCAACGATCGCCAGTCGATTATGATCCGCCCGACGCTGAGCTACCAGCTCACAGAGCCCGTCTACTCAACAACAGGTATGCGATACGACAACTCCAACACCAACTACGACAATGGTGTGCAGCTCTTCTCCAACACGAAGAGTTCGCATTGGAGCGGTTATTATATAGGTGCGATAGGAAACTACCGCCTGCGTCTCAACGACAATGGGCGCTCGATGACGGCTGGCTTTAACGGCTGGGTCAACAACTACGACTCGAACGCCGAGACATCGACAGACCCCAACATACCCAACACCAGCGATGCTGTGACGACCTACACATTCGAAGATACCCCCACCGACAAACGCTTCCTCTCGGGTAATGTCACCTTTATCGAGCCTCTCACGGAACGCAGCCGCCTGACGCTCTCGTATCGAGTGAGCAACACATACCAGGAGTCCGACAAACGAACCTACGACACAGATGGTGACTATGTAGTGGTGGATCCAGAGACAACAAAGACCACCACCTATGCCGAGAGCGACTACACCACCCACAGCGCAGGTGCTGGCGTCAAGTTCTATGTGGGCGAAAAGGGCAGTGTCACCGCCACAGGATACTATCAAAGCTCCACATTCGGAGTCAATACGCTACGCACGAAGGATAGCAAAGATCCCAACCCATATGAGGGTTCGACAGGTTATCAGAACGCCACCTACGCAGTAGTAGCGAAGGTGAGGATCGACTCGGGCAACTCGCTCCGCTTCTACCTCAACGGCTACACCACAGCGCCACCGATCTGGAAGTTCTCTGACAACACAACCAGCACCTCGTCGGTGACGGCAGGAAATAGCAACCTCAAACCGATCTACAACCACCGCCTGAGAGGCTACTACACACGCACGAGCATCGAGAAGGGCAGCACACTTATGTTCAACTGCAACGCGACAATGAGCACAAACTACATCGGATCGCACATCGTCCTTGATCTCGATATGTCGGAGATACTGGAGGATGACGCCTACGACGAGGTGCAGCAATATACGGGCTACGTAAACCTAGATAAGAGCTACTACAAGCTCGACTCCAATATATCGTATGGTATGCCTGTCGACTTCATCAAGTGCAACCTCAACTTCAACGCCGGCATCAGCTACATCTCAACACCAAGTATGTATGGCGGCACGGTCGTAGATATGGGCGAGGTCATTGGCGGCGAGAACGTAACGACCGAGAGTACCACCTATCGCGGCGGCTTAACGTTGGGCTCAAACATATCGGAGAAGGTCGATTTCACCCTCGCGTGGAGGGGCGACTACAGCGCCGCAAGCAACGCCTACGAGGGTGCGACGACTGCCAACAACTACTTCAACCAGAGTGCGAGCGCCTATATGAAGTTCACGGTGTTGGGTGGATTTACCATCACCAACAACATTGCCTACAAACAATATATGGGCTTCACGAACGACTACAACGACCGCTACATCCTCCTCAACGCCTTCGTGGGACATAAGGTTATGGCGAAAGATCGTGGCGAGATCACCTTTGGCGTGAACGACATACTCAACCAGAACACCTCGATCGTGCGTAAGGTAGCATCTAACTACACGCAGAATGTGGTGAACTCAATCACGGGGCGTTACTTCTCGATTCAGTTCATCTACAACCTACGTGCGTTCGGTATCTTCGGAGGACGCAAGGATAAACCGCAAGATACTATATAATAATATGCAAACCATTTTCACCAATAACTAAATAATAACAAAAAAAGTAACTATGAAAAAATTAATGGCTGAGGCAGTAGGAACAATGATTCTTGTCTTGATGGGTTGCGGCTCTGCCGTGTTCAATGGTGGCGCAGGTAGCGTCGCGGCTGTATTAACGATCGCCTTTGCGTTCGGACTCTCGGTTGTCGCTATGGCGTACACTGTTGGTGGCATCTCGGGTTGCCACATCAACCCTGCAATCACGCTTGGAGTGTGGATGTCGGGAAGAATGAAGTGTGGCGAGGCGCTCTCTTATATGGGTGCTCAGGTTGTAGGAGCCTTCGTGGGTTCTGCTATTTTGTTCGCTATCTCGTCGGGATTGGGTATCTCGGGAACTGGCGCCAACGGATTTGGCGAGGGTATGATGATCCCTGCGCTGATCGCGGAGATTGTCTTTACCTTTATCTTCGTGTTGGTAGTTCTCGGCACAACATCGAGCGAAAATAGCGCACCGAACATCGCAGGTTTGGTTATCGGACTCACGTTGGTGTTGGTTCACATCGTCTGCATTCCAATCACTGGCACATCGGTTAATCCTGCTCGCAGCATCGCACCAGCGGTATTTGCAGGTGGCGAGGCGTTGTCGCAGTTGTGGTTGTTTGTCGTGGCGCCATTTATCGGAGCAGCTCTGTCGGCTGTGACGTGGAAAGTGCTCAGCTCTAAGTAAGAGAGCCGATCGAATGGGTGATGTGAGCTCAATTCTGAGTTGTAGCTCGATTTTGACGTCATTGCAAAATATTTATCGAAAAAAAGTACGTATCTGTTTGCAGATGAAAAATATATTCGTACCTTTGCCACGCTAAGTAAGCATTTAATAATTAAACACAAAAAACAATGAAGCAAGGTATTCACCCAGAGAATTATCGTTTGGTGGCATTCAAGGATATGTCGAATGACCACGTGTTTTTGTGTCGGTCCGCCGTTTCGACAAAAGAGACCATCGAAGTGAACGGCGAAACCTATCCCGTGTATAAGATGGAGATTTCTAACACTTCACACCCTTTCTATACTGGAAAGATGAAGCTGGTAGATACCGCAGGTCGCGTCGATAAGTTTATGAGCCGATACGCAAAAAGATACGATAAGAAGAGCGACAAGTAGTCTCGACTACAATTGTTCTAAAAGATTAAGAAAAGGTTTGGATAAGTCCAAGCCTTTTCTTACATTTGTGTATAAGTAGTTTGAGCACCACGTTGAGACAACAAAAAAATTATAAATTATAAATATATTATGGATTTTACAGGAACAGTTTACAAAATTATGCCCGAGATTAAGGGCACGTCAGCGCGTGGCGACTGGCAGCGACAGGAGGTTATCTTCGAGATGATGGATGGACAGTATGCACGCAAGGTGGCAGTTACGTTCTTCAACAAACCGACAGAGGTGACAGGATTGGTGATGGGTATGTCGTACAACGTATCGTTCAACATAGAGTCGCGCGAGTACAACGACAGATGGTACACAGATGTACGCGCGTGGAGAGTGATGCCTGCCGACGCAGCAGCACCAGCAGCACAGCCTGCAGCACCAACATACGCAGCACCTGCGGCACAGCCAGCAGCGCAGCCTGTTACGGCATCAACAATGCAGAGCGCCGACGACGAGGTAGACGACCTACCATTCTAGGGGCAGCCAAAACCCCAACACACATTTTAGAAGCAACAAAATAATAATAGATAAAGAGTAATGGCAACAACAGCAGACATTAAAAATGGTATGTGCATTGAGTACGACAAAAAGACATACCAAATCATTGAGTTTCAACACGTAAAGCCAGGCAAGGGTCCAGCGTTCGTTCGCACAAAGTTGAAGAACTTGGAGAATGGCCGCGTCATCGACAACACATTCTCGTCGGGCGTTAAGATAGAGGTTGTACGCATCGAGCGTCGCCCATATCAGTTTACATACGAGGATGATTTGGGCGCTCACTTTATGCACACCGAGACATTCGAAGAGATCAACATCGAGAAGGACCTAATCACAAACTACGACCTTATGGCAGATGGAGAGATCGTAGAGGTTATGTTCCACACAGAGAAGGAGACAGTCCTCTCTGCAGAGCTCCCCGCAATTGTCGATATGGAGGTTACATACACCGAGCCAGGTATCAAGGGCGACACAGCATCGACAAACTCGTTGAAGCCAGCTACAGTTAACACAGGCGCTACAGTTCGCGTTCCTTTGTTCATCAACACAGGCGACAAGATCCGCGTCGACACCCGCTCACGCGAGTACTACGAGCGAATTAAGTAAACCTCACACGAGGGGCTGACGCAGGAGGGCTGACGCGCTGAAGGGCGGGGTCTGCGCTTACGCCACGCGGGTAGGAGTGTTCGGAAGAACCCCCTCCTTATCCAAAGAACAAGCTAGGGTCTCCTCCACAGAGTTTAACAATCTCTATCATAAGTTGTTCCCTAAGCTCTATTCTGAAACGAAAC
>JBCQTK010000001.1:0-116072 GCA_047178665.1 Rikenellaceae bacterium | reverse complement strand
CTCTCTTTTTTTGACATAAAAAATTACCTTAATTGAAACACGTTTCAATTAAGGTAATCAATCTTTTTGTATATCAATGTGTTACAGCAATTTTGCCAACTATTTTTGACCACATTGCCTATAAGTCAGACGAGCAGATCATATTTGATCTGACTCGTCTATTTTTTAGTCACTATTTCTTCTTCCCCTTATCCGATCCGCGATCATCCCACGTGTTGCCTCCGCGAGTGAAGATCGACCAGTCGAAGCTCTCGTTCGACATTACCGAAGCTGGGCGCTCCTGGCGTGGAGCTCTCTCCGCCGACGAACGATCTGATGAACGACCCGACGAACGATCTGATGAACGATCTGACGGACGGCTGTTGCGATCCGAACGATCAAAGCGTGGACGATCCGAGCGGTCGCGTCTATCTGAACCATACGATGAGCCATACGACGAACGACGGTCAGAGCGATCGTTACGATCATTACGGTCATTGCGGTCGTTACGATCACGTCTCTCGTAGCCTCCGCGGCTACCCATATCGCTCTTGCGTGCGCTAGGTGTAGTCCTACGTTCGCGATCGTAGCCTCCGCGCTCTGGGCGTCCGCCGCGTCCTCTGCGGTCGTCTCTGTCGCCACGATCCTCGTTGTTCTTAGGCTTTGTGATCTCGGCCATTGGGCGTCCTGCGTGGTCGCCGAGGGTCTTAACGATGCTCTCTGCGTCGGCAAATGGAACGCTCACGAATGAGTAGTTGTCGAGAACCGCGATGTCGTCGATGTGCTTATCGGCGAGTCCGCACTTCTCCTTCAACATATCTGCCAACATACGACCTGTGTAGCCATCCTTCTTGCCCACAGCGATGAAAAGGCGTGTAGTTCCGCGACGATCCACTGAGAATGAACGGATCTCTGGATAGTTGTTCTCGTCGAGATCGCTGCGGAACGCTAGGCGTAGCAGTGCGCTCAATGCAACCTCGGGAGAGTAGAGCTCTAGTAGCTCCGACGCCATATCGTAGTGGTCGCGGTGTGTATCTGTGGTGATGATCTCGCGCAAGTCATCCTTGATCTTGTTGCGCTTCATCGCGATGATGTCCTGTGCTGTAGGTAGCTCCTCGCGCTTGATCTCAGCCTTCACGTCGCGCTTGATCCAGCCGAACTGGCGCATCTCGCCGCGTGTGATGAAGGTGATAGCCGTACCCTGGTTTCCTGCGCGTCCCGTACGTCCGATGCGGTGTACGTAGCTCTCAGAGTCCTGTGGCAGGGCGTAGTTGATTACGTGGGTGAGGTTGTTGACGTCGATTCCTCGTGCCGCAACATCCGTAGCGACCAATATGTTGACCTGCTTATCGCGGAACTTCCTGAGGATCTTCTCGCGCGAAACCTGCGACACGTCGCCGTGGAGTCCGTCGGCAGCGTAGCCGCGCGACAATAGGCGGTTGACAACGTCGTCGACGCTAACCTTGGTGCGACAGAAGATGATACCGTAGAACTCTGACTCGATGTCGATGATACGTGTCAGGGCGTCGAACTTATCTGCCTCACGCACCTCGAAGTAGATCTGCTCCGTGAGGTTCGTTGTGAGCTGCTGCGCCTCGATCTTCACCATATCCACATTTTTCATATACCTCTCAGAGAGGTTGACAATGCGGCGTGGCATAGTAGCCGAGAATAACATCACGCGACGATCCTCGGGCGTGTGGCTCATAATCTCCTCTACATCCTCCACAAATCCCATATTGAGCATCTCGTCTGCCTCGTCGAGGATAAGATACTGGATCTCGCCGAGCTTCATTGTGCCGCGACGAATGTGATCCAACGTACGTCCTGGTGTGCCGACGATGATGTCGACACCCTTCGAGAGACGACGCAACTGCTCGCTCATCGAGGCACCTCCGTAGATCGCTGTGATCGACAACTTCAACTCCGCGTTGAATGAATTTAGCTCCTCCGCAGCCTGAATCGCGAGCTCGCGAGTAGGTACGAGGATGATCGCCTTGACACCCTCACGGTTGCGGTCGATCTTCTGTAGAATTGGGATACCGAATGTCGCGGTCTTTCCTGTTCCCGTCTGTGACTGAGCGATGATGTCGCCCTCTCCCTCCAGCAATTTAGGGATGCAGAGCGCCTGGATCTGTGTAGGACTCTCGAAGCCCTTAGCTGCAATCGCTCGTAGCATCTGGTCTGATAGACCCAGCTGCTCAAATGAATTTTGTTCTGTACTCATTAAAAAACTTGTGTGAAAAAATAAGCCCGATATAAGAGCTCCGAATGTTTCGTGGGTTAAAAAATAGCCTCTGTGAGCCTCTATATCCAACCCACTTCTCATCGCTCAACGGCGGCGACGGCGCAAAGGTAGTCATTTTATTTGGATTATACCTTATAACTACCTATTTATCTTTGTAATTTTCGATAACATAGATCGTTACAGCTCCGTAGAGCAGATAGATCAGCACCACTCCCGAGAGGCTTAGAGCGCTCGAACCACCCTCGGGCGATGCACTTGCGAGCCACTCGACAACTCTATTCTGCAGAGCGACAACCCACTCCAGTGGATAGTTTAGAGGGGTTGAACCGATCGCTAGTGTCACCATTGAGAGTAGTAGCGTCAGGAACGATGTCGCGTAGACCAACGGCGCAACGAGGAATCCAAGTAGTTGAAGATCTCCAAAATTGTAGGCTACAATTGGGGCTGTTGCGACAGAGCAGCAGAGTGTGATTAGCATAGGCTGGAGCGTAAACTCACACCACAAACCCTGCATCCATCGTGGGCGACCTCTCCACAGCGGCACTGCCCAGTGGATGATCGACAGCACGGCGATCGACGAGAGCTGGAAACCTATGTCGAAGAGCGTCGTCGGGTCATAGACGCACATTACTACAACTGCCAGCGATAGGGCTGTCGTAGAGTCGTAGTAGCGACGCATTGTGTTGCCCACAAGAAAGAGCGTGTACATTATTGCCGCGCGCACAACGCTAGCACCCATAAAGTTGGCACACGCGAAGAGCCACAATCCCACGATGACGGCGCCAATGCGGAGGATGTTGCCCCGATAGAGAAGCGTCAGCGGCGTGAGTAGCCCAAAGAGTAGGAGCGCAACAATCGAGGCGTGCAGACCCGATACAGCCAAGAGGTGAGCCGTGCCGCTCTCTCGGTAGCTATCACGCAGCGACCGACTCAGATTGTCGCCTCGGCTCAGCACCATTGTCGCCACAACAGACTCACACTCAGCCGATAGCCCAACCCCTCGAAGTCGTCGGTAGAGTGCGTCGTTGAGCCTATTGTTGAACCCACCCAACAACTCCTCGTCGCCATCTATACGATCCAGAACACCCTCCTCTCGGAGGTGGACGTAGAGCGTGCTGCCCAGACTCAACACCTCACCTCTGTAGATCAACACCTCGCCTGGCGCGACAATAAGTGTCGAGTCGCACCCATAGACCACCTCGCAATCCGTACTCTGCCACTCTGTGCCTGCGCGATACGCCACAACACTTGCGTGGTTCGGGCGCTCGATCTTCACCGCATAGAGCCCCTCGCTAGGTAGGTCGATCCGTGTGTAGTGGGCGACAAAACCAGATACTATCAAAATAAGAGAGGCCACGACAACCATTGGTTGCCATAGCCTGCTCCTCTCTCTATTTTGCTCCTGCATATATCTCTATCTGAGGCTCTTGCGTAGAACCCCTCTCCTACTTCTTCGATGTAGAGATGATCTTCATCGCAGCCTCGTAGGTCAACGACTCGGGGGCTGTGCTCTTGGGGATACGGTAGTTCTTCGACTTATACGCAATGTATGGTCCATATCTGCCGCTCTTGACCAACAGTTCTGCATCCTCCTCGAATGTCTTGAGCGGAATGCTCGCCGCAGCCTTTGCTGCTCTCTGTGTCGTAACAAGCTCAATCGCCCTCTCTAGGTTGATAGCGTAGGGGTCATCACCCTTTGGCAACGACGTAAATGTCTTGCCCTGGCGGATGTAAGCGCCGAAACGACCTATGCCGACAACTAGGTTCTCTCCCTCAAACTCGCCAAGATTGCGAGGTAGGGCGAAGAGTGCTAGAGCCTCCTCCAACGAGATCGACTCGATCAGCTGTCCCTTCTTCAATGCCGCAAACTTTGGCTTCTCCTCGCTCTCACCCTCGGGTGCAACTATCTCGACCATTGGTCCGTAGCGTCCGATACGAGCCTTCACGTCGCGTCCAGTCTTTGGGTCGGAGCCCAATATTCGTTCGTGCGAGCCGCGTGTTGTCTGAGTCTCTACAGCCTGCTCCACCAACTTGTGGAATGGTTTGTAGAAGTCGTCGATCATCTTGCGCCACGAGATCTCGCCCTCCGCAATGCGGTCGAGCTCCTTCTCCACGTTGGCGGTGAAGTTGTAGTCCAATATCTCGCCAAACTGTGCCTCCAAATAGTCGTTTACCAACATAGCTATGTCGGTCGGTGTCAGCTTCTTCTTCTCCTTGCCGTAGCTCTCGCTGAGGCGCGCAGAGGATATTTTGCCATCCTTGAGGGTGAGCTGCGTATATTCGCGTGTTGCACCCTCGCAGTTCTGCTCTACTACGTAGCCACGATTCTTGACAGTCGTGATAGTAGGTTCGTAGGTCGATGGACGACCAATATTCAACTCGTCGAGACGCTTCACCAATGATGTCTCACTGTAGCGCGTCGGCTGCTGTGTATATCTCTCTGTCGCCGTGATAGTTATCGGCACTACAGTGTCGCCTGCCACCATCTTCGGTATCAACGACTTCTCGCTCTCGCCATTGTCGTCGTCGGTAGACTCCGTGTAGAGTTTCATAAATCCGTCGAAACGAAGAACCTCTCCTGTAGCGGTGAATGTAGCCTTCTCGCTGCCGTCGTGGTCGATCGTCACAACCGTGCGGTCGAACTCTGCGGCAACCATCTGTGAGGCTACTGTGCGCTTCCAGATCAGGTCGTAGAGTCTCTTCTCGGCAGATGTGCCCTCGATCGTCTGCTTCTCAATGTATGATGGACGGATCGCCTCGTGGGCCTCCTGCGCACCTGCCGACTTCGTCTTGTAGTTCTTCACTGCCGAGTAGTGCTCGCCATAGTGTTTTACGATCTGATTGCGACACATCGTAAGAGCCTGATTCGACAGGTTCACAGAGTCGGTACGCATATATGATATAAGTCCCTGCTCGTAGAGCTTCTGTGCAATCGACATAGTCTGCGACACCGACATACCCAACTTGCGTCCTGCCTCCTGCTGGAGCGTCGAGGTGGTGAATGGTGGGGCTGGGTAGCGGCTGAGTGGCTTCTCCTCCACCTTCGAGACGCTAAAGTTTGCGCCAATGCTCTGCTCCAAAATCTTGCGTGCATCACCTTCGCTCTCGAAACGCTGCGAGATCTCCGCCTTGAACGACGACTTTGGCTCATCCAACTTGTGGAACTGCGCAACTACACGATGGTATGGTGTAGCGTTGAAGTTGATGATCTCCCTCTCTCGCGTTACGATAAGTCGGACTGCAGCGCTCTGCACACGTCCTGCCGATAGCTGTGGGCGAACCTTGCGCCACAATACGGGCGACAACTCGAAACCAACCATACGATCCAACACTCGACGAGCCTGCTGAGCATCGACTAGGTTGATGTCGACCGTGCGAGGGTTCTTGATAGCCTCCTGCAACGCCTCGGGGGTGATCTCGTTAAAGACAATACGTTTGGTCTTTGTGACATCTAGATCCAACACCTGCGTTAGGTGCCAAGCGATAGCCTCTCCCTCGCGGTCCTCATCGGATGCCAACCACACCTGTTTTGCCTTCGACGCCAAACTCTTCAGCTCATCGACAATCTTCTTCTTGTTTGCTGGGATCTCGTAGGCTAGTTCGTAGCCATTCTCGATGTCGATACCGAGACCCTTCTTCGCCAGGTCGCGGATGTGACCCATACTCGACTTTACGAGGAAATCTTTACCCAAAAACTTCTCGATATTCTTCTCCTTCTTAGGGGACTCGACTATCACTAAATTCTCTTGCATTATATGAATTTATAGTACTGTATATGTTTGTGTGTGGACTACAATCGAGTCCCTAACTCCTTAGTGGTCAGCAAGACCTACTTGAGGAGCGTGTAGATAATCTGCAATCTCATTGGTGCGGCGTTCGTGCCGTTGCCGTCGTTCATTCCCTGCACAACTGCGTAGTGGGGGGTGAAGAGGTTTGCTGCCTCGGGGGCTACATACATCTTGTTCCACTCGAACGCATACCACTCGTCGTCGGTAAACTCCTCGACACCATACTCCTCCAGTGCATCCTGATACTCCGACCAGAGCGTCTGCAGATGGAGCGGTATGTTCATCACGTAGCAACCTTGGCTGCGGTTGATGTAGCCGTCGAAGCCCGAAACAGTGCTGTAGTTATACTCCGAATAGTAGTTGTAGTCGGTAGCCGTCTCCATCATCATATACTCATCGTCCTCGTCGAGGAACGTAGAGTAGGAGTAGTAGAGACCTAGGCGCGAGGGGATCTCGTCGAGGTCGACCTCGCCATCGAACTCCATCGTGTAGAGCTGATACTCACCATCGCTATCTCGCTCTGCGTCCAACACATAGAGTGAGAGGATCGCCGAGTTGAAGAATATGTCGCTATACTCACGATTGTCTGTCGCGTCGTCTGGATTACCTGCTGCGACAATCTGTGCAAGCTCCTTGAAGAGCGACTGCTCCACAGTGATCTCGCTCACGATGCCTCCCATTCCCTCGGCGAGGATCATCGTAGAGGGCTCGACATCGGTCGTAGCCTTTGCGTCTGTGCGGATCTGGTCCTCTGCCAATACACTGTCGTGGAACGTTACATTCACCGTGTTGACTCCCACGCCGAAGTATGAGTCGTAGAAGGTGTAGTCCATACCCACCGTATCCTTGATAAACTCGTAGTCATCCTCGTGGCGTGTACGGGCGTAGAATCCTAGTCCAGAGCTCGCCTGCGTGAGTTTGTAGGTCGCGCCGCTGTAATCTGCACTTGTGTTTAGATCGGGCTGCACCTCCGATGGGGCGATGTAGAGCCCCTTGTAGTAGTCGTAGAAACCCTCCCACTCCTCTTCGAAGTCGTAGAGTTCGTAGCTAGCGCCGTCGTCGTCCTGCAGCATCAAACGTTGCATATAATCCTCGCCCGCTGCGGTCATTTCCTGCAACTTGATGTAGGTCGAGTTGAGATATACGTTGCGGTTGTTGTAGATTCCATCCTGATCGGGGAAGTAGAACGAGAACATCACCTCGCCCAACACGCCTGGTGTTTCGAAGAGCTCGATCGCACCGTCGTTGCTAAACTCAAGGTGGTAATCCTCCAGGTCATCCTCATCCTCGGGGTTGAACTCTCCGAGGAACGAGTGGTCTATAACCTCGTAGACGTCATACTTGACCACTGTCGTCGTGTCGCCTGCATAGTCGCTAACCCCCATAAAGATAATCACAGAGTCGAGGATAGGATCCTCGCCGAATCCATATCTATCTAGCTCGTAGACTGGTGTGATCTGCGAGAAGAAGCCGCTGTTGCGTCGTCCGAAGTATGTGTCGTTCTGAGCACCCATCAGTAGCGAACCTTGGTTGGCTACGTTGATCGAGTCGCTCTTGTAGTGACGTGTGGTGAAGATTGGGGTGCCGTCAATATTGCTCAAACCATCAAAATTGACGTTGCCGACGATCATCTCCTGTTTGTTCGACGTGAAGTTACCTCCGATGTCTGTGTTTACGTCTATGCACCCAACGATAGTCGCTACAATAGCGAAGGCTACTATAGCCAGCTGTAACAGCCGATTGAGGCGTCTCTTAAATTCTCTCATAGAATTTGTCATAATTATCATAATACTCTGCCACCTCTGCTGCGTTCTCGACGTCGTATGGTTGATACTCAAGCAGTGGCTTGCCGCTGTTGCGAGCTATCTCGACGATCGACTTGTCGACCTTGTCGTTCGAGATCACAACCCCGTCTGCATATGAGATAACGAAACGGCAGAAGTTTTCGTATGTAGGCGTATCCATAACTTTCACCATATCGCCATTGATACCCTCGCCCTCAAGCTTAGATCTGATTGCGGAGTCGAGCTCACCCTCGAAGGTGTCGTCGTCGAGCGCAACCACAATCTTTACGTTGGCGAAGATCGGATCGTCCGCGAACGTGTGGCGTAGATAGGCGGCAGCGAAGCCTGCGAACCATCCGTGAACCTCAACTACTGAGGGCTCCCATCGCAACTTCTTGACTGTCTCGAGTACGCCTCGTGCGAAGAAGATCGCTCGCTCATCGTTGTCGGCGAACTCCGCACCACTCTCGTCGCTGAGGATAGCCTTGCGTGCGAAGTAGTCGTCGTTGTCGATGAAGTAGATCTGGAGTCTTATTGTGGGGATCGACGCAACCTTGATAATCAGCTGGTGGTCGGTGTCGTCGATGATGAGATTCATTCCCGAGAGACGGATAACCTCGTGTAGCTGGTTGCGTCGTTCGTTGATTGTGCCGTAGCGCGGCATAAACGTTCGGATCTCATTACCTCTCTCGTGCATCGCCTGCAACAAATTCTGTATTGCGACTGCGCGCGGAGTCTCTCCAACGTAGGGTGAGACCTGTTGACAGACGTATAGAATCTTTCTTTTTGTAGCCATATATAATAGGTGTATTTATGCAAAGATAGTAAAAAAAGTTAGAATATCACAATTTGCCCCTCCTTGCAGGGTTATTTTGCGACATTTTGGCTTCGTGTGGCGCTTTCGTGCCGCCAACTCCTTATTTTGCATCTCTACAAAATCAACATTGCGTCGCCGTATGTGCCGAATCGGTACCCCTCCTTGATAGCCTCCTCGTAGCCCCTCTTGATTAGGTCGTAGCCGCCGTAGGCCGAGACCATCATTAGGTGTGTCGAGTAGGGTAGGTGGAAGTTTGTCACCAACGCGTCGGCAACAGAGAAGTCGTAGGGGGCGAAGATGAACTTATTTGTCCACCCCTCCATTGGCTTCACCATACCGCCGATCGAGACCGAAGACTCCAACGAACGCATAACAGTTGTGCCGATCGAGACGATCTTATGTTTACCCTCCTTCGCCTTGTTGATCGAGGCGGCGCAGCTGTCGTCTAGCTTGAACTGCTCAGAGTCTACCTTGTGTTTCGACAGATCCTCTACGTCGACTGTACGGAAGCTTCCTAGCCCCACGTGTAGCGTTAGCATTGTAGTCTCTACACCCTTGATCTCTAGGCGTTTGAGTAGGTGGCGCGAGAAGTGTAGACCTGCCGTAGGTGCTGCGACAGCTCCCTCGTGCTTTGCGTATATAGTTTGGTAGCGCTCCGCATCCTCAGGCTCCACATCCTTACGAACCCAGCGCGGAAGTGGTGTCTCTCCAAGTTTGTAGAGCTCCTCGCGGAACTCCTCCTGTGTGCCGTCGAAGAGGAAGCGTAGTGTGCGACCGCGTGAGGTGGTGTTGTCGATAACCTCCGCCACGATCATCTCATTATCACCGAAGTAAAGCTTGTTGCCAATGCGGATTTTGCGAGCTGGGTCGACCAATACGTCCCACAATCGTAGCTCCTCGTTGAGCTCGCGCAGTAGGAAGATCTCGATCTCCGCACCTGTCTTCTCCTTGTTGCCATAGAGGCGTGCAGGAAAGACCTTCGTGTCGTTGAACACGAAGAGATCCTTCTCGTCGAAGTACTCTATAATATCCTTGAAAATTCGGTGCTCGATCTCGCCTGTAGCGCGGTTCAACACCATCAGACGTGACTCATCGCGCTCTTCGCTCGGATATTTCGCCAACATCTCCTCGGTCAGCTCATACCCATAATTTGATAACTTCATCTCTTCGTTTATATAATTTGTCCATAACAAACTCTCGCCTCATAAGACAAGAGCAATTAAGACTTATACGAAGAAACCTAGATTTTGTTTCACTTCGAGCGATTTTTTTTCGATTCAACTATTTTTAATCTGGGGTAAATGTGCGAAAATCGGGGACTGCGCTTACGCCGCGCGGGCGGCAAGCTAGCTTGCATTTGCTTTGTTGCGGCTATTATAGGGGTGCTTCGCACTGTAAAAGATTAAGGTGTAGCGTGTTATAAAAAGAAACGAAGTTTCTCCCCACAACTTGTTGTGAGCCGCGCGGCTTGAGCGCAGTTCTCGTTTTTGACCCCTACATCTCCTCGATGCTACCAAGCAACTCGTCGAGTTGCCACGCATTATCTGCCTCGTAGCCGCCACTGCGAGTACGCCTTAGTCCTCCCAGGTGTGCGCCGCTGTCGAGCGCCTCGCCGATTTCGCCTGCGAGCGATCGGATATATGTACCCTTGCTGCACTCGACTCTGAGCTTCAGACGTGGCAGATCAAACTCCACTATCTCCATCTCGTAGATTGTGATGAGAGCCTTGCGCAGCTCCACGCTCTCGCCAGCCCTCGCAATCTCGTAGGCGCGCATACCCTCGACGCGTTTTGCCGAGTAGAGCGGTGGCATCTGCAACCTCTCGCCTGTGAGGTCAGCCAACACTCGCTCCACACCCTCGCGCGTGATATGTTCCGTCGGGAAGGTGGCATCTATGGGGTGCTCCAGGTCGAAACTCGGTGTCGTCGCACCAAGCACAACATCTGCAATATACTCCTTGCGCTCGCTCTGCAGCTCGTCCACACGCTTCGTCGCCTTGCCTATGCAGACCAGCAGAACACCCGTCGCCAATGGGTCGAGCGTCCCTGCGTGACCAACCTTGATCTTGCGATACCCCTTGCGTCCTAGCGCGAACTTAACCTTGCGAACAACATCTGTTGATGTCCACTCCAACGGTTTGTCGATCAGTGCGACATACCCCTCGCGAAGATCTAGCTCCGCCAAATTATCTCTTTTCAAACTAATATGTAGTGATTTTACAATATAAATGCCCCTATCGAGAGCAGCCCAACGATTGCGCAGTAGAGAGCAAAGTAGATCAGTTTACCCCTCTTCACGATCTCTATCATCGCGCGGCACGCCAATGCGCCCACGACAAACGACGAGACGAAACCTGCAGCCATAGCTCCCGAACTTACACCCTCGACAACTATCTCGCCGCCGCCCTTAATCAAGTCTAGCAGTGTGTTGCCAAGGATCGGAACGAGCACCATCAAGAACGAAAATTTCGCAACCTTGCTGCGGTCGTCGCCCAACAAAATACCCGTCGCGATGGTTGACCCCGACCGCGAGAGACCTGGCAGAACAGCCATCGCCTGCGCTATACCTATTATTAATGAGTCGCGGAACGATATGTCGCGCCCCTCACCTGCCGTCGCTGGGCTCTTGTGGGCAACCCACAGCAGCAGCGAGGTGATGATGAGCATCGAACCCACAATAAGCAGGTTGTAATCCGACGCCAACAGCTCCTCGATACTATCCTTAAAAGCAAATCCAACGATGGCGACAGGGATCATCGAGACGACGATCTTCGCCGCATAGGTGTGTGACTCGTTCCATCTAACTGAAAAGATGCCTCGCAGGATCTCCCACACCTCGCGCCACAACACGACGATCGTGCTGCAGACTGTGCCGCAATGCAGCGCAACGTCGAAGGTGAGACTCTCGGTGAGGTGCACCCCAAGCAACTCGCGCGCCAACTGGAGATGCCCGCTACTCGATACGGGGAGGAACTCCGTGATCCCCTGCACTACGCCAAGCACTATCGCCTGCAAAATTGACATACTATCCGCCATACTCACTAGAAACGTTTCATTATGGCGTAGATCTCAAAGACGAAGCCTCCGACAACAACGATCGGGGCGAGGGTGATGCGTCGCCACGAGAATATGTTATCGTTGAATCCCTCGGGGCTAGCCGCCTCGCCACCCGACATCAATATGAAGCCTACGACGATGATTACGAACCCTATGAGTAGGAGTTTGTAGTTCTTCGCTGTTAGTGGCAGGCGCTCGTCGCTCTGCTCTTTTGGGGTCTCTCTCTTATCTGCCATACTATAAATTTGTTACGTTTTTTTGTTATTTTGCGAAGACCGCCTCAATCTGATCCCACTTGCCGTTGCTAGACTCCTCGTTCTTCTGTGGTGCACCAGGTGTGCTGCGTCCGTCGGTGATGATCTTCTGCATCGCTGCCCTGAGCTCCGCAACCTTCTCAGGATACTTCGACTCGAGGTTTGTCGACTCGCTTATGTCGTCGGCTAGGTTGTAGAGCTGCACGTCGGGTAGATCGAGATTTTCCTTCTTGATCTGTGCAGGCGTTGGGTAGCTCCAGCCCGACGATCCCTTCGAAAAGAGTAGCTTCCACTCGCCCTGACGGATCGCGAAGTCGCCATTGATCGAGTGGTGCACAGTATAGTCGCGCGGTGTCGAGGGGTTCTCGCCTGTTAGGTATGAGAGGAACGAGAAGCTATCCTCGCCCTCGCTGTCGCCACTCTTGTAGCTCGTTAGCTCGGCGGCTGTAGCGAACATATCTGTTAGACAGATCGTATTGTCGACCTTGGTGTTCTCGTCCGCTCCGTCTCCCCACTCGACGATGAATGGAACGCGGTGTCCGCCGTCGTAGAGGTCAGCCTTGCCGCCTCGGAGTATGCCGTTTGCGAAGTGACCTGCAGCCTCCATCTGTGGGTAGTTTGCAGCCTTCGAGCAGCCGTTGTCGCTCGTGAATACCAGGATGGTGTTGTCGCTGATCCCCTGCTCCTTTAGCGCTGCGCGAAGCTGTCCCACTACGTCGTCGACCTGCATCACGTAGTCGCCATATAGGTTTACGTTGCTCTTTCCCTTGAACTTCTCAGACGGAAGTATTGGCGTGTGTGGCGCTGGGAGGGGTAGGTAGACGAAGAATGGCTCTTTGCGGCTCCTCTTTGTCGCTGTTCTCTCCTTGATGTAATCTATAGTCTTGTCGGTTACATCCTGCAAAATATCTTCGTGGACGAAGTCCTCGGCGGTCAATCCATTTCGCCAGAATCCCATCCCTTTGTTTGTGGTTGTTTTGGTGGGCTGCGTCACAACTTTGTCGCTCTCGACCCATACGTATGGTGCCATATCGAGCGAGCCGCAGAAGCCGTAGTAGTAGTCAAATCCTAGTCCGCTCGGAGAGTTAGTCACCTTCTGTGTGAAGTCCACGACGGGGCGCGAGTCGAGGTTGTCGATATGTTTGCCCTTGGGATCTGCCTCTGTGATTGTCCAGCCCCAACCTAAGTGCCATTTGCCGATGTAGGCGGTTGTGTAGCCACTAGACTTGAACACGTCGGCTACAGTCGTCCTGTCGCCATCAATCAACGCATCGCTGTAGCCGCTCAAGACGCCACTCTTGAGGGTAGAGCGCCAGTTGTAGCGACCCGTCAAGACGCCATAGCGTGTCGGTGTAGATACCGCCGACGAGGTGTGCGCGTCGGTGAACATAACGCCGCACTCCGCCATATTGTCGATGTTGGGCGTGAGGATCTTGCCCTCGCTGTTGTAGCACTGTAGGTCGCCATAGCCGAGGTCGTCCGACAGAATGTATATTACGTTTGGTTGCTCTTTTGCCATTACCTGTGTTGCTCCCAATACGAGCGCAGGGATTAGGTAGTTGATTGATTGTTTCATTGGGTTTGTTGTTTATTCAGTCTCTGTTTGTTGTTTATTCAGTTGTGGATTGTCGTTTATTCAATCTATTTATTTAGTAAAGATGGATCTCTTGGCTCTTCATATTGACAAATCTGCCAACAGCGAACCACGTGAATATCAGTGATATAAGCATACCACCCACGATCATTGCACCCATTGCCCACGCTGCGTCGTAGAGCTGTGCCATCGAGACCATACCGATCAGATTCTCCTGCAACGCGTAGAGCACCCCTCCGAAGAGGATCGACGCCACAGCGCCTGCCCAAAAACCGCTCCATAGCGAGCTCGCCAAGAAGGGGCGGACGATGAACCATTTGGTCGCCCCAACAAGTTTCATCGTGTTGATGACGGCGCGCTTCGAGAAGATCGCGAGGCGGATAGTGTTGTTGAGAAGTACGAGCGAGATGAATAACAGAGCCCCCCCGAAGAGAGTCAGCAACAGCTGAAACTTGCCCACAGTAGCGTGCACCTGCTCCACGAGCAGCGCTGGGTAGCCCACTCGCGTCACACCCTTGATAGCCCCCACCTCTTTGGCGAAGCGCTCCAGTTCGCTCCTCTCTGCAGAGTGCGATGTGAGCACAACCTCGAAGCTATCCATCAGAGGATTATCCTCCAATATCTCCTCAAATTCGAGCCCAAACATCTTGCGAAACTCCTCGTCGTTGATCTTGTCGCCCTTCGACGAGAAGCGCACGTCGCCCGCCAGTGGATAGGCTGCGATCTTGTGCTGGATCTCGGTGCGCTGCGACTCGCTGAGGTTGGATGCGAGCTCGACACTCGCAACTATGCTCTCGCTCACCTTGCGCGCTACGTCGAGCGCAGAGACCATCATATACCCCACAGAGCCCAACAGAAAGAGCACCAGCGAGATGCTCAGAGTGGAGATGAGGTATGAGTTGCGAACTTTACGTTTGAGGGTTTTGTTTCGTGCCATATTGTTTTGTGTTAAGCGAGCTAATCAGCTTCTACTACTTCGTCACGCTCATTTATTTTGTTGCGAACCACAAAGTTATGAAAAAATATGTAAATAACGGCAATTAGCGACAACAAAATCACCAACGACGAGATAAGTGTGATGCCATTTACGACACCCCAGCGAGGTGCTCTAAATCGCCACTCCACCGTGTGTTCGCCTGCAGGTAGCTCCATTGCTCGCAGGATGTAGTTGGCGCGGATGTATGGCGCCTCGACGCCGTCGATGTAGGCGCTCCACCCCTTGTCGTAGTAGATCTCGGAGAATACGGCTAGAGTCTCGCCCTCTGCGGTGTAGCTATATCGTTGGTAGTGAGGGTGATACTCTTCTATCTTGATCTTGGCGTTGGGGTTGTATCTCACGCGGCTAAGGCTCTGGTTCTCGTCGACTACGGCGACCTGCGAGAGGCTGATTTTGCTGATCTGCGCAATCTCGCTCTCTGCCGACTTGACCCTCGATGCAGCCTCGACGATCCACGCAGCACCAAGTGCCGAGTCGCTACGGTCTACCACCTCGCCCTCGGCAGAGATAGTGTAGCGCGTGTTGAGCATATCGAGGATTGTGGGGTTGCCATATGCGAGATAGCGATCTATAATATCCTGATAGCGTGATAGTTTTGCGCCGTGGTAGCCTCCGACTGAGCGGTGGAAGTAGCTGGTGGTGGCGTCGTTGAAGGGGCTCACGGCGAGGTTCAAGACTCGATATTCGCTCGCGCCGCTATCCCCTTTGTCCTCCATTATTTGGCGGTTGGCGTCGCTCGCAATGATCTTGGCGGCACGTGAGGGGCGGAAGTCGTCTTGATTGAGAAATCGCATATCGACGGCTGCGAGGTCGATCATCGCAACTGCTGCGACGCCCGCGACCATAACCCCTCGCGACAACTTGCCGAAGAGGTAGCTGAGCAGTAGAGCTGCAGCCAGCGTGATGTAGATCGCCGAGCGTAGTGCATCTGCCGCCATCAGCGAGCCCCTCTCTGCGACCATTGCGCGTGCAATCTGCGACGCCAAACTCTCGTCGAGACCGATGTTGAGGAGCACCTCTAGCCCGTTGCCGTAGCCGAAGTCGAGGAGCAATCCGCTAGCGGCAATGAGTGCTACGCAGAGCCCAGCTGTGGAGGCTGCCGCGATAGATACGATCCGCACGATCCTATCTTTGGGATACTCGCCCAGCCATAGTTTCGAGAGGGCAAAGGTCGCCAGAAGTGGGGCTGTCCACTGAACGACGACTAGGGTCATAGAGACGGTGCGGAACTTGTTGTAGCCAGGTAGTATCTTGAACATCAACTCGGTGAACCACACGAAGTTGCTACCCCACGCCAACATCAGCATAATCAGCGATATAGCCCCAATCCACCACCTCTCACGTCCGCTGGAGAGCACAAATCCCAAGCACGCCAGAAAGAGAACTACGGCGCCGAGATAGGTGGGGCCTGCAGTAAATGGCTGATCGCCCCAATACATAGGTAGCATCTGCGCAGCTCCAGGGTCGATGCCGTTGCGTTTGAGTGTTTGTGCCACCTCGCCCGACTCGGCAAACGTATGTGAGGAGTCGCGCCCCATAAAGTCGGGGATGAGGAGGTTGAGAGATTCGCCTACGCCGTAGCTCCACGCCGTAGCGTACTCCAGGTCGAGCCCTCCGCTCTGCGACGAGCTCTCTGCGACGAGCTCCGACCCTCCGCGCATTGTGTCGGGGGTGTGCTGTGCCGTGTACCATAGGGGGGCGAAGTTCGACATTACGCCTAGCAGACCTGCCACACATAGTAGCGCCGTGCGGCGGAAGAATATGTCGAGTCTCACCTCCTTGTAGTTGTCGTAGAGCTCCGACAGCCACAGCGCTGCGGCAGCCATCAGGAAGTAGTATGTGATCTGCGGATGGTTCGCTCCAAGCTCTAGCGAAGTGAAGAGCGCAGCCAGGGCGTAGCACCATAGTGAGCCGCTTCGTAGCGCAGCATATATCGACCCCATCATCGCAGGGGCGTAGACTAGAGCCCACATCTTAGTGACGTGCCCAGCCTCTATTATTAGCATAAAGTATGTCGACAGCCCATACATCGCGCCACCAGCAATTGCGACCCAGCCATTTACGCCCATCATAACGAGCATAAGCCACATCGACAGCATAGCGAAGATGAGGAATGCCGCAGGGGTTGATACGAGGTTTGTCACACTGGCGGCGGCACGTTTTATGATCTGCCCCGAGTAGTCGACATTGATGAGGTATGCAGGCATTCCGCCAAACATTGACCCTGTCCACTGAGGATCTTCGCCCGTAGCTTCGCGCGTCTCGATAATGTCCTGAGTCATACCGCGATACTGCGTGATGTCGCCCTGCACAATCACCTCGCCCGAGAGCTGTGGTGCGAAGTAGGCGAGGGCGAAAATCGTATAGAGCACGATCGCCGCAAAGAGGGGGTAGAGCCTCGAAAGATTAAATTTTTCTCTCATACTTTGGAGATTTCGCATAAAAATTCATAAAAATGATCCCACAAAGATAGAAAAAATCTTGAATAGAGTGGGTCAAATAATAAAAAAAGAGTACTTTTGCACCCTATACTTGCATCAATACATTTATCAATCAATAGTGAAGCAGCGATGATTACACTCTCACAAATACAACGTCCGATAGCTGAGTCGATTAAAGAGTTCGACGAGTTTGTGGCGCGGCAGTTCGAGACAGAGAACGACCTGATCGGCACGATGCTAGTCGATGCGCTGTCGTCGAGGGGTAAGGGTGTGCGCCCGTTGCTCGTTATGTTGTCGGCAGCGTTGGTGTCGAGTTCGGGATATGTGTCGAAACGAGCACACATTGCGGCGATGATGGTTGAGATGATTCACCTCTCGTCGTTGATCCACGACGACGTGATCGACGAGGCAGCCACACGACGCGGCAAGCCATCGCTCAACGCCAAGTGGCAGTCGAGGCGAGCAGTGTTGGTGGGCGACTACATATTGGCGAAGAACCTCTCTATCGGTATGGCGAGTGGTCAGTACGACCTCGTGAATCACATTGTCGGTGCTATCGCAATACTCTGCGAGGGCGAGTTTATTCAGGACGACTGCGCTCGTCGCCACGCTATGACGCGCGAGGAGTACCTCTCGATCATTGCGAAAAAGACCGCCTCGCTGATCTCGATCAGTACGTCGGTCGGAGCAAAGGCTGGGGGTGGCACGCCAGAGCAGATTGAGAAGATGCGTGAGTTTGGGCGCGCGCTAGGTATGGCGTTTCAGATCCAGGACGACATATTGGACTACACACCCTCGTCGAATAGCGGGAAGTCGACATATCAGGATCTCGTGGAGGGGAAGATAACCCTGCCGCTGCTGATCCTGCTCGAACGAGCGAGCGACGAGCAGCGCACGACGATATTGGAGCTAGTGGGGGATGCAGCAGATAACGAGGAGGCGCGAGCAAAGATCGTCCACTTCGTCGACGAGAACGACGGTGTGGGGCTGGCGACCATAGTGATGCGACAGTACATTGATCGCGCTCTGTCGATCCTCGGCGAGTTTGGCGAGTCGGAGTATCGTTCGGCTTTGGTCGATATGTGTGCGTTTGTCAGCGAGCGCGACAGATAATTTGAGATATAGTTTACAATAAGTTTACAGACGATATATTTATATAAGGTAGATGAAGAGAGGATTTTTAAGCCCCACGGCAGATCAAACATTTGAGATACGAGCTGGTGAGCGTGGCGATTGCAACTTCAAGAAGATACTCCGCGACGGAGCGAAACTACAATCTGATGGCGACATTGAGCAGGCGTGCAACCTCCGTTTTGGAGCTGTGCAGGTGCTGCAGGAGCTACTTGGCGACGACGATGAAGTGCGTCTGGAGTGGGGCGACGAGAACTCGCGTGCCGCACTTGAGGTGGTGCATCTCTCGGCTATCGACCACTTCTTGATAAATGACTTTGAGATTTCGAGCGCCCTGCTAGAGTTGGCGCTGGAGCTCGACCCTGAGGATCATTTGGAGGTGTCGAATCTATTGGCGTACGACTATCTCGCGATGGGCGAATATGAGCTCTTCGACGAGGTTATCAACGATATATCGGATAAGTATGCGTCGCGCACAATCCTACTTCTGTGGTCGGGATTTCTTCGCGACGGAGCACTTCCAGCAGGTGAGTTGTACTCGCTGAAGAGTCGCTTTGCAGCCTACTACGCTGAGTTCGTGGCGGAGGAGCACGCGGCAGACGAGGGTTATATTGCCGACATCGAGAGCGAGCGTCCGTCGGTTCGTGCACAGGCGCGCGAGCTTTGGTTGCAGACCGAGAACCTGTGGCGTATGAATCTCAGTTTTATCGAGGCTCTCAAGGGGGCGTAACGGATGTAAAAGTTGATAATATGGATATTGCAAGAGAACTTAGGCGGACTAATATTGCGGAGTATATACTCTATTTGTGGCAGTTGGAGGATCTGTTTCGAGGCGTTCAGTTTAGCCCCGAGGCGATCTACTCTAAGTTCGTTGCGCCACGAACCGACCTCGCGCCCGACGCGCAGATGGCGCTTCACCGATGGTATGTGGAGCTCTGTGATCTGCTAGAGAGCGAGGGGAAGAGGAGCACGGGACACTCCGAGCATACGCTACATCTAATTGCCGACTTGGCGGATATGCACCAACGACTGTTGAAACTCCCCATAGGCGCGAGGTATCGTGCGCTGTGGGTGGCACTTGAGGAGGCGTTGCCCGATCTGCGTAGTGTCGCAGGCGACGCGGCGAAGGATCTATCCGACATAGAGCTCTGTTTTAGAGCACTCTACGGCGCTATGCTCTACAAGATCAAGGGCGACGTGGGGCGCGGAGCTGTCGAGGACACGCTCGCATATGTGTCGCCCGTAATTGCAGAACTAGCCAAGAAGTATGGAGAGGTCGAGAGGGGTGAGACAGACCTCTTCGCCAATGAGTAGATTTTCTCGTTTGCATAGTTATATTGGGTGCAGATGATAAAATATTAAAAAATGTTGTTATGAAAATAACAACTCTGCATAATATTGATTACATTTGCGCCGTACATATTGAAAAATAGAAGTTATGGCACAGACAAACAACCTTATGATCGTTCGTCACAGATTGTTGACGGAGCTAGTTAAGTTGTGGAACAAGGATTCGTTGGTTGAGAGTATCAACCGACTTCCGCTAGAGTTGAGCCCTCGCAAATCGAGTGCACGCGGTCGTTGTTGCATCTACAAGGAGAGGGCCGTATGGAAGTATAAGTCGCTTCCGTTGCTCGGACTCGATATGAGAGACGAGATAGATGAGCTCGCACCGCTCTCATACTATGCGCAGCTCGCACTCGACAGGTCGAGGAGCGGCAAGCCCAAGGAGAGTCTACTATGTGTGATCGACGACGCCTGCACCGCTTGCGTACAGGTCAACTACGAGATCACGAGCCTCTGTCGCAACTGCATCGCACGTAGCTGTATGGCGAACTGCCCCAAGGATGCGGTGCAGATTAGTCGTATAACAGGTAAGGCGTGGATCGACCACTCGATATGTACGAGCTGCGGAATATGTCAACGCAGCTGCCCCTACCACGCAATTGTCTACATACCCGTCCCCTGCGAGGAGGTCTGCCCCGTAAAGGCGATTAGCAAGGATGAGGATGGAATCGAGCATATCGACGAGAGTAAATGTATATATTGCGGTAAGTGTCTCAATGCCTGCGCCTTTGGTGCGATCTTCGAGATCTCGCAGGTGTTCGATATACTCCCTAAGATCCGTGCTGGCGAGAAGGTGGTAGCTATAGTTGCCCCCTCGATTCTTGGTCAGTTCGACACAACTGTCGATAAGATATATGGTGCGCTCAAAGAGATCGGTTTTCACGATGTGATCGAGGTCGCACAGGGTGCGATGGATACCGTGAGCAACGAGGCGCACGAGTTGTTGGAGAAGATCGAGGAGGGGCAGCCATTTATGACTACATCCTGCTGCCCATCATACATAGAGCTCGTCGAGAAGCACCTACCCGATATGAAAAAATATGTGTCGACCACAGGTTCGCCAATGTACTACACGGCGCGCATTGCCAAGGAGCGTCACCCCGATGCGTCGATCGTCTTTATGGGTCCCTGTATGGCGAAGCGCAAGGAGGCACAGCGTGATGAGGCGGTGGACTATGTGATGACCTTCGAGGAGCTAGCGTCGGTGATGGATGGTATGTCGATCGACCTAGATAGCATTGAGGGGTATGAGATGTCGTTCAGCTCTGTCCGTGAGGCGCACGGTTTTGCGCAGGCGGGGGGTGTGATGTCGGCTGTTAACTCATATCTCAGTGCCGATGCGACGAAGATCACTGCGTCGCAGATCTCGGATCTACACAAGAAGAATGTGGCGCTGCTCAGAGCCTACGCCAAGACGGGTAAGACCCCGACGAAGTTTATCGAGGTGATGGCGTGCGAGGGAGGTTGTATCACGGGACCTAGTGCCCACAACGACCACCCTGCGGCTAAACGTCAGCTCAGCAAGGAGTTGGCGTCGCGCAAACTGACCTATGAGGGGTTGGATAAGTAGGCTTCACGACACGGGGTCGCTCCCTCGTGAGGGCTACGAAGCTCTCCTCTCGGGCGACTCGGACGATGCTCTGCGAGAGGCTGCCCAGAGGGTTACGCTGCGCGAGTTCGGGAGGGGTGTCTATGTGAGGGCTCTCGTCGAGATCTCTAATTACTGTCGCAACAACTGCTACTACTGTGGGATAAGATCTGCTAACCGCGATGTGGTGCGCTATCGGCTCTCGCAGCAGCAGATTGTGGAGGCGTGTGAGGGGGCTTATGCGTTAGGTTTCAGGACGTTTGTGCTGCAGGGCGGCGAAGATCCTCAGATGAGCGACGAGTGGGTCGTCGAGCTTGTGGAGCAGCTCTCTAGCCGTTTCGATGGCTCTGCGGTGACACTCTCGTTGGGCGAGAGGAGCAGAGAGGTCTACCAACGATTTTATGATGCTGGCGCAAGCCGCTATCTGCTGCGTTTCGAGAGCTCCGACAAGCTACACTATCAACAGCTTCACCCACTATCGCTATCTTGCGACAGCCGATTCGAGGCGCTCGCCGCACTGCGGAGTGTCGGCTATCAGGTCGGCACAGGTATGATGGTGGGGTCGCCCCATCAGAGCCTCTCTAATCTTGTCGACGACCTCATCTTCTTGGAGGAGTTTAGGGCAGAGATGGTTGGGATAGGTCCATTTATCCCCCACTCCGCGACGCCCTTTGCCGACTTCGCAGCTGGCGATGTGGCGATGACGCTGCGGTTGATCTCGATCCTGCGGCTTATGCACCCACGTGCCCTGATCCCTGCGACTACGGCGCTCGCAACCCTCGCGGAGGATGGGCGTGAGCGCGGGATATTGGCTGGTGCAAATGTGGTGATGCCCAATGTGACACCCCCCTCGCGCCGTGGCGACTATGCGCTCTACGACAACAAGGCTGCCTTTGGCTCGGAGTCTATGGAGGGGCTGCAGCTGCTCGCGGAGCGGTTGAGGGCGATTGGGCGCGAGATCAATTTCGAACGTGGCGACTACGTTCGTTAGAATCAGAACCTTTACATCTATTGATTGCTCTCTGCGGAGCTCCATCTTGGTATGGTAGTTGCGTCGAAGTAGTTGTCTCGAACGAGATGATTACCCGACAAAAACTATGTACACAGATAGTTGATAGATGATAGATATTGTGAGAAAAAATGAGTGCTGCGGTTGCTGCGCCTGTGTCGATATATGTAGACACAAGGCGATAGCGCTGGAGCCCGACAATGAGGGATTCTGGTATCCCACGGTCGATCGCGAGCGCTGCACAGAGTGTGGTGCGTGCGACAGAGTTTGCCCCGAACTCAACATCCTGAGGCTCAAACGCAACGACTACCCCAAACCATCAAAGAGCATTGCGGCGATACACCGAAAGTTGAACGTGCGGTGGGAGAGCACCTCAGGTGGGGCGTACTCCGCTCTCGCCCAGACTATGTATGAGCGTGAGGGGTATGTGAGTGGCGCCATCTACAACGACGACTTCTCACTTCGCAACTTCGTATCCAACGACCCCGACGACCTGGAGAGACTCCGCAGCTCGAAGTATCTGCAGAGTTGTGCTGAGGGGCTCTATCTTCAGATCCGCGAACTGCTCCAACGGGGCGAGAGGGTGTTGGCGTGCGGCACGCCCTGCCAGATGGCTGCGTTGCGGTCGTTCCTGCATATCGACTACCCCAACCTCATTGTTGTCGACTTCATCTGCCGAGGTGTAAACTCACCGAGGGTCTATCGCAGCTACCTCGACTCGCTGGAGCGTCGCTACGGCAGTAGGGTCGTGGCGGTGAAGGCGAAGAACAAGGAGCTGGGGTGGCGCAATCTGACGCGCAAGGTGACATTCGAGAGTGGCGACAGCTACTATGGTGTCGCTATGGAGGATGATTTCAGGAGGGGCTATCACGCCAATCTCTACTGCCGACCCTCCTGCTACAGCTGCAAATATAAGGGTTTCCCACGTATCTCCGACATCACCATCGCCGACTATTGGGGGATCGAGAGGATCGACAAGAATCTCGACAACAATATCGGCACATCTATGATACTGCTCAACTCGCGCCGTGGCGAGGAGTATTTCGCCCTCGCAGCAGAGAGGATGGAGTGGCGCGAGACTCCATTCGACTCGATCCTGAGCGGCAACGTCGCCCTTACACAATCTATAGTCGCACCTAGCGTAGATCGTGCAGAGCTCTTCGGAGTTCTCGATCGCGAGGGGTTCGATGCTATTGTGGCGAGATACTTCCCTCGTTCGTGTGGTGCGGATAATGGTGTGAAGGCGAGAGTAAAGGCGGCTCTGGGGTTTGTCGGTGTGTCGAGGGTCAGGGAGTTGTGCAGTGTGTTGGGGTTGCACGTACGTTCTTACATCAACTTCGTGTGGCTCAATTTTCGTCGTCGCAGCAGCGTGGCTAGTTGGGCGAGGGGCGAGTATATCATAACGATGCCCGACGCTGTGTTCGACGTAGCGCCAACGGCTCGTATAGTAGTCGGCGCGCCCCTGATATTTGGCAACAACCCTGTGAGAGGTATGCGTATGGCTAGCTGCCTGCGGATGGAGCACAATACAACGTTTGAGATCCGCAGTGGTGTCGCTACGCGCTACGACGACGCCATCTACAACCTCCGCTATGGAGCTTACATAGAGATTGTTAATGGCGGCAAACTGACAATTGGGCGTGGGGCTAGCAACGTGGGGCTGACGATTATGTGCGCCAAGGAGGTGACGATCGGTGGTGGTGTGAGGATTGGTCGCAACGTCTCGATACGCGACTGGAATGGTCCTCACGTCATCGTTAACGACACGTATGTAAATCACGCAGCTGTGGTGATCGAGGATAATGTGTGGCTCTGCTCGGGCTGTGCGATTATGCCTGGCGTGAGGGTTGGTCGTGGGTCGGTCATCGGGGCAGGTGCGGTTGTGACGCACGATGTGCCACCCCACTCGCTCGTTGTGGGATCGCCTGCGAGGGTGGTGAAGGAGAGTGTTAGGTGGTATTAAGGTAATAATAGTATATTTATGGTTGACATACCAAAGATAAGGCTCAACAATGGGGTGATGATACCCACGCTCGGAAGTGGACCAGGCATAGTGGGCTACTCCTCCAGACCGAGGGTTGAGAGCGAGTGTCGCATCGTAGCATTTGCAGGTCGGATATACGACCGATTCGTTGCGCACCCACGCCTCCTGCGCAGCTACGTGGAGAGTGTGGCGCACTCGTTGGATCTGGGCTACACGCTGCTCGATACCTCTGCCGCCTACGGCAATTGTGAGCAGTTGGCGCAGGCGATAGCTAGGAGTCGACGCACTCGCGACCAGCTATTTGTCACCACACGAGTCTCGAATAGGGCGCAGCGTGGTGGGAGCGTGAGGGAGGAGCTCTTCGCAACTCTCCGAGCGCTCGACACCGATTATGTAGATCTGTTGCAGTACCACTGGCCTGTCACAGGGTGCTACCTCGATACGTGGCGCGAGATGGTGCGGCTCTACGACGAGGGGTACTGTCGGGCGGTGGGTGTTGCCAACTCACATCGACACCACATCGAGGCTCTGGCTATGGTCAGCGAAGTAACCCCTGCGGTGAATCAGATCGAGATACATCCCCTATTTTCGCAACGTGAACTTGTGGAGTACTGCCAGTCGCAAGGTGTTGTGGTGCAGGCGTATAGTCCGCTAGCTCGCTACGATGATAGGCTCTTTAGACTCCCTCTGCTTAGGGATATAGCGGCGAAGTATGGGCAGTCGATGGCGCAGATAGTCCTCAGGTGGCATCTGCAGCGGGGGGTGATCCCCGTCGTTAAGTCTAGCAACGCGAGGAGGCAGCGAGAGAACATATCTATCTTCGACTTCGAACTAACCGATCTTGAGATGGCGCTCATAGATGGAGTCAACATCAACGCGCGAATTAGATACGACCCCGACAACTGCGACTTCTCGATCCTGTAGCAGAACTCTCCACATATAATAGACGAAGAAGATGACACATAGGGGCGAAAACAAGAGGATCGCGAAGAACACGATCATTCTATATCTGCGGATGATGCTGACGATGCTAGTCTCGCTCTTCACCTCGCGCGTTGTGCTGCGCACGCTTGGTGTCGACGACTATGGAATCTATCAGGTTGTGGGGGGTGTGGTCGGAATGATCTCGTTTCTCAATGGTGCGTTGAGTGTGGGGTCGTCACGTTTTCTCACCTTCGAGTTGGGTGCGGGGAGCTTCGATCGACTTAGGCGCACCTTCTCGACTCTGCTGACCACACACATCGCCTTGGCTATATTTATAGTCATCCTCGCCGAGACGGTGGGGCTGTGGTTTCTCTACAACAAGCTCGTGATTCCGCCCGAGAGGATGGAGGCGGCGATATTTGCCTATCATCTCTCGATCCTGACCTGCGTGGTCGCAATTACGCAGGTGCCATACAACGCCTCGATCATCAGCCACGAGCGGATGAATGTATATGCCTATATGAGTTTCGTCGACGTAGTGGTCAAGCTGCTGATACTCTTCGTGTTGAGTATAGGCGGCGTAGATAAGTTGAAGCTCTATGCGGCGCTACTCTGCCTCACGCAAATCTCTATTGCGCTGATATATCGGTACTACTGCATTAGAGAGTTCGACGAGACACGCTACCGTTTCACCCTCGACCGCAAGATCCTGCGAAGTGTGTTGGGCTACTCGGGGTGGAATATGATTGCCAACGCATCCATTGCGCTCAACACGCAGGGTATGACGATATTGTTAAACCTCTTCTTCAACCCCAGCGTCGTCGCAGCGATGGCAATATCGAACCAGGTGAAGTTGACAGCTGCGCAGTTCGTCTCCAACTTCAGGATGGCGGCAAACCCACAGATCGTCAAGCGATATGCGGCGGAGGATTATGAGGGTAGCAGGTCGCTGTTGCTGAGTTCGACAAAGTACTCCTACTTCTTGATGTTGGTGCTCTCGCTGCCGATTGTGTTGGTCGCGGAGGATATGCTTGAGGTGTGGTTGGGCGAGGTACCCGAGTATGCGGTTCTCTTTCTGCAGTACGCTGTTGTGACGAGCCTCTTTCAGGTCTTTGACTCGTCGCTCTACACGGCGCTCTACGCCAAGGGCGACATCAAGGTGAATGCTCTGGTCTCGCCGATGTTGGGTCTGCTCCGCTTCCCTGTGGTCTACCTACTCTTCGAGCGCGGATTCTCGCCCGTGGCACTATCTGTCGCTGCGCTCATCAACTACGCAGTGCTGGGGTTGGTCGTGAAGCCTATATTGGTGGTCAAGATAGTTGGCTACGAAGTGCGGGAGCTCCTTTCGCTCTTTGGCGTCTGTCTGCGAACAACTATTGTGGGGGTGCCTATCCCTGTCGCGATCGCTGCGATGGGGCTGTTTGCGGAGTCGTCGCCTCTGCTTCGTGTCGTCTCGATTAGTGGGGTGAGCCTGCTCTGTGTGGGGCTGAGCGTCTGCTTCGTCGGGGTGGATCGAGAGGTGCGGTGTCGACTCCTTAGTTTCGCCCTCACCAAGCTACGTGGGGCTCACATATTGTAGTAACAAAACTATATTTACGATGAAGATAGCTATTCAGACCCTACCGCTCAACTCCAACTATGGCGGCATACTCCAAGCCTACGCCCTGCAGAGCACTCTGCAGCGAATGGGTCACGAGGTGTCGGTCATTGCTAGGAGCTGCCTCCCCCCTCCCCCTCCTCTCAGCGAGCTGCTGATTGATGGGGCGAGGAGAGCCCTCCGACGATATATCTTCTGCGACCAAGAGGTGATGTTGACACAGAGGCGACAGTGGATACGCGACAACCGCATCATCAACCAACATACGCGGCACTTCGTCGAGCGATACATCTGCGAACTGCCCTGCGACGATTATTCGAGCCTGCCGCCCAACTCTGTCGACGCAATTGTCGTCGGCAGCGACCAGGTGTGGCGTCCGCGCTACTTCGGCGAGGGGTTGATTGCCGACGCCTACCTTGCGTTTGCTCGGGGGTGGAGCATTCGTCGTGTGGCGTATGCTGCGTCGTTCGGCAGCGACGAGTGGGAGTACACTGAGGCGCAGAGGGAGGTGTGTAGAGAGCTTCTCGCACAATTCGACTATGTGTCGGTTCGCGAAGTGTCGGGCGTGCGGCTCTGTAGAGAGTACCTAGGAGTCGATGCGTCGCAGCTGCTCGACCCCACAATGTTGCTCAGCCGTGGCGACTATGAGCAGATAGTAGAGAGGGGGGCGACGACGCCAAGCCCTGGCAACTTGATGCTCTACATCCTCGATCCTACACCCGACAAGGAGCGTGTGGCGGAGGCTATTGCAAAGGGTCAGTCGTTGACCCCGTTCTCCGTACGATTTGTAGGTGGTGTGAGGGTTGAGGATATGGTGCAACCCCCTTTGGAGCAGTGGATTCGTGGTTTTGCCGATGCGGAGTTTGTGGTGACAGATTCGTTCCACGCCACAGTGTTTGCTATCCTCTTCAACACCCCCTTCGTAGTCTGCGCCAACAGAGCCAGAGGTGCTACACGTCTACACTCGTTGCTCGGTGAGTTTGGGCTGGAGGGGCGATTTGTAGAGTCGGAGGAGGAGTTGGAGCGTGCCACGCAATGTGGGATAGATTGGGCGCGTGTCAATTGTCGTGTCGAGACTCTGCGAGGGCGTAGCGTCGCGGCATTGAGAGGGTGTTTTGAGTAGTTTGTGGGGGTGGAGAGTACAACGTTAGCTAAAAAACACTATATTTGTGTGCAAACAGATAGATTAAGGAGAGAGTAGATAATGTATAACGTATCATCCCAAGTAGCTGCCGAGTTTATCTCGCACGAAGAGATATTGGAGAGTATAGAGTTCGCTAAGGCAAACCACAATAACAGAGAGCTCGTCGAGCAGACGATACAGAAGGCGGAGCGCGCCGAGGGGTTGACTCATCGTGAGGCAGCTCTGCTCGTCGAGTGTAGCGACGCCGCGGCAGTCGAGCGTATCTATGCGTTGGCGGAGAGTATCAAACGTAGGTTCTATGGCGACAGGATTGTTATGTTCGCGCCACTATACCTATCGAACTACTGCGTCAATGGCTGCCTATACTGCCCATATCACCTGAAAAACAGCAACATACCGCGCAAGAAACTGACGCAGGAGCAGATCCGCGAAGAGGTCATTGCGCTGCAGGATATGGGGCACAAGCGGTTGGCGCTGGAGGCGGGGGAGCACCCTGCGATCAATCCGATCGACTACATATTGGAGTCGATCGAGACGATATATAGTATTCGCCATCGTAATGGTGCTATCCGTCGTGTGAACGTCAACATTGCAGCGACGACGGTCGAGAACTACCGCAAGTTGAGGGATGCAGGGATCGGAACCTACATCCTCTTTCAGGAGACATACGACCGCGAGAACTACCAGCGACTTCACCCCGCAGGACCCAAGAGCGACTACGCATACCACACCGAGGCGATGGATCGTGCGATGGAGGGAGGGATCGACGACGTCGGTATCGGGGCGCTGTTTGGACTCCACAACTACAGATACGACTTTGTGGGGATTATGATGCACGCCGAGCATCTGGAGGCGCGATTTGGTGTTGGTCCTCACACGATCAGTCTGCCGAGGATCTGCCCTGCCGACGATGTCGACAAGGCGGACTACCCTGATGCACTTGCCGACGATATTTTCTGTCGACTGGTGGCTGTGGCGCGTATTGCATTGCCATATTCGGGGATGATTATATCGACGCGAGAGTCGCAACAGATGCGCGAGAAGTTGCTCAAATTGGGGGTGTCGCAGATCAGTGGCGGTTCGCGCACAAGCGTAGGCGGATATGCTGACCAGAGTGGTGACGACGTCGACACACAACAGTTTGAGTTGAGCGACCGACGCACGCTAGATGAGGTTGTCGAGTGGTTGTTGGAGCAGGGCTACATACCGAGCTTCTGCACAGCCTGCTATCGTGAGGGGCGGACGGGCGACAGATTTATGTCGTTGGTGCGGTCGGGGCAGATCGCAAACTGCTGCGCGCCCAACGCCTTGATTACGCTCAAAGAGTATATGATGGACTACGCCTCGCCCCGTAGCCGTGAGCTAGGCGAGCAGCTGATAGCCCAGAGAGTCGGATATGTGCCAAACCCAAAGGTGAGACAACGTGCCGAGGAGACTCTTGCCAAGATCGAACAGGGAGAGCGCGACTTCAGGTTCTAATATAAAAAATAGTAACGATGGAGAATACACCCAATGCGTCGCGGCTTCACGTCGCAATATTCGGTCGCCGCAACAGCGGAAAGTCGACCCTGATGAACGCCATAACCTCGCACTATGCCGCTGTGGTGTCGCCGCATCCTGGGACGACAACCGACACTGTCGCACGCACGATGGAGCTGCACGGGGTGGGCGCCTGTCTATTTGTCGACACACCTGGCTTCGACGACTGCGGTGAACTTGGTGAGCTGCGTGTGGAACGTACGCTGCAGACACTCAAGCGCATAGATATCGCAATACTCCTGTGCGACACCCTAGACCTCACTCTCGAACGGGAGTGGGTAGAGAGGATCAAACAACGCAACGTACCGATAATAACCGCCATAAGCAAGATCGACTCTCGCAACGACACAGAGCAGCTCGCAGCGCAGGTGGCAGATAGTTTCGACTCTGTGCCGCTACTGTTGAGTGGTGTCGATAGCTTCGACATAGAGCCACTCAGGCTAGCAATTCTCCGCGCGCTGCCCGAGGGGTTTGCCGCACACACGATCCTGGGCAACCTAGTGGAGAGGGGAGACCTCGTGATGCTCGTGATGCCACAAGATCCGCAGGCACCAAAGGGACGCCTGATACTGCCTCAGGTGCAGACACTGCGTGAGCTCCTCGACCGCGGTTGCTCCGTCGTCTGCTCCACAGGCGAGGGGTTTGAAAGTACGCTCGCAACCCTCCAGCACCCTCCGACACTTATCGTCACCGACTCACAGATATTTAAGCGTATCAACGACCTCCGACCTGCCGAGAGCCGTCTAACATCCTTCTCGCTGCTGATGGCTGGCTACAAAGGCGACATCCGTGCATTTGTCGACGGAGCGGCGGCGATAGATCGTCTGCGTGAGTCGTCGCGCGTGCTGATAGCTGAGGCGTGCACACACGCCCCAATGAGCGAGGACATTGGTCGCGAGAAGATACCTCGTATGCTCCGTAGCAGAGTCGGAGAGGGATTAACAATAGATGTTGTCGCAGGTCGCAACTTCCCCGACGACCTGACACCATACGACCTCATAGTCCACTGCGGCGGCTGTATGTTCAACCGACCATATATGCTGAGCCGAATCGAACAGGCTCAACAACAACAGGTCGCAATCACAAACTACGGCGTCGCAATTGCACACCTCGCAGGTATCGAGCTGGAGAGCCTTGCTCTCGAATAGTAGTGATGTGCTAGAGGGGGACTGCGCTTACGCCGCGCGGGCGGCAAGCTAGCTTGCATTTACTTTGTTGCGACAATTATAGGGGTGCTTCGCACTACAAAAGATTAAGGTATAGCGCGTTGTGAAAACGAGTTTTCAACGCGCTATACCTTAACCTTTTTATGTCAGCCGATGGCAGTCCCCGCCTATTTGCCCTCAACAATCTACTGTTCGCTCAACATAAATACTGCGCTGGCGTTGCGTTGTTCGATTGAGAGTTTCATACCTACTTTCATCAGGTAGTCGCCTGAGTATGTGTTGCCTACGCCGTTGAATGCTTGTTTGGCGGCAGGCATTAGCTCCTCTACTAGGTATTGTTTGTCGGGGTCGAGACCATCGAGTTTGAGTGTCAGGTAGCTGTCTCGATAGTGGAAGTCGAGGCTGTAGACGAATGCTACTGCTGCGCTCTTGTCCTCTGCGACGTAGCTTGTTGAGGCGTATCCTGTGTCGCTGTAGGGTGAGATGAGGCGATATTGGTCGCCTAGCTGCACGATTGGGCGCACCTTTGTTTTGTAGATCTCGATTCCTCGTTTTGTCCACTCCAGCTCTGTCTCTGATAGCAGCTTAGGCTGTAGCTCTACGCCGAGTCGTTGCGCCATAGCTACGTCGAAGCGGAACTTGATGGGGGTGATGTTGTCGGTCTGGTGGTTGGGCGACTGCGACACGTGCGACGCAACAGCCTGAGCTGGGAGGTATTGGTTGATGCCCCAGTTGATGTAGACGCGGCTCTCGGGGTCGGTGTTGTCGCTGCCCCACACCTCGTGGTGGTACTTCAGCGAGCCGTAGTCGACACGCCCTGCGCCCGACGAGCACGCCTGGAAGATAACGTCGGGGAACTCACTCGACAGCTCGTCGTAGATCTGGTAGAGACTCTCGATGTAGTCGATCCAGAAGTGGCTTTGGCGACCATTCGAGAGGTATGATGAACCGAGATCCTCGACGTGACGATTAGCATCCCACTTGATATATTTGATGTCGGGGTATGCGCGTAGATACTTCGCTACAACGTTGTGGGCAAAGTCGCGCACCTTGGGGTTGCTCAGGTCGAGCAGTAGCTGGTCGCGCTCCTCTAGAGGTGTGCGGTTGGGCGAGGTTACTATCCAGTCGGGGTGTCGCTCGGCTAGTTCGCTGTCGGGGTTGACCATCTCGGGCTCAACCCACAAACCGAACTCTATGTCGAACTTTCTGGTGTGGTCGATAAGCCCCTGCAATCCATTTGGTAGCTTCTTGTAGTTGATCTCCCAGTCGCCCAGACCTGCCGCCGCATTGTCGCGCGGATGGGTTGTGCCGAACCATCCGTCGTCCAACACAAACATCTCGACACCCATCGACGCAGCATCCTCGATCATCGCCTTGATGATATCCTCGTCGAAGCTGAAGTAGGCACCCTCCCAGCTGTTGAGGACAATTGGGCGCACCTCGTCGCCATCCTGCAGGTTGTATCGGCGCACCCAGCGGTGTAGGTTGCGGCTCGCTTTGCCCACACCCTCGCTGCTATGTGCCAACACAAACTCGGGTGTCTCAAGGCTCTCGCCACGTCCAAGCGTGTACTCCGATAGGAAGTCGCTCACGCCAGCGCCGATCTGTAGGCGGAAGGCGTTGTCGTACTCGAACGAGAGCTTGTAGTTGCCGCTCCACGCCAACGAGCCGATGATAACCTCGCCCGAGCGCTCCTGCGCAGGGTGGTTCATCGAGAGTATAAAGGTCGGTGTGCCATCCTGCGTGGTGCGGATTCCGCGCTTCGAGTCGAGGATGGTGATTCCATCCTGTAGCTCCGACTCCACCATATTCATCTCCTTTGCCCACGCGCCGTAGTATCTCGTGAGCCAATATTTATCGGCCTGCACCATCAGGTGGTTCGACATCGCCCCCTGGATCTTCACGTCGCCCCTCTCGCGGTTGGTGATCTTCGTCGAGATCGAGAATACATCCTCCGCCTGGTAGCTCTTGTAGGTCAGGACAACCTCGAATGGATAGTGCTCGTCGCGTAGCTTCACCTCCGTCTGGATGAGATCGCCGTCGTTGAGGGTCGTTGTCGTGTGGCTGTCGTAGATTAGGCGAGTGGTGAGGTTGCCATCTGCGTGTGTCGCCCTCAGTGCAGGTTCGCCTGTGTAGCGTGTGCCGTAGGTGGGATAGAGGGGGATGGGCTGTTCGTGCTCATCCCAGCTGTTGAGGTATGTGTCGGCGAGCAACGTGTAGTCGTTGACCCTCTCGCCGAAGTGTCCCTGCCAAGCGCGACCGTCGTCGCCTACGACGATGTAGTAGCCTTTAGAGGCTGTCTCGATCGGTATGACCTGCCTCTCTGCGGCGGCAAGCGTAATCATAGTTGTGGCTAACAGAGCTGTGAGTAGACTCTTCTTCATTTCATTAGGTTTTAATATTGGTGTATTTATTATTGGTTGCTTGATGTTGCTAATTCACACACTACTTTATGCTGTAGAGTGTGAGGCTGTCGCGTCGTGCCTGCTCTGCGAGCTCCGCGTTGCGCGCTGCGACAATGTTTTGCGGCGTGACGCTCTCCCTCATAAGGTAGGCACGGGGGAAGTAGCGCTGGACGCGGTGGAGCTGCATCACTGCCTCCTCCTGCGATATTGTGTAGCCTGTGCTAACCTTGAAGTATGGGTTGTCGTAACTCATTGTCGTCTGTAGATCGCCTAGCAGCGAGTCGCACCGTTGCACAACCTCGGTGGCGCGTGCACGTGCCGACGCAGAGTTGTCGAAGAAGATGCCGATGCGATACCCCTGCACCGTCGCAGCATTAGGTTCGCCGCTCTTCTCGTCGACGTTTTGCTCGACGATCAGCCGCAGCGCCTCAGCCGCAGAGTCGTCGGGTGTCACACGCACGTTGGCGCGATATTGTGCGTCGGTGGTGCTGTCGGCGAGCTCGTAGGGCTGGTCAAACTCGCTCGGCGTGTAGCTACCCTCGACCTGCGCACTTGTGGCGATAAGACTCCCTGCGACGCATATTAGCGTCAGGATTGATATGGTGTAGGCTCTCGTTTTAATCATTTTGTTTGCTCTTTTTCGCTGCTAAAGATAGCTAAAAATTTCGAGATGTCAACATCCTCGTCGACAAAATCGTGTGAATACTTGCCTGCCTGGATTACGGAGCGGTAGTTCATCCTGAGATCTGAGAAGTCGTTCTGGAGGATCTTGCCCGAGAGTAGTAGTAGTGTCACGGGGTCGACCTCTTTTAGTCGCCAGAGGCTCTTCACCGACTCTCTCTTCATCGCGTATGCGGTGATTGGTTCGACCTGCTCTAGCTGTCCGATCTTGCGGCCATCGTGCATAATATCTGCCGACGCCTCGCTCATTGTGAGGTCGTAGTTTGAGCCGTTGTCGATCTCGACGACGATCTGGATCGCGCTCATACCCTTTAGCTCGATACGATCTATCCCGATCACCTTAATCTGCTTGCTCACCTTCGTCATAACCACCATCATCGCCGTCGTGCTGCCCAGTGTGAGCAGAAGCAGTGCAAGGGTGAGGAGGAGTTTTTTTGCTGTTTTTTTCATAGTCGTTACACTCTAATTTTTTGTCCTACATATATTTGTGCTATGCCGAAGCTCTGACTGCGTGCAGTGCAATTAACGAGCCCAACGCGCGACATAAGTTCCAGAAACTCACTGCGCGAGGCGAACTCCTCGACAGAGGCTGGTAGATACTCGTACGCCTCGCGATCCTTCGACAGGAGCGCACCGATCCACGGCATAATGTGGCGCGAGTAGAGGTTGTAGAGGGCGCGGAAGATCGGGTTGGGTGGGGTCGAGAACTCCAACACAACGACCCATCCGTCGGGGCGTATCACCCTCACCATCTCGCGAATACCACGCTCCAGATCGCTGAAGTTGCGGACGCCAAATGCGGCAGTGACAGTGTCAAAACGTGCGTCGACGAAGCTCATCGACTCCGCCGATTGAACCATCAACGAGAGTCGATCCGTCAGCCCCCTCTCCGCTATCTTCGTCTGGGCTACAGCGAGCATCCCCTCCGACGGGTCGGCACCCACAACTCGCGATTTGGGGAGCTGTCGTGCCATCGCTATGGCGAGGTCGCCCGTCCCTGTCGCAAGGTCGAGAATCTCGCCACTCTCGGGGGTGTTGTTGGCTACGAAGCGCACAACGCGGTGTCGCCAGATCTTGTCGATCTGAAACGATAGGATGTGGTTGAGGCGATCGTAGGCGGGGGCGATCGTGTTGAACATATCGCGAACCTCTTCGCCTTTGGTTGTGCCCTTTTTGTTGTATGGTTTCATCTACTTTATCTTTCTGTCCTAATCTATGATTTATCTTACTTCTTGCTATGCTGCGCTTGTCACTGAAATCTTATCGCCTCGTGGGGCTCTATCGATCCGACGATCCGAGTCGGCAGGCTGACAACAGCCACTATAGCAACCACTACGCCGAGGTTGAGGAGCACTATCCACCCCGCCCCAAGCTCGATCGGTACGCTCGATAGCAGGTAGCCTGTGGCGTCGAGCTTCACCACCCTGAAGTGCTGCTGAACGAGCGATAGCGCTATGCCCACGCCATTGCCCCACGCCAACCCCCAGAGCGCAATCTTCGCCGCTCGTAGCAGGAATATCCTCCGCAGCGAGCCGTTGTTCATCCCCAAAGCCTTGAGTGTCCCGATCATCTGCATACGTTCGAGCACGAGGATCAGCAGCGCCGTGATGATGTTGAAGATCGCCACGACGACCATAATCGAGATTATCACCACGCCATTGAGATCGAGCGCCGCCAGCCAGTCGAAGAGCGCAGGGTAGAGCTCCTCGGTGGCGTATGCTGCGACCTGCGAGAGGTGTGGCGAGTCGCTGTAGAGCATCTCTACATTGATCTGGTTGGCTATCTCGACCCCTCTCTTTGGATCTGATAGCGATATGTCGTAGCCCGACACCTCATCCTCGCTCCAGCCGTTGAGGCGCTGGACGTTGCGAAGGTCTGTCGTTATGACGGTGCGTTCGCCGCTACTAACCTCTTCGATCGCCCCTACGCGGTAGAGGTCGCGTCGTATCTCGCCATTGTCGAGGGTTGCGAGGAGCTCCAACTTGTCGCCCACGGAGAGGGATAGCTCGGAGGCTAACTCGCTAGATATGGTGGCGTTGCGATTGCGCGGTGAGTCGTCGGTGGACTCAACACCTTTCAGCAGACACCCCTCGATCCCCTCGTCGCTGCGGAGGACTACACCTCGCAGAGCGTAGGCGTCGGTGCGAGTGGTCGATGTGCCATACTGCGAGGCTGCGTCGCTCGCAATTTCGGCTATCGCGTCGCTCCTGGTTATGGGGTAGCTCCCGAGGCTGTTGGCTCTAATCGACGAGGCGACTACTATATCGCCCGAGTTGGAGGTGAGGTGTGAGTAGACCTCGCTGCGAAAGCCGAAGATCACGGCAAGCGAGACGATCATCACCGCAACACTCAGCGCAACGGCAAGGGTCGCGACACGAGAGATCATCGCCCCCTCTGAGGAGCGATTCTCGTTCGCCTCATCGCCTCTCGACACACACTGTGATGTGCGCTCTGCGATGAAAAATTCCACCCATTTTGCCATTTTGTATTAAAATTTAGTGCAAAATAACACTTTTTTTTCTAATTTTGACATTTACTCCGCAATATAACGCACGTATAATACGATATATTGTAGGTAATTGGTTGATAATTAACAAATTAAATTAATGAATATTATGATTTTTCAGATATTGCAGTTTGGTAGCCACAGCGCCTACTCGAGTGGTGCGGCGGATGGTTACTCACAATTCACATCGTCGTCGGCTTTTTTTCTGATGATAGCTATCGCGATCGTCGGCTTCCTCGTTCAGTGGCGGCTGAAATCGGTCTTTGAGAAGTACTCGAAGGTTCCATCGCCAAATGGTATGAGCGGACGCGAGGCGGCGGAGGCGATGTTGCGCGACAACAACATCCTCAACGTGAGGGTGGTGAGCGTCGCAGGTTCGCTGACCGACCACTTCGACCCTCGCAATATGACTGTTAACCTCAGCGACAGCGTCTACGCAAGTCGTAGCGTCGCCGCCGTAGCTGTAGCCTGCCACGAGTGTGGACACGCTGTACAGCACGCGCGAGCCTATGCGCCCCTTGTGATGCGATCGGCTCTTGTCCCTGTCGTCAGCTTCTCGTCGAGGATGGCTACGTGGGTCATTATCGCTGGTATGTTGCTCATATCGTCGGGTATTGGTGAGGCTATCTGCTGGGTTGGAATCGGTATGATAGCTATGTCGGCGCTGTTTTCGCTCGTGACACTACCTGTCGAGTATAACGCCTCTAGCCGTGCGTTGGCGTGGATGGAGGAGTCGGGCGTAGCGAACGGCGTGGCTCTCAAACAGGCGGATGAGGCGCTATCGTGGGCTGCGAGGACATATCTTGTCGCGGCACTCTCGGCGGTGGCGACACTCCTCTACTACGTTATGATATTGATGGGGCGCAGGGATTAGTGCCGTGCCCACATCATAAGTCTACTCCAAATAGGATAAACCAACTACCAAACCCACAAATATTATGTTTGAACTACTTGTAAAGAATTACAATAAAAAGGCGATATTTATTGGCGATCGCTCGATTACATATACAGATCTGTTGCAATATTCGCAGCTCTACGCCAACTACTACACCGCTAGCTGCCCCACTAAGGTGGAGCGTATTATGCTCGTGTCGAAGAACTCGCCCGAGGCGATAATTGCGCTCTACGCAACCTTCAGAATTGGGGCGATAACAATCCCTGTCGATGTGCAGTCGACCGCCAAGGAGCTGGCTTATATGATTAACGACTCGCGACCGCAGCTGATCTACGCTATGGCGGAGAATCGTGATGCGGTTGAGGAGTGTGTTGCGCTGGTTGGTGACGCAGAGTATAAGCCCCACATCTTCACCTGCGACGACATAGATGCTGCAGGGGTTGGTGAGTTGGAGCCGACGACGATTATGCCTGGTGCGGCGGATGATGTGATGACGATAATCTACACCTCGGGCACAACGGGATCTCCGAAGGGGGTGATGTTGACCTACGCAAACTTGTGGTACAACGTAGATGCTGTGGCTAACTTCGCCAACATATTCAACGAGGAGTCGAGGGTGCTGTTGCTACTCCCCATACACCACATTCTGCCATATGCCGGGGCTATACTCGCACCGCTCTATAGGGGTGGGCAGATCTATATAGTCGAGACGCTAACGCCAGAGTCGATACTATCGACGCTCCAGAGGGGTAAGATTACGATTATGATCGGTGTACCGCGTCTCTACGAGACCTTTGCGAAGGGTATTATGACAAAGATAAACGGCAACATTGTGGCGAAGATGCTCTATGGATTGTGTACGCTCATAGGGTCGGAGGCACTCTCGAAAAAGATCTTTAAGACGGCGCACGATATGTTCGGTGGCGAGATGAAGTTCTTCGTCTCGGGCGGTGCGGCGTTGCCTATTGAAACGGGTAACATATTCAAGAACCTCGGGTTCTATGTACTTGAGGGGTATGGTATGACGGAGTGTGCGCCGATGATCTCCTTTACACGTCCTGGAGAGCGCAAGGTGGGTTACTGCGGACGAATGTTGCCAGGGTGTGAGTACAAGATCGAGGAGAGCGGCGAGATCTGCGTGAGGGGTTCCAACGTGATGAAGGGGTACTACAATCGCGAGGAGGAGACGGCGCAGGTTATGCGCGAAGGGTGGTTGCACACGGGTGACACGGCGATATACGACGACAGGTATGGAATACAGATCACGGGACGCATCAAAGAGATAATAGTGACGCCAAACGGCAAAAACATAAACCCTGCGTCGATAGAGAACGAGATTACGCAGAGCTCGTCGGCGATTAAGGAGATTGGGGTTCTGCTCCACGACGACATATTGCAGGCGATAGTCTATCCAGATCTCGCGGCTGTGAGAGCCGACACTCAGAGCACGATGGAGGAGGCTATACGCGCCGAGGTCGAGGCATACAACAAGGAGGCGGCAGGGTACAAGCGCATTATGCGATACCAAGTGTCGTCGCGCGAGCTGCCCAAAACCCGCCTGGGCAAGATTCAGCGATTCAAACTTTCGCAGATGATTGGCGAGCGCGAGGAGGTGAGACGCGAAGATGTGTCGGATCGTTCGGAGGTGTTCAAGCTGCTCAAAGCATTCGTCGACGAGCAGACGGGCGAGTATGCAAATGGCGACTCACACTTCGAGATCGACCTTGCACTCGACTCGTTGGGGCGTGTGTCGCTCATATCCTACATCGAGGAGAGCTTCGGGGTGGTTGTTACAGAGACGCAGCTGAGCGAACTGTCGACACTCAACCTGCTGTCGGCATATGTGGAGGAGAACTCCAGCTCGACAACACTCCAGGAGGGTGATGTGAGCTGGAGCGAGATACTCAGGAGCGGCAAGGGAGATGTGAAACTCCCGAAGAGCGGATTCCTCGGGTGGCTAGTTCACACGAAATTGTGGCTTATATTCAACATATTCTATCGCTTCCACTCGAAGGGGCGCGAGAATATCCCCAACGCACCTGTCCTCTTCGTGGGAAACCACAGGAGTGGTCTGGATGGTGCATTCGTGACTACGCCGATGAGCTGGCGCAATGTGCACAACACATTCTTCTTCGCCAAGGATAAGCACTTCCAGGGGGGATTCAAACAGTTTATGGCGAAACACAACAACATCATATTGATGAACGTGCACACCAACGTTAAGGAGTCGATGCAGCAGATGTGCGAGGTTCTCCTGCGTGGCAACAACATAGTGATATTCCCCGAGGGTACACGCAAGAAAGGGGGCGATATGGGCGACTTCAAAGAGAGCTTCGCAATACTCAGCCAGACACTCGACATAGGGGTGGTCCCAGTGGCAATACGTGGCGCTGAAAATGCTCGAATGGGAGCGTTGCCACTACCTCGAATGTGGAACAAAATCGAGGTCGAGTATCTGCCAATGATGAGATCCAACCCAGGCGAAAGCGCTCAGGATTTTGCTCGTAGAGTGCAAGGGACTATCGCGGACGCACTTGATAAGTAGGGTTTGGGGGGACTTCGTCCCTTTCACCTATTATTGCGAGTATTAAGGCTTTGTAATATTGCATATTGTAGATTGAGTTTGCAAGTGCGATGTCGCAGTCCCCGATTTTTTTCGTGTGTTTTCCCAGGTGAAGTGTGATATAATTTTGGAATACTCGAAAAAAATGGTATCTTTGCGGATATGCCAGAGAAGATTACGATTCAGCTCTCGCCCAAGCAGGCGGCTGACACAGAACTATATACGACGCTCGCAGCGCGCAAACTAAATGTTAGGCGTGAGTGTGTGGCGTTGGTACGCGTTGTGAAGCGCTCGATTGACGCGCGCCAGCGTGCGCCCAAGGTTAACCTCACGCTCGAACTATATGTCGACGGCGAGGGTGAGCCAGACAAGATTCACTTCGACTATCCCGACGTGGCAGCTGCGACGGAGGTTATTGTCGTGGGGTCGGGTCCTGCCGGGTTGTTTGCGGCGTTGAGGCTCATTGAGCTTGGGCTGCGACCTATTGTGTTGGAGAGGGGGCGCGACGTTTCGGCTCGCAAGGTCGACGTGGCGCAGATCAATCGAGGGGGGGCTATCGACCCCGACTCGAACTACGCATTTGGCGAGGGAGGCGCAGGTACATTCTCCGATGGTAAGTTGTTTACGCGATCTAAGAAGAGGGGTGACTATCGCAAGGCGCTTGAGACGTTGGTGTTTCACGGTGCCGCGCCCGAGATACTCTTCGAGGCGCATCCACACATTGGGACAGATCGTCTGCCTCGCATTATGAGTAACATTCGCCAGCGCATTCTTGATTGTGGAGGCGAGGTGCTATTTGGTCGCAAGGTGACGGATCTGAAGATCGCCCAGGGGCGTGTGAAGGGTGTGTTCTGCGGAGAGGAGCTAATTGAGGGTGCGGCAGTTATTTTGGCTGCAGGGCACTCGGCAGGGGATATATATGAGATGTTGCACAGCGCTGGTGTGCGCATCGAGGCGAAACCATTTGCTATGGGCGTGAGGATTGAGCATCCGCAGGTTCTGATCGACTCGATACAGTATCACTGCGAGTCGAGGGGTGAGTATCTACCTGCTGCGAGCTACTCGCTGGTGAGCCAGCAGAGGGGGCGTGGTGTCTACTCGTTCTGTATGTGTCCAGGAGGCTTCATTGTGCCAGCTATGACTCACGAGACGGAGAGTGTGGTGAATGGTATGTCGCCCAGTAGTCGTGGTTCGAGATATGCTAACTCGGGTATCGTCACGGAGGTGCGACTAGAGGATATTGCACCCTTGCGCGAGAGGTGGGGTGAGTTGGCAGGGTTGAAGTTTCAGCGAGAGTTCGAGAGGTTGGCACGTCGCAACGGCGGCGACAGACAGGTGGCACCTGCGCAGTGCGTGGGCGACTTTGTCGGTGGCAAGGCTAGTGCGTCGTTACCATCTACCTCCTACATACCTGGTGTCGTCTCGTCGAGGCTCGATCAGTGGCTGCCCCCATTCATAGGCGACGCGCTGAGGGGTGGTATCACGGAGTTTGGACGGAGGATGAAGGGATTTACATCTAACGAGGCGTTGGTGGTAGGTGTAGAGTCGCGTACGTCGTCGCCCGTGAGGGTGCCACGCGATCCTGAGACGTTGATGCACGTCACGCACGATGGGCTGTTCCCCTCGGGCGAGGGCGCAGGTTATGCAGGTGGAATTATCTCGGCAGCACTCGATGGCGAGAAGATTGCAGAGGCTGTGAGAAGATACATTATTTGATATATACTATAAATATATACTACACGATAGATAACACGAGATGATTCAGAGCGTAAAGGTCGTCATACCGCTATACCGCGAACGCCTCCCCGACTTGGAGGCGAAATTGTTGCGCCATAACCTCAGGGTGTTGGCGAATCAGAGGGTGGTGTTGTTGATGCCCGAGGGTCTCAATGTCGACACGATGCGAGGGCAGTTCAATATTGACAAGTATGAGATCGTTCGTGTCCCTGCGGTGTGGCTCGGACGAAGAAACGGAGTCGCTGGATACAACAGAATGATGCTCTCGGAGGAGTTCTATGCGCGTTTCGCCGACGTCGACTACATCTTGATCTGCCAGACCGATGTCTACATATTCCGCGACGAGCTCACATACTGGGTCGCGCGCGGCTACGACTACATCGGTGCGCCGTGGAGCAAGAAGCCTAAGTATGATGGATTTTGGATGGGGCTCTATCTCGATCTGCGCATCCTCTTTCACCGCAAGAAGAAGGGGTTTATGAAGCAGGATCTATTTGGGCGCGTCGGCAACGGTGGGCTCTCGCTACGTCGTGTCGACCGCTTCCGCGAGGCGTGTGTTAAGTATCGCGACAAGATCGAGGTGATGTGCTCGTCGGAGCACTACCTCAACAATGAGGATGTGTTCTGGGCACTTGTGCCGCGCGACTTCAAATATCCGAGCTACTATGAGGCTCTGAACTTCTCGATCGACACAAATCCTACGATGGGTTTGCAGCGTATCAATGGGCACTATCCATTTGGTTGTCACGGACTTACGCGACCTACACTCTACGGATTCTGGCGCGATAAAATCTCCTTGTAGAGGCTCTCAATTTCGTTTGCTATCAGCTCTTTCGAGAATCTTTTTACATACTCACGACCCTTTGCGATCGACTCCTCGCGGTAGTCTCGATCCTCGATGAAGTGCGCTACAGCTGCGGCACACGCCTTGTCGTCGTCGGGGGCTACATATGTCGCGGCGTCGCCTCCAGCCTCCTCTAGGCACGACCCTGTTGCTGCTACAACTGGGATTCCGCCGTTCAGAGCCTCGATGATGGGGATGCCAAAACCCTCGTAGAGCGATGGGTAGAGGAATACTTCGGCTGCACTGTAGACTACGGGGAGGTCGACATATTGGCACTTGTGGAGTAGCGTGATTCGGCTGCTCAGCCCCTTCCACTCGGCGTATCGCATAACCTCCTCGGAGTAGGGTGTGGCGCGACCCACCGCAACGAGGTGAATATCCTCGGGCAGCGACTCCAGCGACTTGACGCAGAGGAGCAGATTCTTGCGCTCCTCTAGTGTGCCGACGTTGAGGATGTAACGATCAGGCAGAGAGTACTTTGTCCGCACCTCTCGCTGTCGCTCCGCCGACTGAGGCTCTGCGAAGTGGGGGGCGCACCCTTGGTAGATCACAGATATGCGAGCAGGTTCGATCCCGTAGAGCTCCACGATGTCGAGCTTCGTGCGTTCGCTGACGGCGATTATGTGGTCGGAGTGTTGGCAGGCGTAGCGAAATTTCAGGTCGTAGATCCACCGATCCATCGGCTTGTAGAACGACGGATAGCGCAGGAAGATGAGGTCGTGGATCGTCACGATGCTCTGCACGGAGCTGTCGTCGAGCCCCACGGGGATCTCGTTGCTCAATCCGTGGAATATCTCGACACCCTCGCGTTCGAGGTCGCTCTTTATGGTCAGCGTGCGCCACAGAGCGCTCAGCGTGCGCCACAGCGACGTCGAGGGTAGGCGCTCCTCGATGAGGGTCGGGAAGTCGCGGTAGAGCTGGTCGTACTCGCGGTTCTCCTTGCGTTTGGGGATGTAGAGTTGGTAGCAGTTGCTGGTTGCGTACTCGGCTAATGCGCTGATTACGAAGCGACTGTAGTTGCCCAGACCTGTGTTGTTGGCGTTTGCACGCTTGGCGTCGAATCCTATCTTCATCGTCAATTTTGTATTTGTGTGTGTGAAATCCTCAGCTAGAAGAGCTCGCGAAGTATCGCGATTGATTGTACTGTATTTATTGCGTCGAGGTGGTAGCCGTAGTAGTTAAGCAGCGCCTCTAGTAGTGCGACCCTCTGTTCGCGGCTCAGTTCGATCGTGCCGAGTTCTGCCACCCCTATTGTCATCATCTGGTTGAGCAGCTGCGACTGGTTCTGTGACATCGCGTAGCCTCCAGTGGGCTTGAACGGGGTGTAGGAGCCTTCGCGGATGTCGAACCACGCGCCACTGCGGTAGTTGTCGTCGGGCGTGAAACCTAGCTCGCGGCTGAGATTGGCGAGAAACCAGAGGTGAAAGTTCGACACCCCATCTTCGATCGTGTCGAGCGACTCTATTGCGCTCCACACCCTCTCGAAGAGCGAATCGTTGCGCCCCGACTCCTTCACTAGACGGTAGAGAACCTCTGCGATGAAGAGCGAAATCGTGGAGCGGCGAATGTCGAACGGTGTACGCCTCAGTGTGATGCCACTCCGCACCTCGCGGAACTTGTGTAGCTCCGTGCGCGACGACATAAGCCCCTCAAACTCTATCGCAAATAGGGGCTGAAAGAGTGCTGCCTTCGAGCCTCTGCCACGACTGCTCCTCACCCCCTGCACGATGAAACTCTCTCGTCCACCAACGTCGGTGAGGAGGTGGACGATCATCGAGTTTTCGCCATATTTGAGGGTGTTGAGGACTACGCCTCGCCCCTTGTAACTCTTTAGTCCGCTCTGTGCCACGCTATATTAAATAGGTATGTTTATCGCTTCTCGACACGCATCGAGACCCAGCCGTTGCGAACTCGTTCGCCTATGGGGGTCAGCCCTACCTCGGCGGCTCGGCGGCGCAAGATCTCCACATCCTGCTCAAGGAATCCACTCATAAGCAACACTGCGCCCGACTCCATCGCTGCTGTGTAGCGCGCCATATCGCCCACCAATATGTTGCGATTGATGTTGGCAAGGATGAGGTTGTAGAGTCTCCCTTCGACCCTCGATATGTCGCCCAGCAGAGGGGTTACTATGCTCTCGACACCATTGACGACGATGTTCTCGCGGCAATTCTCGTCTGCCCACTCGTCGATGTCGACAGCGTCTACAGAGACTGCACCGCACTTCGCGGCAACTATGGCGAGTACACCAGTGCCGCTACCCATATCGAGTACGCGTGCATCTGTCACCACACCCTCAGCCCCTAGATCCATCGTCCACTCCGCCATAAGGTGGGTGGTCGCGTGATGACCTGTGCCAAACGACATCTTCGGCATAATGACGACCTCCTGCTCAAATCGGGGGTCGGCATCGTGGAATGGGGCGCGTATGAGCAGTCGGTTGCCCACCTCCACACGCTCGAAGTTCGACTCCCACTGTGCGTTCCAGTTCTGTGTCTCGATCGAGATGAAGCGTGCGCCTGCGACGTTGTAGCGCGCAAGAAGTTCGTCCACCTCGCCCTTGCAGTCCGCAAGCTTATCCTGTGGGATGTAGCCCTTCAGTAGTCTGCTCCCCTCGTTCTCGAAGCTCTCAAAAGGGTAGTCGGCTAGCTCTGCCATCAATATCTCACCCTCTTCGAGTGAGTTTATCGGGATATTTAACTCTACGTAATCCATATTTTACTATCTTTGTAGAGGATCTGCGTGATCCCCCCAACAAAGGTAGTAAAACTATGGCAGAGAACACACATATATGGCAGAAATTTCTTAAAGGTTTTTCGACCTACATCCGTTTCGAGCGCTCGCTGTCGGCAAATACGCTCGACGGATATATGCGCGACGTGGAGAGTTTCGGCGAGTTCGTTGTCGGACGATTCAATGTCGCACCCTACGAGGTGGAGCGTGCCAATGTCGAGGCGTATATGGTTGAACTATACGAGGTTGGATTGCGCAGTAGTTCGGCGGCTCGGCAGCTATCGAGCATAAAGTCATTCTTCGACTACCTCGTCGTTGAGCGCGAGATAGACAACTCACCTGCCGAGTTCGTCACATCGCCACAGCTCGCACGCCACCTGCCCGATCTGCTGAGTGTCGAGGAGATCGACCGCATAATCGAGGCGATAGAGCCCTCCACAACAAAGGGGGTGAGGGATCGTGCGATTGTCGAGATGCTCTACTCCTGTGGCTTGCGCGTGTCGGAGCTTACGTCGCTACGGCTTGACGACATCTTCTTTGGTGAAGGGTATCTGCGCGTAGTGGGTAAGGGGGAGAAGCAGAGACTCGTTCCGCTCAGTAGCGTTGCGCGTCGACGCGTGGAGCAATACCTCGAATGTCGGGGGGGCGAGGGGAGTAGTGTCGAGACGCTCTTTCTCAACAATCGGGGGCGCGGACTCACTCGCGTAATGGTCTTCACGATAGTGAGAGGTGCTGCCGCTGCCGCAGGGGTGACACAGAGGGTGAGCCCACATACATTTCGCCACTCATTCGCCACACACCTCCTGGAGGGTGGGGCGTCCATAAGGGCTGTGCAGGAGATGCTGGGGCACGAGAGTATAACTACAACAGAGATCTATACGCACGTGAGCCAAACCCATCTGAGAGAGGTGATTGAGAGACTCGTGAAGTAGGTGTGCGAATTTTATTTGAGAAAATTTGTTGCGTTCTGATATTTTTGTTATATTTGCATCGGCTAACGCAAATTGGTACGCTACCGAAGTAATCTGGAGGTGTGGTTTGCATTGTTGGTCGAAAAATGCAAAATAACAAACTATAACAATGAAGAACATTTTTACACTGCTAACCCTATTTTCGGTAGCATTTTCGGTAATCTCTTGTGAGGAGGCGGACGACACATTTACAGGTAACGGCGAGGGCGGCGACGGCACAGAGCAGGGTGGATCAACTACTCCAACTCCAACTCCAACTCCATCTATCAACTACACTAGTGCTAGCGGGGACGAGATCGTGCTTGGTAGCTACACGAATTGGGCAGGTGAAGCTTTTGAAGGAGTTTATATCTCTACTGATGAATTATACGATGGCGTTGTTATATTCGGCTCGAACGACAACCAGGCTGGCTACATTGCTGGATATAGTGCAAGTTCTGGAGGGTATTGGTATAATTTTGCTGTCTCTACAAACTTCGCTACTGAGGTTGAGGTAGAGAGTGAAGCAGGCGATGCAAACTATGCGTATGAGTTCTCTGCATATGCGTCGACGGATGCCGATGGCGACGGAGCGTTCGCACTCTGCTACTACTCTTCTTGGGACGGATCGCCCACAATCGTGTTCAACGAGCCTAAGAACCTCTCTACAATCTCTGTTGCGCCTGCTTCGATTCTCGCTAGCTACTGCAAGAGATCTGAGAGTTATGACTACTATACTGATGTGACTACACCTATCACAGACTACACATTCACGGTCTACATCACAGGATATAATGCTGCGGATGAGGTTGTTGCATCTACATCTGCCAATCTAGCCGACGAGGATTTCAACATCAACGCTGAGTGGTTGGCTGTTAACCTTGCGAGCTTCGACGATGTGAGCTATATCACATTTGCCGCTAGCTGCAACGACGACTATGCGCCATTCTACTTCTGCGTCGACGCGCTTGTGTTCGAGTAGGGATAGAGCGGTTATATAGATATATAATGATGGGGTGTTTCCGAGATTCGGAGACACCCCATTATTGTGTGGTTCTGTTATTGTGTGGCTAGACGATCTTCTCCTCGACGATCTCGAATACCTTGGCACCCTCGATCACGAGTGGTTTCTCCTGGTTGAAGAACACCACGCCATTGACGGGGGCGAAGATCATCTCGCGGATCGAGGCGTCGTAGGGGTCGACAACTTCGGCAAGTAGGTCGCCTGCGCGGACGCTATCTTGCGCCACCCTCTTCTTGCTCAAGAAGCCTGAGGTAGTCGTCTTTACAACTACTAGGTCGGCATTGGTGATCTTCTCCGACAGGAAGCCTGGGCGGACGGAGGTCGTCGCAATTCCGACGTTGACCATAAAGCGTAGAAGTGCCTCTACGGCGCTATCAACGCACCCCTCCAGCAACTTGTCGGTGTGACCCGTGTAGATCGAGAACGCCTTGGTGCCCCATATCTGCCAGTTGTAGTTGAGTAGGGCAGTGTCGTAGGGTGTGACGCTCTTCTCGTAGACATACGGCATTCCGAAGTACTTTGCCACCTTCTCGTTCTGATAGCCTGTGTCGAGCATCCTGACGTGGGGAACGAACTCACCTGGGATGTAGTAGCTCGCCAACTGAACACCATACTTAAACTCCTTGACGCAGTCGAAGAGTGTCGCAGCAATGCGCTGCGTCGTCTCGCCCTTGTCGTAGCCAGGGAACATACGGTTGATGTCGGTGTTGTCCATCGACCAGAAGCGTTTGCCGATGTTCATCGAGAAGGGGTTCGCCGAGGGGATCACGAGGATCTCGTAGTCGGGAACGAGCGACCCTGCACTCTCCATCTCGGAGAGGAGCTTGATTAGTGTGGCGCAGGTGTATTGCTGTTGGATCTCGTCGCCGCGGATAGCTCCAACTATCGCTAGCGACCTCTTGCCTGAGCCAAATCGGTAGCCGTAGATGTTGAAATCGTCGCGGTAGGGCGACTTCATTGTATATAGTATCTCTTTTTTCATCGTGGGATCTGTCGTTGGTTAAAGGTGGTGTATGCGTGCTAGCAGCGATCCGTCGTAGACAACGGGGTAGGCTCTCAGCGTGAATAGGTAGCCATTGACGGGCGAGATGACTCTGTGTAGTGTGTCGCCCGTCAGTGGGTCGGCTATGATACCGATCTCCTCGCCCTCTTTGACCATCATCGCCGTCTTGTGGTGTGTAAGGAACACGCCCGACGCCTCGGCATTGAGGAATGTCACCTGGTCGCCCTCCGAGAGGATACCCTCTGCTAGGCGCGAACGATCCACCTCGCCGCTCCACATACCTCTGTCGGCAAGGAGGTTCAAGATACCCTCGACGAGTGTGTCGCCCAACTTGTGGTTGACGCGCATTCCAACACCCATCTCGACAACCAAGCAGGGTGTGCCTGTCGAGTTGAGCGAGTGTGCCAATGTAGCCTCCAACACAGTCGCCGCCTCGTGAACCCAGATGAAGTCGACACCCAAGAGTCGCGCCTGCGGAACGAGTGTCGACGCCGACGCCTCGTTGATGCGGATCTGCGGCATCTCCCTCAAAAATATGTTGCTTGAGTGGATGTCGATAACCATATTCGCACCCTTCAGATCCTCCAATATAGCGTAGGCAATGCTCTCTGCCATCACTCCATTCTTGTCGCCAGGGAAGATACGATTCATATCGAGGTCGAACCCAGGAATACCGCGCGACATTGTGTCGACGCCAAGTGGATTAAGTGCAGGGTAGATCTCGACAGTGCCGTTGAGCTTGTCGAGATTGTCGCGAAGTAGGTTCGCCATCTTAAAACATACGTACTGTCCCTCCAGCTCGTCGCCGTGGGTACCTGTGACGATGCATACTCGCAGTGGTGAATCGCCCGACGTGATCACATTCTTGCGAATGATGACCCTCTCGTCTAGCGGCATCGCGACTGATATTACCTCTTTTATCATAATTATTTATAGTAGTTTTCTTGTGTTCTATCTCATCTCCTCGACCATAACGCGGATCTGCGTCGTGTTCGATGTTATCCCTTGTCGCATCCCTCGCACTACGGAGCAGTCGGCAGCGTCGCGTCCGTGCGCCACCTTGATGTAGCCATCGGCGCCCTCGATCATCTTGTCGTGCGTAGGGTCGATGCCATACCATACTCCATCGCTCCACACCTCGACCCACGCGTGTGTCTCGCCAGTTCCTATCACGTATCCCACTACGTAGCGTACAAAGATAGCTCTTTCGCGGCATAGTGCAATCAAAATGTGAGAAAAATCTTGACATACACCCTCGGTGAGCGTGAAACTCTCGGCAGCAGTGGTCGTGACGGTTGTTGCGCAGGGGGTGTAGCTCATATGGCGGAAGATGGCGTGCGACAGAAGCTCGGCTACATCTCTCGAAGTGCCGCTAGTGATGCAACTTAGGTTGAGCTTCGATAGTTCGGGAGAGATGGCGGTCAGGCGTGTCGGCGTGCGATAGAGATGCGACGGTGTCGAATCCTCGATCATATAGTCGTCGCACTCCACCACTCCGTTTGCCGACACAACAAATAGGTCGTGCGGTTCGCGGAGGGTGCCGTAGTCGATGGTGTTGCCAAATGTGTCGACAGAACTACATACGTTGACCCCCGAGAGAAGTTGTAGTTGTGAGCTAATGAGTCTCTGGAATGGGTGTGCGTAGGGGGTACAGCGCAGCTGGAAATGGTAGTTCGTAACCATCGAGTCATATCGCTCGATGGTCTGGTAGCTATATCTGTATCTCCTCTTCATACGATCTCCTTAAATCATCACTAAACGATTTAGGTAGCCAAGAGCTCTCTGTCGATAGATGTCGTCCTCGGGTTTGTAGCTCTCCTCCTTCAACATATCGTCGAGGCTGTTGAGTGCAACGTCGTCGACAATTGCACCACTCCTCTTGATCGCCTCTTTGAGACTCAAGAATACCTCCTCGACACGGAAGTGGGGGTAGCTGAAACGGATGTGGAGTTCGATGTTCTCGACGAAGCGACCAACCTTCAGGAAGTTGCGTACGCGCTCGTCAAAGACCCTCTCGTCTACAGAGCCGAAGAACGCCAACATATAGTCGGTGATGGGCTGCAGGTGGGTGATGTTCATCTCGCTGATGGCGCTGCACTGGTCGATCAGTGAACGCGACAGCTGGATGTATGACAACGACTCGCTCTTGATGTCGCGGCGCAGAACGACACCATTGTCGTTTGCTCCATCCAGGCTCGATGCTATAGAGCAGATGTTGCTGTGGTCGTAGAGCTGCGATAGCTGACACGCCTCACTCTCCTCGTCGTGTCCTGTGGTGTTGACCCCCAAACATCTGTAGTACTCCTTGAAGTTGGCACGATCGCCATCCAATACCTGGTCGTAGTAGCGACGAAGTAGGTGCATACTTATATATACTCTCTCCGCATAGCGACCCAACCAGAAGAGACGATTTGCCTTGTCGGCAGTTATTACATTACATACCATATTATATACTTTTTTTATGGAGAGTTGCCTCCCCCTTATCTTTACTCAACTATAACAAACACTACTCGGTCATTACCCAAGTATCCTTGAATCCACCACCCTGCGACGAGTTGACAATGAACGAACCCTCGACACGCGAGAATCGAGTCAAGCCGCTGTGCCACACCTTGGTCTGCTCACCCTGGATGACGAAGGCTCTGAGGTCTGCCTTGCGCTCGATCGTGGTGCCGTCGTCCTCCAATAGTTCGAGATCCTTGAAGTCGATGATCTCCTGCGCGATCCAACGGCGTGGCTGATCGATGATGAGCTGCTTCAACTCCTCCAACTTCTCGGGTGTGAGGTCGCGTCCAAAGACGACGCCATAGCCTCCTGCCTCGCTCACATCCTTGATTACGAGCTTCGTGATGTTTGCCAATATGTAGTTGTAATCCTCCTCGTAGTAGGGTAGATATGTCGGTGCGTTCTGGAGAATAGGATCCTCGTTGAGGTAGTACTTTATCATCATCGGCACGAAGTAGTAGGTGCCCTTGTCGTCGGCAACACCGTTGCCTGGAGCGTTGATGATCGCTACATTCCCCTTCGCATATGCCTGCATCAAGTTGGGAACACCCAGCACTGACGATGGCTCGAAACTCATAGGGTCGAGGTACTCGTCGGAGATTCGGCGATACAACGCACCCACGGGCTGCTTCTTGTTGTAGAGACCATAGTAGTATAGTTTGTCATCCTCGACAACTAGGTCGCCTGGGAATGCTAGCACCGCCTCCATCTTCTCGGCTAGGTAGGAGTGCTCGAAGAAGGCCGAGTTGTAGCGACCAGGGGTGAGGATGACGTTGAGACCTCGTCCGTCGTTGACGTAGTCCATCATCTCCTTGAGGAGAGTGGAGTAGTTACGGTTGTCGGCAATAGCGTTGGACTGGAATGTCTGAGGCGACACCTTGCGAGAGATTGTTCGCGCAATCATCGGATAGGATGCACCAGAGGGGATACGGAGGTTATCTTCGAGGATATACCACTCGCCGCTCTTTGCCTGCACTAGGTCGATGCCCGATATGTGTGAGTAGACTCCCTGCGATGGGGTGATTCCCTCGCACTGCGGTAGGTAGTCCTTCGCCGAATATATGAACTCTTCGGGGATGACTCCGTCGCGAACGATGTTCTTGTCGTGGTAGATGTCGTCGAGGAACATATTTAACGCCTTAACTCGTTGGATTAGACCCTCTTCCAACACCTCCCAGTCTGACTTTGTGATGATTCTGGGGATTGAGTCGAATGGGAACAACTGATCGTTGAACTCTCCATTCTTGTAGACTCCGAATCGGACTCCAAATCGCTCCATCCACTTGTTTACCGTCTCCTTACTCTCGATTAGACTCTTCATAAAACTGCTTTTTATATAATATAGTATTATTGTAAATTACCGTTGTTGGCTATTTCCCTGCTACAAAATTATTGTATAGGGGGTAAAGTTGTACCAATTATTTCGTTTGAGAATTGTTAAAATAATTTCAAATGTAAATCCGAAAGTAAAAAGGGCTATAAATTATAAGTTCGTCAAAAATGAGGGGTAAAATGTGTAGATATATCAAAACCATCCATTATTTATTGGCTGCGGAGTCTATAACTACTACTAATGGATAAAAATATTCGATCTTCTCTTGTTTTCTTCGCTAATTATGTATATATTGTAGATGCGTTTAAGAAAGTAAAGTTTATTAAAAATAGAACGAATGAAAAAGATTGCATTTGGAATCGACATTGGCGGTATCAACACCGTCGTAGGATTGGTCGACGAGGAGGGAAACATCCAAGTGGAGGGCGGAATATCAACTAAAAGCTACCCGCACTACTCGCAATACCCCCAATATGTAGAGGACTTAGCTGCGGAGATGCAGAGGTTGCTCTCGTTGCTCGACGCAGAGTGCGACGTGGTGGGTGTGGGAATCGGTGCGCCCAACGCAAACTTCCACTCGGGAGCTATTGAGTCGCCTGCGAATCTGTGGAAGCTCAAAGAGGGCGATGACGCGACAGAGGCGGATCGTATGTTTTATCTATGCAACGACCTGCAGAGCGCTATACCATCGTTGAAGCGCGCACTTATAACCAACGACGCCAATGCCGCTACGATCGGCGAGATGTTGTTTGGTAATGGTCGTGGGCTCGACGACTTCGCTATGATTACGCTCGGCACGGGGCTTGGCTCTGGATTTGTCGCCAACGGGGAGCTTATCTATGGTCACGACGGTTTCGCTGGCGAGGCTGGACACATCACGGTTGTACCAAATGGTCGCGAGTGCGGTTGTGGCAAACGTGGATGTTTGGAGTGCTACGTATCGGCTACAGGAATAAAGCGTACGGCGTTTGAGTTGATGGCGACAATGCGCTGCGACTCGCCTCTGCGCAAGGTGTCGTATGACGATTTCGACTCGGTGCTGATCTCGAAGGCAGCAGCAGCTGGTGATCCGTTGGCGCTTGAGATATTTAGATATACGGGCGAGGTGTTGGGTCTGGCACTCGCCAACCTCGCAGCCATCACATCGCCCAAGGCGTTTGTCTTGTTCGGTGGTTTGGCGAAGGCTGGAGAGCTGATCTTCGAGCCTACGCGAAAGTATATGGAGGAGAATATCCTCTTCGTCTACAAGGGTAAGATTGATCTGCTCCCAAGTGGAATACAGGACAGAAACATCGCCATCCTCGGTGCGGCGTCGTTGGTGCTAGCAGAGTAGTCTAGCTCGACACCGCCTCGCACTCCTCGCAACAACTTATTACGTCGGACGCTTCGATCATCTCGTCGGAGAGAATTATCAGGCGTTCGACTACGTTGCGTAGTTCGCGGATGTTGCCACTCCAGCGCATACCCTTCAGTAGATCTATTGCGTCGTTGGATATGCTCTTTGCCTCGATCTTATATTCGAGGCAGATCTGTTTGAGGAAGTGTCTGACCAGTAGGGGTATATCCTCGGAGCGGTCGCGGAGGGGTGTGACTCGGACGACTATGACGCCGATGCGATGGTAGAGATCCTCGCGGAAGTTGCCAAGGTCGATCTCGTGCCTGACATCTTTGTTGGTCGCGGCGATGACGCGTACGTTGACGTCGATGTCGTGGTCGCTGCCTACGCGGCAGATCTTGCGCTCCTGCAGTGCTCGCAGAACCTTTGCCTGTGCGGCTAGCGACATATCACCTATCTCGTCGAGGAAGAGTGTGCCTCCGTTTGCTTGTTCAAATTTTCCGCATCGTCGTTTTATTGCTGAGGTGAATGCGCCCTTCTCGTGTCCGAATAGTTCGCTCTCGATCAGTTCGGAGGGTATCGCTGCGCAGTTGACCTCGATGAATGGAGAGTCGCGGCGGTTGCTCTTGTTGTGGATATATCGCGCCACGAGCTCCTTGCCTGTGCCATTCTCGCCGAGGATCATAACCCTGGCGTCGGAGGGTGCAACTTTGTCGATCAGGTGGCGCAGAGACTTGATCTGATCCGACTCGCCGATCATCTCGCAACAGGATGCCTTGCTCTCGCGGCGGCGATGTGGGGTGGTGGAGCTGTTTCGTTGCTTCGCCGCGTACGACTCCTCTGCGATAGCGGTCGGAGTGGGTGAGCTGAGCGCTAGGCGGATGGCGTTGAGCAATCTGTTGATGTCGAACGGGCGACACAGATAGTCGATTGCGCCACGGCGTGCCATCGCCATAGCCTCTTCTATAGAGGGAGTTGCGGAGATCGCGATGAATGGAAGTGAGGCGAGCGCCCCCGTTAGCTCTATCTGGTCGACGTTGACAAGAAGTAGCGAAAACGGCTGGCGCTGAGTGATGGAGTCAACGACAACTTTCTCGCCCTCATCGTAGTTCTCGGCAGCGACTACGGAGTATTCTTCGGCGCGGAGTAGTTCGGAGAGGCTCTTTCGCACACTTTTTGATAGATCTAGTATTAATACTTTACTCATAGCTTTATATAATAGGAAATATTTATTACTTTTGTACGAAGTTAATCACTTTCGGCTCAAATCAAGAATCGTGCAGTGTGTGGGTGGATGGAGGATGAGGTGCTATTTTGTGTCTTAATGGAGGATTGTGAATAACATACTTTTTATTTTATTATGGAGAAAAATTATAACTACACTCGACGAAAGTTGCAGCTGCCTGAGTATGGTCGACACATACAGGAGATGGTGGAGTCGTTGAAGGATATTGAGGATCGTGAGGAGCGAACAAAACAGGCGCACGCAGTTATTGCTGTGATGGGAAACCTCAATCCGCTACTGCGCGACACCGCCGATTTTACGCACAAACTGTGGGATCACCTATATATAATAGCTAATTTTGAGTTAGATATAGATTCGCCATACCCTCTGCCAACGCGTGAAGTGATCGAGGCTAAGCCAAAAAGATTGAGCTACAACAGCAGCAGGATCGGTTTCAAACACTACGGCAAGTATGTGGTTAAGATGCTCCGCTCGCTCGAGAACGAGAGCGACAAAGAGGCGGCGGTGCGTACGGTCGACAACATTGCGAGGTATATGAGAAGCAAGAGTTTCGAGTTCAACCAGGAGCACCCCAACAATGAAGTGATCATAAAAGATATACGAAAGATGGCTAATTGCTCTATCGAGATAGACGAAGATGCTATAAACAATCTCCGAAGCGACTATAAAAACAACCAATCGGCACATCAGCAGAAGGGGGCGAAAAACAACAAGGGCGCAAAGAGTGGTCAGCAGCGTGGAGCAGGTGGCAAGATGCAGCACCACCACAACAATGGCGGCAACAACAGCAACAACCCCCAGAACCAGAACAGAAACTATGCAAAGGGGGGGGCGCAGCGCAGAAATCCTAATAATCGACAGAACCTATAACTTACAATATGAAGCTATATCGTTATATTTTAGCAGCAGCTATTGCCGCAATTGTCGTTGCAACTATCATATTTAGTGTCGGTGGTGGCAACACATTCACTGTCGAGGGGCAGATCATCGGATTTGACTCGCCAATGATCTATTTGGAACATAGCAGTGCTGGTGAACAACGACAGGTGATAGATTCAGTTCAACTCTCGGAGATCGGCGAGTTTAAGCTAAAGGTGAAGAGCGACGACGAGAGCCCCGTGCTCTATGAGTTGCGTAGCGGTTGGGAGCGTATCCCTCTGCTCGCTATGCGTGGCGACAAGATCTCGATCAACTCTATCGGACGATTCTCGCAGAACTATATAGTCGAGGGTTCGCGCGAGTCGGAGCTCCTTCGCGACTTCTACCAACCCTACACTCGCAGCAGCGACGAACTACGTAGGGTGGCTTCGAGGTATGCTGATGCGCAGCTCAATAACCTCGACACAAAGACGATCGTCGAGGAGTACAACAAACTATACAACGACATTAAGCGCGAGCAGCTGAAGTTTATAGTCACCAACAAGGGAAACCTTGCGTCGATCTATGCGATATTTCAGCGTCTGCCTGGCGACACGCATCTCTTCAATGAGGCGAGCGACATAATATATATGAGGAGTGTTGCCGACAGTTTGGCTCACAACTATGAGGGGTCGCCATACTTAAGCCTCCTAACTAAGGCGCTGGAGTCGGCGGAGTTGCGACAGAATCTTGTCAACTCGATCGAGTATCGCAACTATCCTGAGGTGGCGATGAAGGATATGTATGGCGAGACGATTAAGTTGTCGTCGTTGGAGGGATCGCTCATTCTGCTCGACTTCTGGTCGGCGGAGTCGGGACGCAGCAACCCCATAAATGCGGAGCTGAAGGAGCTATATAAGGAGTTTCACGCACGTGGATTCGAGATCTATCAAGTAGGTGTCGACACGTCTAAGTCGCAGTGGGTTAGTGCGGTGCAGGATCAGCGTCTGCCGTGGATCTCTGTCAGCGACTTGATGGGGGCAAATTCGCCTACTCTCGGAACATACAACATAACGCAGCTGCCTGCCAACATCCTCATCAGTAAGGGTGGTAAGATAGTTGCGCGCGACCTCTTTGGTGAGGAGCTCGTGTCGGCTATTAGGCGCGAGATAAACAAGTAGAGTCTATGTATTACTTTGCGTCGGACATACACCTTGGCGGTGGCGGCAGGGCGGTGGCTAGAGAGACTGAGAGCAGGTTCGTCGAGTGGCTGGAGCGTGCGGCAGAGGATGCAGAGGCAATTTTGTTGTGTGGCGACATATTCGACATCTGGTTTGAGAATAAACGCGTTGTACCAAAGGGGTTTACGCGCACTTTGGGGACGTTGTCGAGGCTCACAGACCGAGGCGTCAGGGTGATATTTATGGCTGGAAATCACGATATGTGGTTGGGCGACTACCTCGCCGACGAGTGTGGTTTGGAGATCTATCGTAAACCGACAATATTTGAGTTCGCAGGCAAGAGGGTGCACGTTGCGCACGGCGACAATCTCAAACTTGGGCGCAACTGGTCGCTGCGGTTGATGAACATACTCTTCCACTCGAAGTTCGTCTATCGCGCTGCCGCAAGAGTCGTTCACCCCGATCTGCTGCTAAAGTTTGGTCACTGGTGGAGCGAGGAGTCGAGGCGCAAACATCGCAAGATGGTGGGGCACAATACGATTGATGGCTACGGCGTACGCTCGCTAATCGAATATGCGACAGAGCATCAGGCGACCGAGCCTTGCGACTACTACATCTTCGGTCATCTGCATCAGATGTTTGACTATCAGGGCGATGGCTTCAGGGTGCTATTTACCAACGACTGGTCGGAAGAGCCACACGTAGCGGCGCTCGACAGCGAGGGTAATATGCGACTTGAGAGTTTTAGGGGAGTATAGATCCCCCCTTTGGATAATATCAAAAATACGGAGTTGAAAATATGAGACAATATCTCGATCTACTAACTAAGATCCGCGATGAGGGCGCAGTGAAGGGGGACAGGACAGGCACTGGAACTAAGAGCATTTTTGGTCATCAGATGCGTTTCGACCTCAGCGAGGGGTTTCCTCTGCTCACCACGAAGAGGGTCTTTCTGAAGGGTATAATCTATGAGCTACTATGGTTCTTGAGGGGCGAGACCAACATCTCGTATCTCGTCAAGAATGGAGTTCACATCTGGGACAACGACGCCTACAGATTCTACACAGAGCAGTGTGGCGCTAATGGCGTGGATGTTGTTGAGCGTGAGGAGTTTCTGCGGCTTGCTGCGGAGGCTGCACCGTCGGCAATCGAGGGGTACGCATTTGGCGACCTCGGTAGCGTATATGGTCGTCAGTGGAGGAGCTGGGAGTGTGGCGACGGACGCGTTATAGATCAGATCAGCGACGTGCTAGATATGATTAAGAACTCGCCCAACTCGCGCCGAATGATCGTCTCGGCGTGGAATGTGGCGGAGGTTGACTCGATGGCGCTGCCACCCTGCCACGTGATGTTTCAGTTCTATGTGGCGAACGGACGACTATCGTGTCAGCTCTATCAGCGCAGCGCCGACACATTCTTGGGGGTGCCGTTCAACATCGCCTCATACGCACTCTTGGTGATGATGATGGCGCGCGAATGTGGTCTGGAGGCTGGCGAGTTTGTCCATACGTTAGGAGATACGCACCTATACCTCAACCACTTGGAGCAGGTCGGCGAGCAGCTGTCGCGTGAGCCACGTGCGCTGCCACAGATGGTGCTCAACGCCGATGTCAAATCTATTTTCGACTACGAGTATGAGGACTTTACGTTGGTGGGGTATGATCCCCATCCAGCTATCTCAGCCCCAATGTCGTTCTAAAAAATATATCTAGGAATATGATAAACGTAATTGTTGCTGTCGCCCAGAACAGGGTTATCGGCGGCGAAAACAGACTTCTGTGGCACATATCAGAGGATCTGCGACACTTCAAGGCGATCACCTCGGGACACCCTGTGGTGATGGGTCGCAAGACCTTCGAGTCGTTGGGGCGTCCGCTTCCCAATCGTGAAAATGTAGTCATAACTCGTTCGCAAATCGAGATTGAGGGGTGCCGCGTTGTACACTCGTTGGAGGAGGCGTTTGCTCTGTTTCGTCCTAAAGATCAGGTGTTTGTGATTGGCGGTGCCGAGATATACAAGGCGTCGATGCCACTTGCCGACCGATTCTACCTCACGCGCGTTCATCGCGACTACAAGGGCGACACATCGTACCCAGAGTGGAGCGAGTCGGAGTGGAGTGTGGTAAGCCGCGAGCACTTCGAGAGGGGCGAGAAGTATGAGTATCCCTATACGTTCGAGGAGTATCGACGTGTGGCGACATCCGACAGCGACCACTGCATTGCTCAGGCTGCGCGCTGCGACGTGGAGATCATTCACCAACTCGCAGCCGACAGTTTCAGGGATACCTATAAAGATATAGTTGCGGCGGAGCAGGTCGAGTGGATGTTCGATGATATGTACTCGATCGAGAGTCTGGAGAGACAGTTCGACGAGGGGCAGCTATATTTTATATTGTATGAGCGAGGCGAGGCGATCGGATACCTCTCGCTCGATCCACACGGAGAGCGACTCGTGCACCTCGAAAAGCTCTATATTATCCCCTCGTCGCAGGGCAAGGGGTATGGCGACATCCTGATAAAGTATGCATTTGCTAAGGTCAAACAGATGTGTGGCGGCGAGAGCTGTAGGGTCGAGCTCAATGTGAATCGACACAACAAGGCGGTCAATTTCTACTTCCGCCAAGGGATGAAGATCGCGCGCGAGGGCGACTTTGTGATTGAGGGGACAGATTTCATTCGTCCAGACTATATTTTGTATAAGGAACTTTAGGACAAAAGTAGGTCATAAGTGGTTAAATGTGTGAAAAAATGTGCAGTTTAGGATAATTAGTTACTAAAAAATTTGGCGAACAAATTTATTTGCTCTACTTTTGTGCCGATTTATTGTCAAATAGTGCGTCTATTTGCAGTAGGTCGGCACAACAATTTTATGAAGCAAACAACTAACTATGAAGAGAATTATTCTATTGGCAGCCCTAGCGGCGGCAGTTGTAACAAACGCCTCAGCTGAGGGTTATCAGGTAAATACGCTCAGTGCAAAGCAGTTGGGTATGGCTCACACCTCTGTTTCGCAGAAGCTCGACGCGGAGTCTGTGTGGTTCAATCCAGCGGCAGCAGCGCACCAGGAGCAGAAGTTTTCGGTAGCAGCAGGTTTCACAGGTATCGCAGCTACTGCGACGTGGGAGTCGCTCGACGGCACACTATCGCAGGAGTCGGACAACAGTTTGTCGACACCACTCTACCTCTATCTCAACTATAAGCTCAACGACGATTTGGCGATCGGTTTGAGCCTCAACACCCCATACGGCTCGTCGATGAACTGGGGAAACGATGGCTGGGCAGGTGCTCACCTCATTCAGGACATCTCGTTGCAGGCGTATTCGGCTCAGCCAACAATCTCGTATAAGTTGTTCGATGGCAGACTCTCTGTCGGAGCAGGTCTTATGATCTCGTGGGGTAAGGTCGAGATGTCGAAGTCGTTGTTCCCGGTGAGCGACCTTTCGAACGGGACTATCGCAGCGTTGACTCAAACTAGTAGCTATGCAACTCTCGGTGCTACACCACTCGCCTCAATCGATATGGATGGTAGAGCAAATCTAGCAGTTGGCGTAAACGTCGGTTTGATGTATGACATATGCGACAAGTGGAGCGTCGGAGCATCATATCGCTCGAAGATGATGATGAAGGTTGATGCAGGCGATACAGCTGTAAATTACTATGATGATGGCACAAATACTATTGAGGATCTATTGTCAGGTGGTCTCTCAACTATGGAGAATGGTACTTTCGCTGCAGAGTTGCCCCTACCCTCTACATTTAGTGTAGGTGCTACATACTACCCAACGGAGCAGTGGAAGATCTCGGCTGAGATGCAGATGGTTGGTTGGAGCACATACCAGTCGCTCGACTTCACATTCACCGAGGGTGAAAATACATATCTAAACGCTTCTCCAAAGGATTATAGCAATACATTCATCTATCGTCTTGGTGCTGAGTATCTTGCGAGCGAGTTCTTGACAGCACGCGCAGGTATATATTTCGATGAGAGTCCAGTGTCGTCACTCTACTTTGCCCCTGAGACACCATCGATGAACAAGATTGGTTACACTTGTGGAGTTAGCCTAATGCCATTTAGCTGCAACCGCAACTTCTCGATTGACCTAGCTTATGGATATATCTCACCTGCTAAACACGATCGTTATGGATCATACTCATCGCTGGATGCTTTGCAGGGGACAGCTTATTCGGCATATTCGACAGGTGCAACGACATATGCAGCTGCAGCAGAGGCGTATGCAGCCGATCCAGTAGCGTCAGAAACATATGCAGCAAAGGCAGCTGCATATACAGCTCTTGCTAAAGAGGCAGCCTCAAACATCGACAACACCTTCGAGGGTAAATACCGTGCGGTAGCTCACACCTTCTCGATTGGTCTTTCGTGGGGATTCTAGCCCTAGGAGTTGGAGATTAAAAAATAATTGACTATATTTGTGGCGCGCTAAATTTTTGGTGCGCCACATTTTTCGATAATGGCTTCGTAGTTCAAGGGATAGAACGAAAGTTTCCTAAACTTTAGATTCGCGTTCGAGTCGCGGCGAGGCTACAACTTAATGGTAATCAGCCCCTGCCCCAATGGGGTGGGGGCTTTTTTTTGATATTATATGAAGTACAAGAGGGTATTGACAATAGCGGGCAGCGACTCCTGCGGTGGCGCCGGAATCCAGGCCGACATAAAGACAATTATGGCGTGCGGATGTTACGCTGCGTCGGCTGTGACAGCCGTGACGGTGCAGAATACGTTGGGCGTAACGGCTGTTCACCCTATTCCGCTCGATGTGATCGAGGGGCAGATTGAGGCGGTGTTGAGCGACGTGGGGGCTGATGCCGTAAAGATCGGGATGCTTCACTCGTCGGCAGTCGTCGAGGTGGTATGCAGGGCGTTGGATCGGTTTCGACCTGCCCACGTGGTGGTCGACCCTGTGATGGTCTCGACGTCGGGGCATCGTCTGATCGAGGAGTCGGCAGTGGAGATGCTGCGACGCGAACTCCTCCCTCGTGCATCGATTATCACACCCAACATACCCGAGGCGGAGATCCTGCTTGGACGCACCATCGTCAGGGCGGCAGATCTCGACACCGCAGCGCGCGAGCTCGCATTATTGGGTTGCAGAGGGGTGCTGCTGAAGGCTGGACACCTTGAGGATGATCTTCTGACCGACATATTCCTATCGCCCGATGGCGAGCTGCATCGACTCTCTGCACCACGTGTCGAGACGCACAACACACACGGAACGGGCTGCACACTCTCCTCTGCGGTGGCGTCGCACCTGGCGCTCGGATACGACTATGCGGAGGGGGTGAGACGTGCCAAAGAGTATCTTCTCGGTGCACTTACGGATGGTGCGAAGTATGAACTAGGTGGCGGTCACGGCGCTGTAAATCACGGATTTAGAGTATGATAGCCGTCAAGAGAGATAATGCGGCAGAGATGTTTCCGCTGGTCGATGCTGAGGGCAACGTGGTTGGTTCTGCGACACGTGGCGAGTGTCACTCGGGGTCGAAGCTCCTCCACCCTGTCGTTCATCTGCAGCTATTCAACTCGCGTGGTGAGATCTACCTGCAGCGTCGACCTGCCTGGAAAGATATTCAGCCCAACAAGTGGGATACAGCGGTCGGAGGACACATCGACCTGGGCGAAAGCACCGAGGTGGCACTTCGTCGCGAGGCGTTTGAGGAGCTTGGTATAGTGGAATTTGAGCCTATTTTTATGGCTAAATATATCTTTGAGTCTGCTGTGGAGCGTGAGCTTGTCAACAGCTACTACACCATATTCGATGGTGAGATTAACCCATCGGCAGAGCTCGACGGGGGGCGTTTCTGGTCGTTCGCAGAGCTCGAAGAGGCTGCGGCAACAGGTGTGTTGACTGAGAATTTCCGCGGTGAGTTCGACAGCTTTCTGCGCGAGGTCTACGCCTCGATCACACCCGACGCAACAAGCTCGTCGCCTGAGTAGAGTGCAGCAAACTGACCTGCTGCAACTCCGCGCTGCGGCTCGTCGAAGAGGATGTAGGCAGCGTCGTCGCGTACAAATAGCGTCGCCGATTGTAGAGGTTGGCGGTAGCGTATGCGAACCATAAAGCGTTCACTCTCACCCACTTCAACCCTACGTGACGGATTGACCCAGTGCATATCGTCCGCCAGGATCTTGATCGCGCGACGATATAATCCAGGGTGAGCATCGCCCTCGCCGACATAGATTACGTTGGCTTCAACGTCGGTACCTATTATATATAGCGACTCCTTGCGGCCGCCAATCCCCAACCCCTTGCGCTGACCAATCGTATAGAAGTGTGCGCCATTGTGTGTGCCGATCTTCTTGCCGTCGCGCACAGTGTAGCGGATGGATTTCGATAGTGCCTCCAGGTCGTCGGTCGCGATCGCCTGATAGGGGGCATACTTTGCCCAGTCGGCTTTGATCTCGTGGATGTTGCCCACCTTCTTAGAGAGTTTCTGCTGTAGGAAAACAGGAAGATCGACCTTGCCCACAAAACATATACCCTGCGAATCTTTGCGCTGTGCCGTTGCCAACTTCTGTTCGTCGGCAATGCGTCGCACCTCTCCCTTGACCATATCGCCGATGGGGAAGATTGCCTTAGATAGTTGATCCTGTGATAGTTGGCACAGAAAGTAGCTCTGATCCTTGTTGTTGTCGCTGCCAGCGAGGAGTCGGTGCACTCCCTCTATCGTGTCGCGACGGCAGTAGTGCCCCGTTGCGACATACTCGGCGCCGAGTTTCAACGCCTCCTTTAGGAATACGTCGAACTTGATCTCGCGGTTGCATAGTACGTCGGGGTTGGGTGTGCGACCTCTCTCGTACTCAGCGAACATATACTCCACAACGCGTTTTTTGTAGTGGTCTGAGAGGTCGACAACGTGAAGCTCTATGTCGAGCTTCTTCGCCACAAGTTCCGCAAATACGCGGTCGTCGTGCCACGCGCAGTCGCCTTCGAGCGTCCCCGTCGTGTCGTGCCAATTTATCATAAAGAGCCCAATCACCTCGTGCCCCTGCTCCTTCAGCAGTTGCGCAGCGACCGACGAATCGACGCCACCAGATATTCCTACAACTATACGCGCCATAGATTTATAGATCTAGCAACCCCTCGGGTAGGATGAATACAATGTGTCCCTCCTCGAAGTTGATGCCGCCGATAAACTCCTCAGCAGCAGGGATCAACACCTCCGACTCGCCAAACGTAACACCAAAGAGGGGGTTGTTGCCGTCGTAGAACGAGGTGATCTCACCCTCGTAGATCTCGCTTGCATCGCTCGCCGTAGCTGCCTCAACTGTGTAGCCGACAAGATCCTCCAGCGTGAACTCGTCATCTGCCGACAACTCGCTCATATCATCCCCAATGTCGGGGAGATACAACTCCGTGTTGAGTAGCTCCATCACTCGCCTCTCAGTGTCGATGTCGGCAAACGACACAACAGCTCCTGCGCGCCCACGCCTCTCGAACTTTTCAAGATATAAGGGTACGTTGAGACCATCGATCTTCGCGAACAACGGTTTGCCCGTCGACTTAAAATCGTCGGGTAGCGTCGGGTAGATCGTTATCATCACCTCGCCATCGGTGCCAAATAGGCGGTTTATGCGTGCTACACTCTCCATAGAATATGGTTGTTGTTATCCTCTGTTTTGGGTAGTTGTTCTACCCTACTTAGAAAAGAGAGCCGCAGAATAATCTGCAGCTCTCCCAAAAAAATGTAAGGTGAAAACCTACTCAGCTGCTGGAGTCTCCTCCTCTGTTGCAACCTCCTCAGTAGCCTCAGCCTCAGCCTCAGCGCTTGCAGCAGCAGCCTCGGCAGCCTTCTTCTCTGCGATTGCAGCAGCACGGTCAGTGTTAACCTTAACCTCTGCCTCCTTGCGTGCCTTTGACTCAGCAGCTGCGTCGGCAGCTAGCTTGCTCTCCTTAGAGGCGATGATGCCGCTCTTTGACTCTACCCACTTGTTGAACTTCGCCTCAGCGTCGCTCTCAGTGAATGCGCCCTTCGCTACACCGCCCTGTAGGTGCTTCATATACAATACTCCCTTGTACGACAAGATCGCACGAGCTGTGTCTGTTGGCTGCGCTCCCTTGTTCAACCAATCCAATGCGCGATCGAACTTCAAGTCGATTGTTGCAGGGTTAGTGTTAGGGTTGTAGGTACCCAACTTCTCGATAAACTTACCGTCGCGTGGTGCACGTGCATCCGCAGCTACGATGTGATAAAACGCGTAACCCTTCTTTCCGTGACGCGCCAAACGAATCTTTACAGCCATTTTGCTATACTTTTGTTTAATTAATATTTAGAGAGTTCTCGACCCTCCCACTTTATGCTGCCCTAACTCGTAGGGTTAAGCGACGGCAAAGTTAGGTATAATATTCTGAATTTGCAAATGTAAGAGGCTCTGAGTTAGCTAAATTGCACCTCCAAACACTATTTTTTGCCCATCGTGCAGTTGTAGATAAGCTCCGCAAGCATCTTGGCGCCCTCCGCTCCTGGGTGGATCTTGTCGGGGAAGAGATCCGCACGATCGACAAATGGGTGGTAGGCGTCGATGAAGAGCGACTTGTTGCCTTTTGCCAACTTCTTGATTATCGGGTAGATGTGGTTGATGATGACAGAGTCGTCGATCATCTTCTGGCTATCTCCTGTGAATGTCTCGCGTTTGAGGAAGGCTGGCATTGGCGAGCATAAGATGACCTCTGCTTTGCGTGCAGGGTTACTCTTTAGCTTTGCGATTAGTGCTTTGTAGTCCGCCTCGAACTCTGCTGAGTGTGAGTCCCAGTTCAACCCCTTCGAGTCGTTTGTGCCTAGCTTAATTATCACTACGTCGGGTCCGAACTCCTGGAGCGCCTTGTATGGTATGGTCTCGATGTATGGAACATTGCCGTTAGTGAGAAGTGTTGCGCCAGAGCGTCCGAAGTTCTTTACATCGTAGTCGTCACCGAGGAGACGCTGTAGGTTTGCAGGGTAGCAATCTTGCTCGCGGTTCTCGATCCTCGCACCAAACGTGATGCTGTTGCCGAGGCAGGCTACGCGGATCGGATCGGGTTTCTCCATCACCTTATCCTCCGATATGTAGCCTTGCTCTGCCAAGAACTTTGATGTCTCGTACATACATTTGTCGAAGTTGCGGCTGCCGTTGCTCTTCCTGAAGAGTGAGCCGTTGAAGAAGCCGTGGTTCTCGCCAAACGCCGAGACAAGACGACACTCATTGCCGCACTCCAACATCTTCTCCGCGAACTCTACAGAGTTGGCGTAGGGGACAGTCGTGTCGTGTGTGCCGTGAAGAATGAGTGTGGGGACTACACCTCTCTTTATGTGGTGGACGGGTGAGATCTCTGTCTCGCGACCTACGACGCGACCCGAACCATATCCATCTTTCGTCGTCTTAGAGACTGGGTTGAAGAGGATTAGGGCGTTGGGTTTCGACGATACTTTCTGAACTGCATCCTCGTCGCACCCCTCGATTGTACCTGTGCAGGCTGCGAGATGACCTCCCGCAGAGCCACCTGAGACGATGATCTTGTTGGGGTCGATGCCAAGCTCCTTACTGTGTTGGCGAACCCATCTCACTGCCGACTTAGCATCCATTACAGCCTCGAACGGCGTGGTCTTGTGGCGCGACGAGATACGATACTCAGGTGTGATGGCGACTATGCCGAGCGACGCATAGTACTCGCTCTGCTCGTAGAAATGTTTGGTCGAGCCACTGCTCCAGCCCCCTCCGAAGAAGCTGATGATGGCAACTCTCTTCTTTCCCTTCTTCGTATCGTTGGGGTAGAAGATCTCTAGGTTTAGATCACCCTGCTCGGTCTGTTTGTAGGTGATCGTCTCGTCGGATGTGATAGTAGCGGCGCTCAGCGGCAGTGTCACAAGGGCGAGGATAAGTAGTGATAGTACTCTTCTCATTTTGTTGGTCTCTGTTTTATGGTTTGTTTATCTCTTTAGCGGTTGTCGATCTCTTTAGCGTCTCTCCTCCTCGTTGTCCTTCTCATCTTTGGTTTTGTCGTCGCCATCCCACTCGAACATCTCGAAGTGCGACTGACCCCCAAGCCCAAATTGAGTGTAGGTGATGGGTAGTCCGCGCTGCAGGAACATCGCCTCGTAGGCGGTCTTGACAGATAGAACCTCGTCGGCATACCCCGATCCGTAGATGTCAGCGTTGCTAACTAGCTCAGGGAGAGAGAAGTGGCGGATCACCTCCGCGGTGTAGTTATATAGGTGCTGAGAGTCGGTCTTGAGGTTAATAACACCATCCGACGACAGCATCTTAGCGTAGTAGTTGAGGAATGTAGGTGCGGTCAGTCGCTTCTTTGCGCGACGACTCTTGAGTTGCGGATCGGGGAAGGTGATCCAGATCTCGTCGATCTCGCCTGGTGCGAAGAATGAGTTGATGAACTCGATGCGTGTTCGCAGGAAGCCTACATTCTTCATCTCCCTCTCTGTCGCGCTCTTTGCGCCGCGCCACATTCTCGCGCCCTTGATGTCGATGCCAATGTAGTTGCGATTTGGGTCGCGCTCGGCGAGTGCAACGGTGTACTCGCCCTTGCCACATCCTAGCTCCAGGACGATCGGGTTGTCGTTGCCGAAGAAGTCACGACGCCACGCACCCTTCAGTGGGTGATCCTTCTGGAAGATGTCGTCGAAGTCGGGTTGAACGAAGCAGCGGAATGTGAGGTTCTCCGCAAATTTTCTGAGTTTATCTTTGCCCATATATATATTTATAAATTCTGTGCTGTTTGTATGTTCTGATCTCTGTATGTTTTGATCTCGACTCCTATCGCCTCGACGCCCTCGGTGGGGGTGAGTGGAAAGAGGTCGATGTTGTAGACTCCACGCTGCGACCATACTACATCCTGGCGATAGAGTAAGTTGTTGATCTTTAGGCTGCTGCGTCGTCCCTTTGAGCTGTTGTCGAGCGCAATGGTGAGTTCGTCGCAGTGGATTGTGTGGTCGGGTGAGGAGGTGTAGATCCTCACCTCCACAGACTCTAGGTTGTGCTGCGCCTGGTGGCGTACGAATATTGAGATGTCGCGTCGTGATAGTGTGTCGACATTCTCTATCGCGATAGTTGCGCCCTCGCGCCACTCGATCGGATTGGTGTCGGCAACAAACGACGTGGTCTGTGCGATCTCGCCTCTGCTCCCCTGCCCTGCGTCGCCGCAACTAGCTAGTAGGAGGGAGGTTAGTGCAACTACTATGAGTTGTGTCACCCCCATCTCTGCCTACTCCTTTTTCTGCGTCTCTCCACCTTGTGCGGCTCGCTCGCCACGATTGCGGTTCTGTGCTCCGCGGTTGCGGTTGCGATTTGGGCGCTGTGGGTATGTGCCACCCTCGCCCTGCGGCTTCTGCTGCTGGGGCTGACTCTTAGATTGTTGCTGCGGCTGAGGTTGGCGCGGTTGCTTTGCACCCTGCTTGCCATCCTCTCTGTTGCTGGCTTTGTTCTCGCCATTATTATCGCTCTTGTTCTCGCTCTTGTTGCGGTTGCGATTGCGGTAGTTCGACTTCGGGCGTCGCTTTGAGTCGAAGCGAGTGATGCTATCCTCCTCCGAACGATAGGTAGGCTCCTCGACAACTTTTGCAACATCCTCCTCGCGCTGCAACTTGTCGACCTTCTTGCCTGCACGATTGAGCGCCATAATCTCCTTCACACGATCGGTGGTGAGGGTTACGGCGTTGGCGATTGCATCCTTGCTGCTGCTGAAGAGCATTGTGCCTGCTAGGATGTCGCTCTTCACCAGATGGTACTCGCCATCGCTCGCCTGTAGCGGTTCGCGAAGGCGTGGGAAGCTCTTGCGAGCATCTACATAGGTGTCGTATTCGTATGTGAGACAGCACTTTAGCTTCGAGCACTGACCTGCCAACTTCAATGGGTTGAGCGAGATCTCCTGGGTGCGCGCAGCATTAGTCGTGACACTGCTGAAGTTAGCGATCCACGATGCACAACAGAGCTCACGACCGCACGCGCCGAGTCCGCCAATGCGTCCTGCCTCCTGGCGTGCGCCAATCTGCTTCATCTCGATGCGGATGTGGAATCTCTCGGCAAAGACCTTGATTAGTTCGCGGAAGTCGACACGCTCGTCTGCTATGTAGTAGAAGATCGCCTTGATGTTATCGCCTTGATACTCAACGTCTCCAATCTTCATATTTAGCCCCATATCGGCTGCGATCTGGCGCGAAAGAATCATCGTCTCGTGCTCCAAGGCGATCGCCTCCTGCCACTTCTCGATGTCGTAGGGTTTGGCGTGGCGGTAGATCTTCTTGTATTCGCCATTCTGCGGATTGAAGCCTACGCGACGCATCTGCTTAGCCACCATATCACCCATCATCGAGACTACGCCGATGTCGTGTCCTGGCGACGCCTCGACCGCCACTATGTCGCCCTGCTTCAACTCTAGGTTGTTTACATTGCGGTAGTACGATCGACGAGTATTCTTGAATCGTATCTCGATTATGTCTGTCGGGAAGTTCTCGGGGAACTCAGCGAGCCAGTTCGTTTCGTGGAGCTTGTAGCACCCCTCTTCTATCGTAGCCTCGATCTGGTCGTGGTCAAAACAGAATGCGGCACCTCGTCCTATATTTGGTCTTTTTTTACAGTTGCAACTCATTGGATATAAATTTTTCGTAAAGATAGTAAAAAATAATGGGAATTGCTACCTTTTTTGCGTAACCTAGCTCTTTTCGCAGAGTATAAGTTGTCTTTGGCGGTGTTTGATCCTGAGGAATATGAGGATCAGTGCGACGCAGAAGCCCGAGAGGAAGCCTATATATAGCCCTGTGACACCCATCCCGAAGGTGAAGGCGCAGAGGTAGCCAACTGGAATGTTGCAGACCCAGTAGGAGATGAACGAGATGATAGGTATTATTTTGACATCCTGCATACCCCTCAGTACACCGATGCCGATGCACTGCAGACCGTCGGGGATCTGATATGCGGCTATGGTGAGCAGCAGAATCGACGCCAGCTCGATAACCTCTTCGTTCGATGTGAAGAGGCGAGGAATGGCGTTGCGGCAGAGGAAAAAGAGGATTGCCATCGTTACGTTCCATACGATAGATAGGTGTAACGCAGCATTCGACGCGCGTCGCATCTGCGAGAAGTTGCGCTGACCGAAGCAGTGTGATACTCTGATCGTTGTCGCTGCACCAACAGCGACTATTATCATAAACGAGCAGTTACCCATAGTGACACCGATCTGGTTGGCGCTGATAGCTGTAGTGCCAAACCATCCGAACATAAACCCCGCTATGACGAATGCACCTGCCTCGAAGAAGATCTGACCCGAGATGGGTGCTCCCATTGCGACGAGTCGTCTCATCGAACTTAGCGAGAAGTTGTTGCGCGAGAGGTGTCGGCGATAGTTGTCGAAGAGGGTGGAGCGAGTGAAGTATATCGCTATAATCACAATTGATACTATTCGGGATATGAGCGTCGCCAACCCTGCGCCCGTCACACCCATCTCGGGCGCGCCAAGCTCTCCGCCGATGAATATGTAGTTGAGGAGTACGTTGAGCGCGTTGGCGATCATTACGCTCCACATAGCCACAGTCGTGTTGCCGACACCCTCCAGGAATTGCTTGATGGAGAAGAACATAATGACTGGTAGAAGGCTCCACACCAACATCCGATAATATGGTATTGCCATCGACACTACGTCGTCGGGCTGACCCATATGCCACATAAGCGGAATGACGGAGAACTGCAGTAGTGTCATCACCACAGCTGCCACAAAGTAGAGGAGTGCGCCATTCTGCAGATATTTCGTAGACTCCGCGACGCGACCCTGCGCATAGAGCTCACCCACCAGTGGCGTGAGACCAAAGGTGAGACCCATAATTGTGACGAACGAGATGAAGAACACGCCGCCTCCAAACGCCGCTGCCGCCAGTGGCGTGGGGTTTGATCCCCCATACTGCCCAACCATTGTGTTGTCGGCGAGCTGGACGACAACTTGACCCAGCTGCGAGAGCATAACGGGGAGCGCGAGCTTCAGGTTTTGACGATACTGCTCGCGGTACTTCGAAAATTTGTACATCTCTAAAATTTGTAGCCGCACCCAAACGACAGAATGAATGGGTTTGATATATATCGCTGTGTCTGGAGTCCCCACTTAGCCCCCAGGTCGATGTTGATGCGATTGGTGACATTGTAGCCCACGCCGCCACCGAAGTTGATACCAAGACCGAGCCTCGACGGATCGTTCAGCGAGAGACCCACAAGTGGGTACAACTCGATGTCGCTGCCCAAGTTTATAGGGTAGTGCAGGTCGGCAGATATGTCGATCGACATATCCTTGTTGCAGAGAAAGATAAACGACGGCTCAAGACGGAATCCTCCGTTGAGCGAGCGGCGTGCGTAGACCCCAACACCTGCTGTGCTATCCCAGTTTGTATATATGTTAACCTTTGCTCCTCCGCTCCAGCCAGTTGTTGACTTCGCCGAAGCGCTCTCGATGCAGATCACCGTTAGAAGAGCCACTATGCTCAAAAATACCTTTTTTATCATCTTGAAAAACTATTAAAATATTAACGTAATTTACGCTCCCCAAAGGTATGGCTTTTTTTTAAGACTGCCTAATTTGTCGACGTGAAATATTGTGCCACTATGGCAGAGTTTTTGGATTGGTGTAGCTCGTAAAACAGAGTCTTTATAAATAATAAAAACAAATTACTATGAAAGAGAGTAACAACACATCATCATCGACGGCGGTCTACGCCTCGGAGCAGATGTTGCAGCCTGCACCGAGCCAAACAATTCCACAGAGCCCAACAACGCCCGAGATAGCCTATCAGATGGTCAAGAACGAGACCTATGCGCAGACGCAGTCGAGGCTCAACCTCGCAACATTCGTCACGACTTATATGGATGAGCACGCTACGAAGTTGATGAACGAGGCGATCGACATAAACTACATCGACGAGACGGAGTATCCGCGTGTCGCTGTGATGTGTGGACGATGCATCAACATCCTCGCAAACCTATGGAACACACCCGAACAGGGGGAGTGGAAGACGGGAGCTCTCGGCATCGGCTCGTCGGAGGCGTGTATGTTGGGCGGCGTAGCGGCGTGGCTCAGGTGGCGAAAGAGGCGTGCGGCACAGGGCAAACCTATCGACAAACCAAACTTGGTGATGAGCGCAGGGTTTCAGGTTGTCTGGGAGAAGTTCTGCCAGCTGTGGCAGATTGAGCTGCGCACTGTGCCGCTGACGCTCGAAAAGCAGACGCTCGACGCATACGACGCAATATCTATGTGCGACGAGAATACAATCTGCATAGTCCCAATAGCAGGTGTCACCTGGACTGGGCTCAATGAGGATGTCGAGACGCTCGATATGGTGCTCGACGACTACAACGAACGGACAGGGTACGAGATACCTATTCACGTCGACGCTGCGTCGGGCGGATTCATCCTCCCATTCCTCTCGCCCGAGGTGAAGTGGGACTTTCGTCTCAAATGGGTCTGCTCCATCTCGACGTCGGGGCACAAGTATGGTCTCGTTTATCCTGGTCTTGGGTGGGTCGTATGGCGCGGCAAGGAGTATCTTCCTGAGGAGATGTCGTTTAGCGTGAACTACCTGGGGGCTAACATAACGCAAGTGGGGCTCAACTTCTCGCGTCCTGCAGCGCAGATTCTCGGACAGTACTACAACTTTATTCGACTCGGATTCGAGGGCTACAAACAGACACAGCACAACTCGATGGAGGTGGCTAAATATTGCCACTCAAAGATCGGAGAGATGAAGTGCTTCACCAACTTCGCCAAGCAGATCGACAACCCCCTATTTATATGGTATATGGAGGAGGAGTATGAGATGAGCGCAAAGTGGACGCTATTTGACCTGCAGGATAGGTTGCGACAGAGCGGCTGGATGGTGCCTGCATACTCGATGCCAAAATCTATCGACGACATTGTTGTGATGCGCGTCGTGGTGCGGCAGGGTATGTCGCGAGATATGGCGGATATGTTGCTCGCCGACATCGAAAACAGTGTCGGGGAGCTTGAGAAGTTGGAGTATCCCACACCTAGCCGCTTAGATCTCGAAAAGAGAGTGGAGCGTAAGGGGCATATCTATACGCACTGAAAAGAGTAGACTTCAGGGTGTGTGTGGGGGTGATTAGTGGAAATTTGACGCTGGTCGCCCCCACTCTCTGTTGGGGTGGTGGCTGCGATTTTTGTGTAAATAAGTATCGGTTTGTAAAAAAAACACTATATTTGTTATCTCTACGGATAACGATTATAAAATTTAAACTGATGACAGCACTATTCGCAGGTTCATTTGACCCATTTACGCTTGGTCACGCGGCGATTGTCGAGTCGGCACTGAGGCTCTGCGATCGTGTGGTGGTAGGTGTGGGGCACAACATATCGAAGCGCTCGCTGCTCAGTGGTGAGCAGAGGGTGAGGCTTATATCGGAGTACTACGCCAGCGATCCGAGGGTCACGGCGACACTCTACGAGGGTCTCACAGGCAACTTTGCGCGCGAGGTGGGGGCGACGATCCTTGTCCGCGGCGTCCGTAACTCAATTGATCTTGAGGTGGAGAGAACCCTTGAGGCGGTCAATCGTGGGATCTACCCTGAGCTGCAGACGGTGATGGTCTTTACGCCTGCCGAGGTGGCTCACATATCGTCGAGTTGTGTGAGGGAGCTGCTGGCGTTTGGCGAGAGTGTCGATGCGATGATGCCGCGAGGGGTTGATATATATGAATATATCGGTGACAAATAGATTTAAGGAGTAAATACTAAACAAACGATAGAATATTATGATGATGGAGTTTACAGCAGAGATGATCTCGGCCTTCCTTGGAGGTGAGATCGTCGGCAATAAGGGTGCTAAGGTTAGCACGGTATCTTCGATAGAGGAGGGGCGCGAGGGGTCGTTGGCATACCTCATTAACCCTAAGTACGAACCTTTTATATACACCTCGAAGGCATCTATAGTGTTGGTCGACAAGAGTTTTGTGCCGTCGAAGCAGATTGAGGCTACGCTCATCAAGGTCGAGAACGCTGGCGAGTGTATATTGAAACTTCTCCAGATGTATAGCGCAGCACGACCCAAGAAGAGCGGTGTGAGCAAGATGGCACATATCGTCGAGTCGGCAACTGTCGCGGAGGATTGCTACGTCGGTGAGTTCACGGTGATCGAGGGGGGTGTAAAGGTTGGCGCAGGGTGTCAGATCTACCCACAGTGTTACATTGGCGACGGTGTGACGATTGGTGAGGGTACTATAATATATGCAGGTGTGAAGATCTATGAGGGGTGTCACATCGGTTGCGGCGTAATACTACACGCTGGGGCGGTGATTGGAGCCGACGGATTTGGATTCGCCCCCAACGCGGATGGTGGGTTCGACAAGATCCCGCAGCTCGGTAATGTGATAATAGAGGATATGGTCGAGATTGGTGCAAATAGCTGCATCGACCGCGCAAAGACCGATTCTACGATAATAAAGAGGGGCGTGAAGCTAGACAACCTCATTCAGGTGGGTCACAACGTGGTGATTGGTGAGAACACAGTGTCGTCGGCACAGATGGGTATCGCTGGGTCGTCGCGCATTGGTAGCAACTGCTTCCTCGGTGGGCAGGTCGGTATCGCCGACCACGTAATCATTGGCGATCGTGTGAAGATAGGGTCGAAGAGTGGTATCGAGAAGAGTGTGCCCGACGGAGAGGTGCGTATGGGATACCCTGCGCTACCTGGAATATTGTTCCACCGATCGGCAGCAGTGGTGAAGGAGCTCCCAGCCTTGGCTCGCACCGTGCGAGAGCTTGAACGAAGCGTTAAGGCTCTGCAGGGCGAAGAGTAGTGTGTGCGATGGGGGCGTCAAACGTTGAGGATCGCTACAGAATCTTGGGGATTGACCCTGGTACTAACTATATGGGTTATGGTGTTGTGGAGGTTCGCGGCTCTAAGGTTGTGAGCGTGGTGATGGGGGTGATTGATCTCCACCGCCTCGACGACCCATACGCTAAGTTGAAGATGATATTTGACCGCGTAGGTGCGGTGATCGACGAGTACAAACCGCGCGACTTGGCGTGCGAGGCGCCATTCTTTGGACAGAACGTGCAGTCGATGTTGAAGCTGGGGCGCGCACAGGGGGTTGTTATGGCGGCGGCGCTAAGTCGTGGGGTCGACATATTCGAGTATGCCCCGACGCGTATCAAACAGTCTGTCGCAGGGAGTGGTGGCGCCTCGAAGGAGCAGCTGGCAGCGATGGTCTGCTCCATCCTCTCGCTGCCCAACGATGCGGAGCGACTCGATGCGACGGATGGTATGGCGGCGGCGTTGTGTCACTACTTCTCCACGGCGAGCGCGCTCAACGGTCACTACCTCACGGGACGAAGCAAGGGGCTCGGTGGTGGTCGAAAGGCGCTTACGCGTGGCGGCAGCACCTCGTGGGAGTCGTTCGTGAAGTCGAATCCCGAACGGGAGGTGAAGTCTCGACGAGTGGTGAAGAAGCCGCTCGGTTAATTTGTTGAGAGTCAGCGTATTGTCGGCAAGGAAGAAAAATAGTTTCAAAAAAGAGCCTCTAAAATTTGCAGGATTCAGATTTTCCCCCTATATTTGCACTCGCAATAAGCAAGGCACCGTAGCTTAATTGAATAGAGCATCTGACTACGGATCAGAAGGTTCCAGGTTTGAGTCCTGGCGGTGTCACAAGAGCGATCAACATTTGTTGGTCGTTTTTTTGTGCCTAGCTCTCTCCCTCTCCCCCTCTCTTTGAAAGTTGGAATATATTTTGTAACTTTACAACCTACTTAATAATTATACGAGAGAGATATGTGGTACAATCAAATATTAGCCAACAACCAACGATGGGTCGACGAAATGGTCGCAGAGAACCCCAACTACTTCAACGAGCTCGCCGCAAAACAATCCCCCGACTACCTGTACATCGGTTGTAGCGACAGCCGCGTATCGGTCGAAAAACTGATGGGGCTGAAGCCTGGTCAGCTATTTGTGCACCGCAACATAGGCAACATAGTGGTAAACACAGACAGTAACATTAACGCCGTCATACAATACGCCATCGAGCACCTACACGTGAAGCATATAATCGTATGTGGACACTACAACTGCGGAGGCGTAAAGGCAGCTATGCACCCAACAGATATGGGGCAGCTAAATGGCTGGCTTCAGGTCATTCGCGACGTATATCATAGCCACCGCGAAGAGCTCGATCAGATAGAATCTATAGATGACAGATACGACAGACTCGTCGAACTGAACGTCCGCGAACAGTGTCTCAACGTGATGAAAATCGACCACCTCCAACGATCGTGGGTGACGCGTCAGACTCCAGAGGTGCACGGATGGATATTCGACATACGCACAGGGCTGCTCAAAGATCTCAACCTCAATACGCGTGAGCTATTCAACGAGGTCGAAGACATATATAATATAGACTTCGACCACGTCACTAAACTATCTAAGTAGATCCCCGGAGATCTACTCGCGGCACATAATCGGACGGAGCAGTCGATTGAACTGCCCATACTCAACCAAGAAGCCGTCGTGACCAAACAGAGACTCGATCTCGTAGTACTTCGCGCCAGGTATCTTGCTCGTTAGATCGCGCATCTCGTTTGGCGGAAAGAGTATGTCTGTCGTGATGCCGACAACGTAGCTCTCCGCCGTGATCCTCCTCAATGCCTCCTCCGTGCTGCCTCGTCCGCGACCTACGTCGTGGGTGTCGAAGGCATTGAGGATAGAGTAGTAGGAGTAGGCGTTGTAGCGTTTGCAGAGTTTCTCGCCCTGGTAGCGTTGGTAGCTCTGTGCTCTATGCCCCTCGATACGGATGTCGGGGTTCTGCTGAGTGATGTTGTAGCCGTGAGGTCCTCGGTAGGTGAGTAGCGCAAGGGCTCGTGCAGCCGCCAAACCTGACATTGCTGCGTCGTCGCGGCGCTTACCAAAGGTGGGGTCGGTCTCGATCGCCATTCGCATAGTCTCGTTGATCGCTACAGACCACGGTGTTGCCTTCGCGTCGGTCGCGACAAGAACCAACTTCGAAAAACGGTCGGGCTCATCGACAGCCCACTCAAGAGCTTGGAAGCCTCCGACAGAACACCCCAAGATAACATCTATGTGACCCACTTCTAGGTACTCCGCAAGAACCTGATGTGCCGCAACGATGTCGCGGATCGTGTATCGCGGAAAGTCGCCATAGTAGGGCTCTCCCGTCGTGGGGTTTGTGTGTAGAGGTGCGGTCGTGCCGTAGGGTGAACCTAGTATGTTGGCGCAGACCACGAAGTGATCTGCAGGGTCGAGGATAGCTCCTCGCTCGACTGTGTGTGGCCACCAATCCTGTACGTCGGAGTTGGCGGTGAGTGCGTGGCACACCCACACTATGTTGCTGCCATCGGCGTTGCGCTCGCCATACGTAGAGTAGGCGATCTGCAACTCCTCGAGGATAGCTCCGCTCTCAAGGGTAAATGGCTGGTCGTGTCTGTAGATCTTTATCGTGTCGCTATTCATTGATGCTCGCTTTACAATTTGTTGAGTGCCTGGTCGAGATCGCGCTTAATGTCGTCGATGTGCTCGATGCCGACAGAGATACGCAGTAGGTTCGGGTAGACTCCTGCACTTATCAGGTCGCTCTCCGAGAGCTGCGAGTGCGTTGTCGACGCAGGGTGGATGATGAGGGTCTTGTTGTCACCTACGTTTGCTACGTGGTAGAGCATATCAACAGCGTCAACAACTGCCGACGCCTGCTGAGAGTTGCCCTTTACGTTGAACGATAGCACTGCGCCAAAGCCGTTGCGAAGATACCTCTTGCCTAGCTCGTGGTACTTGTTGCCCTTGAGTCCTGGGTAGTTGACGCTATCCACCTTGGGGTGGCTCTGCAGCCACTCCGCGAGCTCCATAGCATTGTCGCAACTGCGCTGCACGCGCAACGCTAGAGTCTCAAGACCCTGCGCCATAAGGAACGAGTTGAACGGCGAGATGCAGGCTCCGATGTCGCGCAGACCCTCGCAGCGAACCTTCACCGCAAATGCTGCAGCGCCAAAGCGCTCCCAGAAGTTGACTCCGTGGTAGCTCTCGACAGGCTCCGAGATGAGTGGGTAGTTGCCCCCTGCAGACCAGTCGAAGTTGCCTCCGTCGACAACGACGCCACCAAGTGAGGTCGCGTGACCCCCAATCCACTTCGTCGCAGAGTGTGTGACTACGTTGACTCCGAGGTCGATAGGACGGCATAGGTAGCCGCCACAGCCGAAGGTGTTGTCGCAGAAGAGGGCTACACCTCTCTTGTGTGCGAGCTCCACGATAGGGTCGAAGTCGGGGATTGAGAACTCGGGGTTGCCGATGGTCTCGATGAAGATAACCTTAGTCTTTGAATCCATCAACGACTCGATGCTCTTCGGGTCGTCGCCCTGGGCGAAACGAACCTCGATGCCAAGGCGCGGAAAGAGGTGCTTGAAGGCGTTGAACGTGCCTCCATATAGATACGACGTGCAGACAATGTTGTCGCCTGCGCTGCAGAGTGTGCAGAGCGAGGTGAACTGTGCCGACATACCAGACGACGTTGCTACAGCTGCAACACCCCCCTCAAGGGCTGCCATTCGCTGCTCGAACACATCGGTCGTGGGGTTGCCGAGGCGTGTATAGATCATTCCTCCCTCCTCCAACGCAAATCGCGCTGCAACCTGCTCGGAGTTCTCGAAAACAAATGCTGAGCTCTGGTGGATTGCTGGTGAGCACGAACCATTTACGGGGTCGGGAGTGTGTCCTGCGTGGACACCCAATGTCTCGAATCTTAGATCATCTAATTTCATAATGTATAGTCGTAAATATTAAATAGTTATTTCCAATCTGCTTAGCGGTGCTAGCAATTCGCAAATATAGGGCAAATTCTTGACTTATCCCAAATTATTCTCCTTTTTCGCACGCTCGAAATAGCTGTAGACAGTTTTGGCTCGCGACGCTCCGATGGTTTGGGCTAGCTCCTGCTCGGTTGCGGTGGCGATATTCTTGATGCTGCCAAACTTCTGGAGGAGCTTCTCGGAGCTGTTTGACCCTATGCCCTTGATGTTGTCGAGTTCGCTATTGAGTAGTTCGAGGCTGCGTTTTTTGCGGTGGAATGTGATGCCGAAGCGGTGCGCCTCATCGCGCAGGTGGCAGATGATTTTGAGAGTGTAGCTGAATCGGTTGAGGTAGTATGGGAGCGGATCGTTGGGGTAGAATACCTCCTCGATACGTTTTGCCAATCCGACGATAGCTACTTTGCGCTCGATGCCAAGGTCGCAGAGGACGCTGTAGGCGCTCGATAGCTGACCCTTGCCGCCATCGACAACAATGAGGTCGGGTAGTTCGTCGCCACTGTCGATCATTCGTTGGTAGCGGCGTCTGACAACCTCGCGCATAGAGGCGAAGTCGTCGGCTCCAACGACACTCTTTATGTTGAAGTGTCGATACTCGCTCGTCGATGGCTTGCCGTCGCGAAAGACTACGCAAGCGGCTACGGGATTTGTGCCCTGGAGGTTGGAGTTGTCGAAGCACTCTATGTGGCGTGGTTCGCGTTTCAGCATCAGATCGCTCTTCATAGATGCCATTATCTCGTCGCAGTTGTTGCTGGGATCCTCTATCTCGGCTCTCTTCTTCTGCTCGGCGCGGTAGATGCGGCAGCTCCTGAGCGAGAATTTCAGAAGGTCGAGCTTCTCGCCTCGTTTGGGGATGGTGAAGGTTATGCGGTCGAAGATAGGGGCGGCGGCAGGTAGCTCCTCCACTATAACTTCGCGTGCGAGGCTCTGCTCGGTGCGCTCCAGGATCTGCTGTATGGCGTGCGAGAGGAGTGTGGCACGATCGTTATTGAGTCCCGTCGTGAGCTGCACGGTGTAGACCCCGACGATGGAGCCGTGGCGGATGCGGACAAAGTTGCAGTAGGCAACCTCGTCCTCGACAGAGATGAGCGAGAATACATCTATGTCGACGATTTTCGAACTCACGATGACAGATCGGTGCGAGTAGTTGTCGAGCGCAGTCAGCCTCTCTTTGAAGCGTTGTGCCTGCTCGAACTTTAACTCCTCGGCGGCGCGCTCCATCTCGCTGGTGATGTGGGCACGGACGGGGCGCAGGTCGCCCTTTAGCACCGAGACGACCAGCTCTATGGATTGTTGATACTCCTCCTCGCTCTGTCCGCCGACGCAGGGGGCGAGGCAGTTGCCGAGGTGAAACTGTAGGCAGGTGGTGTAGCGTCCTGCTGCGATGGCGGAGGAGGAGAGGTTGAGTTTGCAGGTGCGCAGCGGCACAACGTCGCGGATGAAATCCAGGATGGTTCGTTGGGTTGCGCGCGAGGAGTAGGGCCCGAAGTACTGCGAGCCGTCGCGCAGGAGGCGTCGAGTCGAGTAGACGCGAGGAAAGCGCTCTTTGGTGACGACAATCCACGGGTAGGATTTGTCATCTTTTAGTAAAATGTTGTACTTGGGTTGTAGCTCCTTGATGAGAGAGTTTTCGAGCAGAAGTGCGTCGCCCTCGCTCCCCACTACGATATGCTCGATGTGGTGTATCTGTCTCACTAAGAGTCTGACTTTCGAGGTGTGATCTTTGCTGTCAAGAAAGTAGGAGCTGACGCGTCGACGCAGACTCTTTGCCTTGCCGACGTATATGACCTCACCGTTGGAGTTCAAAAACTGATAGACCCCAGGGTCGAGTGGGAGCGCCGAGACCTGATCTCGGATGCCGCCGTCTCTGATTTTGTATAACTTTTCCACGGAGGTAAAGTTAATAAAAAGTGTGGTTTTTTCTATGTAAAACCTATAATTTTCCGCAAAAGTGTAGGTTTGCGGCTAAAATTAGGTCGTAAATCTTGACATTTGAGATTAAATTACTATCTTTGCCCCATATTATATAAATGTGATAACAACAAAAATAATTGAATATGAAGAAAAAGTTCTACTCTACAAGATTTATGCAGGGAGCATTTGCGCTCCTCGCAGCCTCGCTAGTGGCGGGGTGTAATGTCGACGATAGCTATGATCTTAGCACGATCGACACCGACAACATCGGACTCGGCAGCGACACATCGGTGCTCGATATTCCTCTCGCGACTATCAAGCTTAGCCTCTCGAGCATAACGGATGATGGCGCTGCGGGGGTTGCTTCGCGCTCAACTGGTTACGACACATCGAGTCTCTCGGCTACGGAGATGTTGGAGTTGATGGAGACAATTGATGCATTCTTGCCATCGGATCTATCGGGCACAGAGTATAAGAATGGTATCGATATCACGAAGCTCAATAATGATGATTCATACACGCAAGGTCTTGTGGATATGTTGGTTGCGGAGGTTACTGTAGATGAGGAGAAGCGTGCTGATCTCTGCGAGATACTTGTTGACAACTACAATGATGAATCTAACTCAGATTATGATGATGTTATCACAAGTTTGGAGGAAGATTTGGAGATTGTAATCGACGATAATACAACTGCGGATGATCTTACGGTGTCGCTTGGTGTGGCGCTCAATGACCCTGATAAGACAGGTGCGGTGGCGAGCTTGTCGACCACAATGACATCTGTTGTTAAGACGCAGGCGGCAGATATTACAACAGACTACACTGTGACTGAGGATCTTGGCGACTCGGTATCGCTCGGCGACGATGTGCTAGACATCTTGAAGGGCAACCTCGACAGCGAGACAAACTATCTTTATCTTGTTTCGTCGATCTCGCACAACATCCCGATGACTGTAACGATCACTCCTTCGATAATCCTTACTGACACTGAGAGTGGCGAGACAGAAGAGATCGAGATTAAGGATGTAGCTATGATCGATGACGCCTCGGCACATACTAAGCTCAGCGACAAGCAGATTGATATGTTAGTCAACGGTTTGAGCATAGAGGCTGCAATTCACATCAACTACTACGATCCATCGGCTGGTACGTTGTCGATCGACGACAAGGAGGTGAAGGTGACACTCGTGGCTCGCAAGGGCGGTAGCATATCGTTGTAGGTCAGCGGTATATCTGAATTTTAACTAGGAGGAGAAACAAGATGAAAAATATAGCAATCAAAAAAATAGCTACAGCAGTAGCACTTTCATTCGCCGTCGTCACTGCAACGGCGCAGGATATAACGTCGTACTTTATGACTGACGCAGTCGAGACTAAGTTCCACAATGCAGCGTTCGCACCAGATCGTGGATACTTGGCGCTGCCGATGATCGGTGGTATGACGTTGTCGACAAATGGTAATATGTCGCTCGGTACAATGTTTAGATCAATCGACGGATCGCTAGTGCCAATTCTCGACACTCGCGTATCGTCGGCCGACGCACTATCGGGACTCAAAGATGTCAACTCATTCGGAATGGATAGCCGTCTCAACATCCTCGGATTCGGTGGATATGGCAAGAGCGGTAAGAGCTTCTGGAGCTTCGACCTGTCGCTACGTACGTCGATGAGCTTCGCGATGCCGTATGAGTTCTTCGACTTTATGAAGAACACACCCGATAATACGTCGATTAAGGATCTCAATATATATATGGATAGCTATGCAGAGGCGGCGTTCGGATACTCGCGCCCTGTGATATTCGACAACCTTATTGTCGGTGTGCGTGTCAAGGTGCTAGCTGGTCTTATGAGTGCATCGCTCAATATTGACAAGATGGATTTCACCCTCAGCTCAGATATATGGAGCGCTGCAGCGCAGGGTACACTCAACATCAATGCCTCTGGAGTGGCGCCAACTGCCTCGAAGAACGACGACGGCGAGACAATCTACAACATCGACGACATCGAGGGTACACCAGACGGAATTGCTGGTATCGGTGCAGCGGTCGACTTCGGTGCTACATATACAATGTTTAACGACAGATTGAAGCTCTCGGCAGCAGTGAACGACCTCGGTTTCATCAAGTGGAAGAGGGACTGCAACACCACAGCTACAATAGCTAACGACTTCGAGTTCTCGGGCGTCGACGTGACAGTTGGCGACGACGGTGATGTGTCAACAGATGACTCATCGACAGATATTGCTATCGACGACATCGAGTTTGTGGCGCAGGAGAGTCAGGATACGACAAAGTCGCTCCAGGCAAATATCAAGCTTGGTGGTGAGTACAACTTCTTCGACAACAGAATCGGTCTCGGTGCGGTTTACAACACATACCTCTATCGTGCAAAGTCATACCACGCATTGACTGGTATCGCTACATTCCGTCCAAACGGTTGGTTCTCAGTCGCTGGTAGCTACTCGCTATCTAATAGCACAGGTAACTCGCTCGGGTTGGCACTCAATATTGCTCCTGGAGTTATCAACTTCTATCTCGCATCGGATCTGTTGATGTCGAAGAAGAGTGTGCAGTATATTCCAATCAATCAGAGTTCTATGAGCTTCTCGTTTGGTCTCGCATTCTCGTTCGGCAAGGGATCTCGTCGTGAGGGTATCTAGTTGTTGGCGGAGTTAAGAGATTTATAAACTAGGGGAGGCAGAGATGTCGCCCCTTTCATATTTAATAGTTTTTTTTGATGAAACACGCTTATGTATTCCCTGGTCAGGGAGCTCAGTCCGTCGGAATGGGCAAAGACCTCTATGAGAACAATGCTGAGGCGAAGGCTCTATTCGAGAGAGCTAACGAAGTCTTAGGATTTAGAATTACAGACATTATGTTCGACGGCACTGTCGAGCAGCTAAAGGAGACGAAGGTGACACAGCCTGCAGTATTCCTACACTCGGTGATTCTCGCTAAGTCGCTCGGCGTTGTGCCAGACGCTGTGGCGGGTCACTCGCTCGGTGAGTTCTCGGCGCTAGTTGTCGCTGGTGTGCTATCGTTCGAGAATGGTTTGACTCTCGTGTCGAAGCGCGCTATGGCTATGCAGGCGGCTTGCGAGGCTACGCCAGGTACTATGGCTGCCGTGCTAGCTCTGTCGGACGACGCAGTTGAGACAATATGCAACGAGACAGAGGGTGTGGTCGTAGCAGCAAACTACAACTGCCCCGGACAGCTCGTTATATCGGGCGCAGTAGAGGCAGTAGAGGCGGCGTGCGAGGCGGCTAAGGCGGCTGGTGCTCGTCGTGCATTGCGCCTGCCTGTGGGTGGTGCATTCCACTCTCCACTGATGGCTCCAGCACGCGAAGAGTTGGCAAAGGCGATAGCTGAGGCGGAGTTCACAACGCCTACTTGCCCAATATACCAGAACGTGGATGCTAAGCCATACACCGACGCGGCAACAATCAAGGAGAACCTTATAGCGCAGCTTACAGCCCCCGTGAGATGGACGCAGATCGTCGAGAATATGTTGGCGGATGGCGTAGATAACTTCACAGAGTTGGGACCTGGCGCCGTGCTTCAGGGACTTATCAAAAAGGTGTCGACAGAGGTTGAGGTAGAGTCGAAGGCGACGTTGTAGAGCTCGGTTCTACGATTTTATAGGGGCGACTGGCGTTTGGCTAGTCGCCTCTTTTATTGGCTGCGCAATTAGATGATGCGGCGGAGCGTCGTGCTATCTGTTAGCTGGAGCGATGTATAGTCTATGCCTGAGAGGATGTTGATACCGGGGCGTCGACCCACCTCGATTTCGCCCAGGTGGTTGAATCCTAGAGCTTCTGCGCCGACCCTTGTTGCCCAATCGAGGCGTTCTGCTAGAGGGGTGTTGTTGAGTAGTTTGAGCTCCTCTATTATTGAGAGTGAGCTGTTTGACGCTAGGGAGTCGGTGCCGATGCATATATTGAGTGAGTTGCGGCGCAGCAGCTCTGTGGGTGGTCGCAGGTCGGATATGTAGCTGTTGGAGCGTGGGCAGAGCACCCAGTAGACGGGGGCGGTGAAGTGCGACATAATAATATCTATGTCGCGCTGTGTCACGCAGCAGTTGTGGACAAGGATGACGCTCCTGTCGGCAGGGACGCTGGCAACAAGACGCTCGGCAGGTGAGCCGTAGTGTAGGAAGTCGCACTCAAAGCCTGCTCGGGCGTACCACTCGGCAAGTCGTCCCTCGCCTATGTAGAGTTCGTGTTCGGCAGGCGACTCCATAAAGTGAATTGAGAGGGGGGCAGCGTCGCCATTGTGTGCTATGTGTCGAAAGATATGGTCGTTGAGGGAGTAGGTGGAGTGGGGTGTGGCACTCGTAAGTGGTTGTTGCAGAAGAGGATCTACTGCGGAGGTGTCGTTGGTGCGGAGTCCAAAGAGCTCCGCAAAGTTGCGATACATAATGTCGCTGCGAGACTTAGACGCAAAGGTGCTGTCGCCATTGACAATGTCGCCAACAGCTGCGACACCCTCGCGTAGCATCTCTGCTTCGGCACGGGAGATTGCGCGCACCCGCTCCTCGTCGCTGAAGCTGCCACGAACCTCGCCTATGCGCGAGGCGAAGCGTGCGAAACCACCCCCGGGCTCGATCGCTCCTCGTAGGTAGGAGAGTTCAAGGTGGCAGTGTGTGTTGACGAACCCTGCGACCATAATCCCCGAGTAGAACTCGGTGTGGGGCGAGCGGTCGAGCCGATCTTCGCTGCCCATCTCACACCTCTCGACAGAGAGGATCTCTCCGTCGGGGGCGAACTCAACGATCGGATTGCGGTAGAGGATGCCTCCCTGCAGGAGCAGGTTGGAGGCGACTCTACGGTTCGGGGAAGAGGAGTTCATCGTCGAAGATATTTACGTACGCCAACGACCTAAAGAGCGAGTCTTGGGCGCTCTCGGCATCGAGGAGGCGCTCGATCTTGATGCGTTTGAATGTCGCACTATGCTCTCGTTTGTCGTCGTGAACAATCGTGGCGAGCGAAAAGATGAGGCGCGAGGCGTTGTCGTCTACATTAATAGTGTTACTGTAGTGCTCGACTGAGCGTTTGCGCAGCGACGTGTTGCTCTGTCGCATCACGCGAGGTTTGCGGAGCTCCTCTATATCCTCCTCATCCATTAGATCCCTTACGTCGCGACCCTTTTCGTCGATGATGGGTTTGTCGGGATCGCGGTCGACCTCGTACCAACTCTTCGAGCTGTAGCTTCGGACTGTATTGTCGAGTGTGTCGATCAAGTAGTCGAACTCGATGCGGTAGCTGCCTGGTTTGATCGGCTCGATGACGATCATCATACTCGCCGAGTCGCTCCTGCTGCGATAGCTGCGCAGGGTGTCGCTATAGATCTGTTGTATGGTGCGGCGCTTCGCTATGTTGTCGACCGTGTCGAGGATTGCAACCTCTAGGTCGAGCTCTCGTCCACGACTCTCCAGCATCGAGATTGCACGCTCCACAACATCGCTCAGGCGTGCACTCTTACGCAGCGAAAAGTTACCGATCGAGTACTGCACATCCTCCGTCGTGTAGCCATATTTGTTGAAGATAGGCTCGTAGAGACGGAGCGAGTCGAGTCGGATACCCTCGGAGCTCGTGTAGGCGTTGGCTAGGTAGGCGTCGTGAAAAACCTGCGCTAGCTCGGTGTCCGACAGAGTCGAACGTCGTGAACACGAGGGGGCGGCAAGTAGCAGCAACAGTGCACCTGCGACGATTGTTATGTATCTAGTTATTAGCTTCATATATTAATGTTTATCTCTCTTATTTACTCTACTTCTACTCTGTTTATGGCCTCTATCTCGCTCGTAGTTTGACCATTCGGCGGCTGACGATCCAGCTGATCGACAGGGTGATCGTTAGTGACATTATTACTACGCTCGCTACATCCGCAATGCGTAGCTCCACGGGGTAGGCTAATCCTGCCATAGTGCTCGACGGCAGCTCCACGAAGCCCCAACATTGCTGCGCAAGGGTGACGGCAGAGCCCAACACAACTCCTGCGACAATTGCGCAGCAGCTGATTAGAGCACCCTCCTCGAAGAAGGTCATCTCTACACTGCGGCGCGACATACCCATAGAGCGTAGTGTCGCGATGTCGTCGCTCTTCTCGATGATTAGCATAGTCAGTGCACCGATCAGGGAGAAGGAGGCTAGGAGCATTACGAACGACGAGATTAGTCCCACACCGAACTTCTCGTAGCGGATGATCTGGTGCAGTGTTGGGTTGAGCTCACTGCGTCTCTCGACGCGGAAATCACCCCCTACAACACCCTCTATATCTCGTCGAACACTCTCGACGCTCTCTTGTGGTGAGACCTTTATGGAGAGCCTCGTTGCATCGCCGTCGCGCCCAATTAGTGCGTTGACACTCTCCAGCGAGGTGTAGGCGTAGCGCTCCTCATACTCGGGGTCGAGCGTGAGGATGCCCGACAATGTGGCGCTGGCGTGACTCTCGCGGCTCAGCCCCATAGCGCTCTGAAGCTTGCTGCCTCTGAGCGACATCAGCTCCACACTGCTCTGACCTAAGGATCGAGCACCGAGGTGTGCCGCAAGCGTGTTGCCCAGGATGATCAGCGGCTGATCGGCGTCAGAGGTCTCGAAGTCGCCTGCATAGAGGCGATCCGCGATCGACACCACATCAACATAGCTCTCGTCGACACCGCGAAGTGTCACCAACGAGTTGTTGCCGCCATAGCTCACTAGCGCCATCTGATCGCTCACATAGCTCAGCGACTCAACCCCATCGACACTCCTCAACCCTTGTGCCTCCATCTCCTCGATCGAGAAGTGGCGACCATCGCGCAGACGAAGCGTCAAATCGCCCTCCACATAGCTCTCCACACTACTCACCATCGACCCCAATCCATTGAAGATCGAGAGCAACACCACAACCGCCGCAACTGGCAGCAGCAGTGATACCAACGACACCCACGCGATGATGTTGACAACCGAGTGGGACTTCGTCGAGAGCAGGTATCGTCGAGCTATGAGTAGCATAAACGCCTAATTAGTAGGTTGTACGACTACTCGCCACGCTTGATGGCGCGGTCGATACCGTCGATGTACTCCAACGAGTCGTCGAGGAAAAAGTCGATCTCGGGGACGATCTTTAACTGGTTCTTGATCCTCGATCCGAGCGATTTGCGGATAGCCCAGTTGTGGGTCGTCAACTTATCGAGTACCTCCTCGTTGCGCTCGAATGGGAAAACGCTCACATATATCTTTGCGTAGCCAAAGTCGGGCGACACTCGAACGGCTGTCACCGTGAGGAGTAGTCCGCGGAAGAGCTCTGCGCAGTCGCGCTGTAGGATCTCCGCTAGGTCGCGTTGTAGCTGTCTTGCTATCTTCTGTTGTCTTGTTGTTGGTGCTGTCTCCATCGTTTATCTAATTTGTTTCTATCGTTTTTTACTCTTGTTATTACTATTGTTTACTTTTGTTTGTGAAGCCTTCGCCCTTGTAGTCGAACTTGTTGCCGATCTTACTCTTTATCCTCTTTTTGTCCCACGACGCAAAGCCTGCAGGTCCAAAGTGATAGTTTACGCCGAAACTCGCCGACAACCCATTCAGCGAGGAGCGGATGGGGGTTAGGCTAAAGGGATTCTCGTTGCCGTCGTTATTGTTGCTATAGTATTTGTTGCGGTTGCGGACAACATCCGACAGACCTATGTAGTAGCGTACGCGACCCACAAACTCGTATTTGCCAAAGAGAAGTGCTACACCGCCACCGCCATAGAGTCCGTAGCCAAGGCGATTGTCGCGTGCAGTCATATACTCATACTTGCCCGAGTACTTCGCATCGGAATCGTAGGTGCCATTGGAGATGTCGAGCTGGCGCTGGAAGTCGTTGTCGTAGGTCGAACTCAAATCGTAGCTGAAGGTGACTGCTGCCTCGCCAAAGATTCTTACACGACGCTCAACCATATAGAAGTGGGGCTGCCAGACGATAGGTATCATTATCGTGTTGAAATGGCGGGTGTAGTAGAAGCGTTCGTCATCCTCCAATACCTGCGCACTTGAGGGTGAGATTGAGAACGCGCGCTCGATATATTGTAGGTCGATTCCAAAGCAGCCCACTACACGTGACTCGCTATAGGTGCGCCACGAGACACCGGCGTTGATAAGTCCGTAGGTCGAGCGATTCTGCTGAGCAGGGTAGATTGCATCGCCGCCGTAGCCCCATCCTGCAGAGAGACCGAAGGTGTGTTGGGCGTGCAGAGTTGTCGCTGTCGCTACTATTGCGGCGAGGGTTAGAAATACTATTCTCTTCATTGTCGTCTATCTCTTAATTGTTTGGTTTGCTTGCTGCACTCGGGGTGGTGAGGCGTTGTAGATCCTGCTTCTCGAGGCGCTCAGCTAGCTCCGCCTGGCTCTCGGCTGCGAAGAGCTTCTCGGGTTCGATAGAGATCTCGATCTCCCAGTTAACTTTAGTCGCCATCTTGCGCTCGCCATCTGTCTCCACCATCTTCGCAAGCTCGGGTTGGCGGCGTTGGATAAGATCGCCACTATCCCACTCGCCGTTGTTGTTGAGATCTTGGATAACTCTCATCGTGACGTTGCCTGCAGGGACATAGTTGAACTGTATAGTGCCGGCAGTGACGCCTATCTTGCGCTCGATAATCTTTGAGCCATTCTCGTCGAGAAGCTCTACGACGTAGTGTGATGGCGTCGTTTTGTCCTCGACAACGTTGACTATGAGTGTCGCGAAATCCTCGGGGTTGAGGGGTGTCCACTCCTGAGTGATCGAGTCGTTAGCGTAGCCTGCGATGTCGGTAATTGCACCCTTAGGGATTGTCAGGTAGTGTTCGCTGCCTACATCACCCCAGTTGGCACGTAGGTGCCAGCGACGTATGTTCATCGTGTCGCGTTCGAGTGTGAAGGGTTGTGCCGCTCCGCGCAACTTCTCGCTGTTGAGTGATGTGGAGTCTGCGCCAGCGCTCTGGGCATTGAGCTTCTCTCGTAGCTCTACGGCGGCGGCAGAGAGAGACTGTAACGTGATGGCGGCGGTGTCGAGCCTCGATATGGGGTATTCGAAGTCGAGCGTTATGCTCTGCTCGGGGTTGATCTCGCGAGTTGTCGCCATATTTAGCTTGAAGGGGTTTTCGACCTCGGGCTCAATCCACTCCTCACCAGCCTCAAGAGCCTTCTCGCGCTCCTTCTCTAGCTTCTCCCTCTCCTGCTCTTCCTGCTTCGACTCGAAGAACTTCCACGACAGCGCTAGCGGTTCGCTCACGCGCTGCAACTCGTTGAGAGAGTCGTGTTTATAGTAGACAACGCGTCCGCGGATTGTGTCGGGCAGCTGCTCCGCAGGGGTGTCGAACCACAATGCTAGAGTGTCGCGACCCTTCGTCATATACTCGACGAGAACCCTATCTTCGGGGATGGAGTCGAGGATGATTGAGTCGATCTGTGGGTAGTTCGCTCCGAAGTTGAGGATAGCCTTGCGTTGATTGGGGCGCTCGCTACCAACAAGGAGCTGACGCTTGAACGCCTTGTCGAGAAACATTCGGAAGAGCAGCTGCGGCTCTGCCACAACATATTTGCGGAGCGAGTCGTACCATATTGCGAAGCCGTCTAGCTCCGCAGGGTTGCGAGTACCCTCGATGAAACCTACGCGATCTGTCCCCGGATCGTAGATCATATTCGAGTTTGTATCCTCAAGCGCATAGACGTGGTAGGGGATAGGTTTGAGGTTCTGCGCAAGGAAGGTGCCGTTAGCCTCGGCTCTAGCGATCACGGCAGGAGTCGAGTTGAAGAGCGTTGAGTCGTAGTCGGCGTGAAGCTCGACAGAGTCTACGGGGTAGAACATAAAGAATGAACCGCTCACAGAGTCGGACTTGTAGCTATCTTCGGCATAGCCCGAGACGATCATTGAGTCGATCTCGGAACCTGTCGAGAAGATGTAGCGCATCGAAAAGAGGGGGTTGCCCTCGTTGTTGTCTTGGATAGAGCTGCCGAAGTTCAGAGCATAGGTCGTGTTTTCGAGCAGTGTGTCGCGAAGTGTGACTACTACGCCTCGTCCGCGGATCTGTAGCTGCGGCTTAGTCTTCATCGCTGGGGAGGTGAAGAACTCCTTCTGCTGGTCGGCTAGCTTCACGAACTCGTTGAACTCTATGTATATACGGCGCGTGTAGCGGTCGATGTTGGTCGTGAAGTTGTCGGGTGTCATACCAACAATTACTGGGGGCAACGAGTCGATTGGACCTCCTGTCGGACGACCTACATTGGCGCAACGTGTGAAGAGCGACGCAATGAATAGGGTCGCTATTATCACCGATAGGGTGGCGTATGCTCTGTTGAAATATCTCTTTATCATCTCTCTCTTTGTTGTTTATATCTTTGTGGGGGATTTTTTTGGGGATCGTGGTGGGGCTGGGTTACTCCTCTGTGTCGGTACCTGCGTCATCCTCCTCGACTATGGGGACTATATACATCCAGTCGCCCTGGGTGAAGGGGGCCGTCTTCCACGGACGGAACGAGACTGTTAGGTAGGTAGTCGGGAGGTTCATCCCTACCTCGTAGTTGCAGTAGGCGTAGGCGCTGTTGATAGTGTCGACTATCACCAACATAATATTCGCCGTCTGTACCTGTAGCGAGAGTCCCTCAATGAGCGTTGTCACCACCTCGCCATCTTCGTAGGGGTAGATTGTCTCCTCGTCCTCGTCCTCGTCGTAGTCCTCCTCCTCGATCTCGTAGGTGTAGCTGTAGAGGTCTGAGTATGGTGTGCCGACGCCAATAGGAGAGAGCGTCGAACCTGTCGTCTTGCTCGTCACAACACCCGAGAGGGCTGCATCGTAGGTCATTGGTATGTACTCTGTCGTGTCGGCTACATAGGCGTAGACAACGGCTTCGTCGAGCGTGGTGAACTCATCGCCACTCGCAATCTGCTGCGAGGGGATGATGACCAAGGTCGTGTTGTAGCTCTCGCTCTTGAAGCAGCTTGCCATAGCAAATAGCGCCACTGCGTATGTTAATAATCTCTTTATCATTGCTCTTATTAAACTATATTTTACACTCTAACTCTCTCAGTAACGCCTCGCAGCTAACTCCACACCTCACATTGCGCCATTCGGGGGCGATCTCGACTATCGGACGTAGTACAAATTCGCGATCCTGCATAAGCGGATGAGGAATCGTTAGTCGATCGCTCTCGTAGAGTATCTCATCATACAAAATAATATCTATGTCAATCCCTCGTGAGGCGTAGCGCTCGCCCCTCAACTCCTTATCTCTCAGCTCCTCCGATCTGTTGCGCCCCAACATCTCCTCTGCTCTCTGGGTCGCTGCAAGCAGCTCGTCGGGGCTCAAGGTGGTGGCGAACTCAACTGCCTGATTGGTGAATCGTGCGGTCTCGCTCTCGAAGCCCCACGCCTCGCTAACCATCATCGACGAGCGGCGCAGAGGCTCTCCTACACTCGCGCGCAGAAGATCGACGCCCCTCTCAATGCGGCTCGATACGTCGCCTACGTTTCCGCCAAAGAGTAACATAACACGTGCCATCTTGTTGCTGCTCATATCACTACACTTTGCGCTTTATCTCCTTGCTCACACACAGCGCAAAGTGCGTGAAGAGGATTGTCGGGTTGGCACTCTGCGAGATCTGAACAATTGCGTGCTCGCACTCACCAACCAAAAACTCTATATTCTCGTTGCCAATGAAGGGCGCAAACTTTGCGCAAAACGAACCCTCCTCGCCCCACGTATAACACAAATCGGGTAGACCTGCGTGGCGAATGTACGCCTCGCGAAGTAGGAGAATCGAGTAGCGCAACAGATCCAACTGCTCGGTGCGCGTAAGCTGTGCTACATCCTCTGCCCACGTCAGCAACTCAAGGTGCTTGTCGTTGTAGCTTAGGCGCATAAGCTGTGCAAAGAGATCGAACAACTCGCGACGATCACTCGCACCTCGACCCTCAATGAGCCGTTTCAACTCGCGCAGATCGCCCGCCGACACTCTCGCAATGCTGCGGCGCTGCGACGCATCTGTCACGCCACACGACTCCGCGTAGTGTTCGAGCGTGGAACTATCGATGCGAGGGATCGTAACCTCCTGCATCCTCGAATTGATCGTGGGGAGAAGTTTGTCGGGCGACTCTGATACAAGGATGAACAGGGTCTTGTCCCACGGCTCCTCAAAGATCTTCAGTAGCTTATTTGCAGAGTGCTCATTCATCATCTCGGGTAGCCAGATGACCATACTCTTGTAGTCGGCAGAGTAGCTCTTGAACGATAGCTGGCGGATAATGTCGTCTGCCTCGCTCGCGGAGATCAAACCCTTCATCGTCTTGCCTAGATTCATCGCGTTATACCACTCGATGGGGGTTACATACCCATCGTGGCGTTTGAAATTGCTCCTAAACAGACCGATGAACTCCTCGCTTATAACACCCTCGTCGCCCTTCTTGCCCTGTTTGTTGACGGGCATAACAAGGTGCAGGTCGGGGTGCGACAACTCCGACACTTGTAGGCACGACGCGCAGACTCCGCACGAGTCGTCGTCGCTGCGGTCGCGGCAGTTGAGATACTGCACATAGGCGATAGCAAGTGGCAACGTCCCATAGCCCGAAAGCCCCGAAAAGAGCTGGCTATGGGGGATGCGACCATCGCGAATGCTGCGGCGTAGGCGTGACTTGAGCCCCTCGTGTCCTATTATATCTCCAAACTTCATATATCTCTATAAATCATTATCTTCTCTTAAAAATACTCCTACACATCGCAACAACATCTATCCGCTCTCGAACAACCGCGAAGGTGGCATAGAGCGATAGTAGCACAACACCTGAACAGATCGACATCGCAACACCACCGTCCCACTCGCTGATCTTTGTGCTAGCAAAGTAGATCAATCCTCCGACCGCAAAATACTCGGCTATGCGAGGGAGATCGTAGGGGATCGGGAAGTAGCGACGTGTGAGCAGATAGCTGACACAAACCATCGCGCTCTCGCTCACAAATCTAGCCCACGCAGCACCACAATAGCCCCAACGTGGGATGAAGTAGAGGTTCGCAACAATTGTCGTCGCTAGCCCTAGCACTGTTATGTAGAGTGCAAACTCAGTCCGCTCCTCCCTCTTGTACCAAAACGACAAGTTTAGCCATACGCCCATCAACAAGTTGGAACAGAGGATGATAGGTAGTATATATACCCCCTCACGGAAATCACGACCCACAATCAGGGCGAAGAGATCTTTGAAGAGGGTGATGCCCAAAAATATCGCTACAGTCGCGATTATGTAGTACTTCATAGCGGCTGCGTTCGACTCTACAAACTCCTCCTTCTTGAAGTTCGAAAGGAAGAAGGGTTCGGCTGCCAAACGATACATCTGCGTGAAGAGTGTCATCACAACTGCGATCTTCGTCACGGCACCATATAGCCCTAGCTGCGACATAGCATCGGCTGGTGTGAGGTGCTTAATTAGCTGACGATCAATGAACTCGGTGGCTGTTGCGGCAACTCCACTCAGTAGCAATGGCAGTGAGTAGATCAAGATCCGCGACAGCACTCGCCACTCAATGTGCGGCAGCGTGTAGGGGTGCGACACAGCTACAGTCACAACGAATGTCACAACACTCGCTATGAGGTTAGCGATGACAACCCACCCAACACCAATGTCGCTCGCAAAGAGCGCCGCAGCGCCAAACGCAACGGCGAGACCAACCTGCAGAACGATGTTGAGCAGTTTCAGCAGAACATACAACTTAGCGTCGCCCCTCTCGCGAAGTCTCGCAAAGGGGATAGCTGTCGACACATCGAACATAATGATTAGAGCAACCCACATAACTAGTTCGGGCTGAGAGATATACACGGCACCCATCGCGGCGCTTATAGGCTCTCGGAACAGAGTTGCGACTAACGTAAAAAGCACCGAGCAGAGGATCGTTACACCCCACGTCGTTGCAAACAATCGGCGTTTGCCGCTCGCAACCTCTTCGAGCGTCCTCCCCTCCTCCTCGCTCTTTGCGCCAAAACGGAAGTAACTCGACTCCATTCCCATCGTTAGTATAACGAGTGTAAAGGGGATTAACGCATATAGATCGGTGATTATTCCATACTCCGCAGGGGCGAAGAGGCGTGTGTAGTAGGGTGTAAGAAGGTAGCTCAGCAATCGACCAAGGATCGTGCTGACACCATAAATTGCGCTCTGCTTTGCTAACTTCTCTAACATTATACCTATATAACAGGGCAAAGATAACAAAATAATCGGAATATATCGTTATTTATCTCCTTTTCCTGTAGGGCAAATGTGCAAAAAAAAGGTTGGGAATGCCCTGCGCAGTCCCCGTCTATACTTGGCACGAGATTATGGTGGTGATTAGTGGTTGCTGCTGTGCCACTTACACCACTTTGTGATGCCGCACTCCTCGCACTTTGGGCGGCGCGCTATGCAGACGTAGCGTCCGTGTAGGATTAGCCAGTGGTGGGCGATTGGTAGCAGATGACCTGGGATGTGTTTCGCGAGCTGCAGCTCTGTCTGTAGTGGGGTTTTGGCGTTGCGGACGAGACCGATCTTCGCTGCTAGGCGAAAAACGTGTGTGTCGACAGGCATAACCTCCTTGCCCCACAACACTGCCCCCAGTACATTCGCTGTCTTGCGACCTACGCCTGGCAGACGCTGTAGGGCGTCGAGATCTTGCGGTACCTCGCCGTCGAACTCCTCGCACAACATCTTCGACATCTTCGAGAGGTTGCGGGCTTTGTTGTTGGGGTAGGAGATGCTGCGGATGTAGTTGTAGATCTCCTCAACCTCCGCCTGCGACATAGCGTGGGGCGTGGGGTACGCTGAAAATAGGGCTGGCGTCGTCAGGTTGACGCGCTTGTCGGTGCACTGGGCAGAGAGAGATACTGCGACCAATAGCTCGTAGGGGTTAGTGTAGTTTAGCTCGCTCTCTGCGACGGGCATATTCTCGGCGAACCACTCTATGACGCCTTCGTATCGCTCCTTGATTGTCATTGCTGTTTGTCGGTTTGGTGGGGGGGCGGGTTTATAGTTTCCTGATCGGTGCGAACTTCGCGATTAGTCGTTTCTCTCCTGCTCCGTCGAAGTTGACTACCAACATCTCGCCGCTCGGGATGATCTCGACTCGTACAACTTTACCTCTTCCGAAGTTGTCGTGTATGATTATATCGTTGACGCTATAACTTCCTTTAGTACTGCTGTTTGTCGTTGATTCAGTTCTATTTATTGTTGTTGGTTCAGTATGTCTTGTCGTTGGTTCAGTTGTGCGCATTGTCGTTGATTCATCTTTTTGGTCGTAAGACTCCTCTCGTCTGCCGATTGAACGCATTCCAGAAACGGATCTCTGTGGCGTTGGCTTCAGGCGATCGCGTATCTGCTGATGGTCGTACTTCTGTGAGTAAACCTTCTTGTGGCTGCTCTCGACAATGTCGCTGATCTTCGAGATCTCCTGTACGGAGCGTTTGTGGGAGTTGATGTCGACATTGCTATCTATGTCGAGGTACTTAGTGTCTATTTCGCTGAGGAATGTGCTGGGGTGGGTGAGCTGCGAGGTCCCCCATTTGTATCGTATGTCGCAATATGAGATCATTGCTGCCCTCTTCGCTCGTGTGAGTGCCACATAGAAGAGGCGTCGCTCCTCCTCGGTCTCGCCCATCTCGACTGCTCGCTGCGACGGAAATAGATTGTGTTCGACACCGACGATAAAGACGTAGTCGTACTCCAGACCCTTCGACGAGTGGACGGTCATAAGCGTGATGCGCTCATCCTTCTCGCCATCCTTCTCGCCATCTTGGTCGGTCAGAAGTGCCACGCTCTGAAGCCACTCCTCGATGGTCGGAACCTCATCCTCAGACCTCTCGCCGCTGATAATCTCCGACTCGAACAGCTCGGTGAACTGCCTGAGGGTGTTGAGTAGCTCCTCGATGTTGTCGATGGCGCTCTGCGTCTCAGAGGCTGGCGCAAGGCGTAGTGCTGGAAGTATGCCCGAACGATTGGCTACGAGCAGACCAAAGTCGTAGAGCGAGATCTTCGTGCGCTGCTCCCCAATCTCGCGGATCATCTCCACGAATTGACGTACTTTGCGGACAATAGTTCGCTGTGTGGAGTCGCTAACTTCCTCGTCGACAAGTAGATCGACCGACTCCCACATAGATAGATTGCGACCCTTGGCGATCTGCTCAATGCGATCCTGCGTTGTGTTGCCGATGCCGCGTGCAGGGTAGTTGATGATGCGACGGAACGCCTCGTCGTCGAGCGGATTGATGACAAGACGGATGTAGGCGAGCATATCTTTGATCTCCTTATGTTCGTAGAAGGAGTTGCCCTTGTGTATTTTGTAGGGTATCGCTTTGTAGCGCAGAGCCTGCTCTATCGCCTGCGACTGTGAGTTGGTGCGGTAGAGGATCGCCATATCGGCTATCGACGAGTTGTCCTCCTCCATTCGTCGTTCGATCTCGTCGACTACGATAGATGCCTCGTCGCGGTCGGAAAAGGCTCGCATTATTCTCACCTTCTCACCCTCTTCGCTCGCTGAGAAACAGCGCTTGTCGAGTTTCGTCTTGTTGTGTGAGATCAGCGAGTTAGCGGCATCGACGATGTTGCGTGTCGATCGGTAGTTCTGCTCCAACTTGAAGGTCTTGGCGTCGGGGAAGTGTTGGCGGAAGTTTAGGATGTTTTCAATCTTCGCACCTCGGAATGAGTAGATGCTCTGTGCATCGTCGCCAACTACGCAGACGCGACCGTGGTGTTGGGCTAGTCGGCGTATTATTATATATTGTGCGTAGTTCGTATCTTGATACTCGTCGACCAAGATGTATTGATAACGCTGCTGGTAGCGCGCCAGTACCTCGGGGAAGTCGCGCAGCAGAATGTTGGTCTGCAGCAGCAGATCGTCGAAGTCCAGAGCACCCGACGCCTTGCAGCGGCTGCAGTAGCTCGCATATACATCGGCAAAGTGGGGGATACGCTGCTCCCTATCTTCGGCGGCAAAGTTGACATTGGCACGGTATGCTGAGGGGGTGACGAGTGAGTTCTTCGCATAGGAGATGCGGGAGAGGATCGCCGCAGGTTTGTACTGCTCTTCGGCGAGATTTAGCTCCTTTAGTATGCTCTTTATGAGGCTCTTGGCGTCGGAGGGTTGGAATATGGTGAACGTAGTGGGGTAGCCCAGAAGCTCGGCATTCTCGCGGATGATGCGTGAGAAGATCGAGTGGAACGTACCCATAGATATGTAGCGCAGAAGCGAGGGGTCGACCATCTGTTGGAGTCGCTCCTTCATCTGCGCTGCAGCCTTATTGGTGAAGGTGAGAGCTAGGATCTGGTGCGAGGGAACACCCTTTTCGAGCATATATGCTATGCGCGACGTGAGTACGCGAGTCTTGCCTGAGCCTGCGCCTGCGATGATTAGTGATGGATCTTCGTAGGAGACGACAGCGGCATATTGGGCAGGGTTGAGACCCTCTAAGATTTTTGACACGATGGTTGACTGATTATGTGTTTGTAAATGTAGACTACTCGTTAGCAAAGATACGAACATTGGTGCAATATTGCAACTCTGCAGTGACCAAATTCAGGGTAGCCGCAACAAAAGTAAATACAAGCTAGCTTGCCACCTGCGCGGCGTAAGCGCAGACCCCGCCTTTTTCGTGCGTTTGCCCTGATTTATTGGGTTGCTTCTGCGGCGTGCTCTGAAATTTTTGCTACCTTTGCATCTGAATTTTTTTATGTAAACAATCTCCCCGTGGTGGGGAGGCAGGCAGGGTCGTATTATGGAGTATTTTGAGGATAGTTACAGCAGCTCGCTGATCGCAGAGGAGGTGGCGATGAAGATGGCCGAGGCGGTCGCAATATTGGTCGTGCCACACGAGATCGTCGTGGCAGAGGGTGGCGTGCTGCAGTGTGCTTCTCGCGAGAGTGTTGGCGAGACAATATGCGAGATTACGCAGACGCCAGATCAGGAGTGTTTCGATGCCGAGTATGAGTTTGTGGCAGAGGTGGTCGAGGAGTGCTCGACGATCGGACGACTCGACGTTATCAACCTGTGGGAGAGGGTGATATTTGCCTGGGTAATCGGCGACGCTCAGCAGGGGATGTTGTCGTTCTCGCTCCACGAGTCGCACGCAGGGCTATTCGCTCTGGCGCCAATATCGAGACTCGCGCCAATGAGTGCAGAGGGCGAACGGGAACTTGCACTGTCGGTAAATGCCAAGAGGCGCGGAATAAGACGAGCCGACTTCGTGAAGGGGGCGCTAGAGTCGCCATCGCTGAAGAGTCGTGCACTCAACATAATATTCTCTAAGTTTATAGGCGCAATCGACAAATGGCGCGAGATAATCAACGCGTCGCAGATGTCGGAGCAGGAGAAGCAGAGACTCCTCCAACTTGTCGAGATGAGGCTGAAGATGTTGGAGCAGTAGCAAGATAGGGGAGAGACCTCGTCTCTTTTTCTGTTGCTTATGATGTTACGCTCGGATCTACATTCGGTGATTGTGAGTCTACAGCCACTTCTTGAAGCGGAAAAACCAGATCGTTAGCGCAGAGCACAGAAGCATTAGGCAGACTGCAAAGATGTAGCCTACAGGGACTACGGCGCCACTTTCGAGCGTGTAGCTCCAACTCAACTCGGGCATAAACCGAAAGTTCATACCGTAGACACTCGCGATCAAGGTCGCCGGCATAAAGATGACAGATGCAACGGAGAAGATCTTCACGATCTCGTTCTGCTCAATGTTGATAAGACCTAGAGCGGAGTCCTGGATGTAGTCGAGCCTCTGGAACGTGAAGTCGGCGTAGCTAATCAGCGAGTTAACATCCTTTATCATAAGCTGCACTCGTGGCGATATATCCTTGGGAAAGCGCTCGGAGCGGCGGATCATCCAGAGTACGCGTTGGCGGTCGAAGATGTTCTCGCGCAGAACCATCGTGTTCTCCTGTAGTCGCCCGATGCGGCGAATGAACTCCTTGTCGATATTATCCTCGCGCGCAATGTCGCGACTCAACGCTGCCACAGCCTTCGCTGTCGCCTCGACCAAGTCGGCGTCGTAGTCGACACGTACCTCTAGCAGCGAGGCGAAGATGTGGAAACCCGTGGGGTAGTTTTTGGGCGTCACCTGTAGGCGTCGCTCAGCATCGCGGAAGGTGCGCATCTCGTGTGTGTGGACAGAGACGAGCGTATGCGTGCGTGAAACTATGAACGAGACTGGCTCGATCGTGAAATCCTCCTCGGACTGTGGTATGAAAAAGTTGGCGTTCGACACAACAGATTTTGCACTCTCGGAGTACTTCGACGAAGTCTCGATCTCCTCGATCTGCTGGCGCGTCTGCAACGAGATCTCCATAAAGGTCTCTACTATGCGCTGCTCCTTGAAGCTCGGATCGAGCATATCTATCCACAAAACCTCCTCTACATTAAGTGTGTCGAATATCTTGAGATCCGCATTGCGGATGATCTTGTTGAATTGTTTTAAGTAGAGCGTAATCATTCGGCTATCCTCCCCTTATTTTTATTGACGTAATATTGGTGTGATCGTGCTTCCTGAGGCTAGGAACTTCTCCATCGCCTCGCGTTTCGCGTTGTCTAACAGTGTGTCTATGTTGCGTGTGAGGTAGTTGTAGCCATCCTCAATGTCGACGTCGGGACGCAGACTCTGTAGCGCCTCGAACGTGTGCTCGACTCCCCACTCTAGTGCCTCTTCGAGGTCGGCTATCGTGTCGTTGTCGCTCCCCTCGGCTGCACACCATACGGCAAATACGAAGGGTAGCGAGGTGTGACGAATCCACTCCTCGGCTAGGTCTATAGTGTACTCAAACTCCTCCTCGTGCTCGAAAACCTTGTCACCGATGAGCAGGAAGGCGTCGCCATCCTCGGGGTGTTTCAGTCGATCTTTGTCGTTCAGAAAGTGCCACTCGGGCGTGATCTTGAAGTGGTGATCGCAGAGGTGGGCGAGGAGCTTCACGGAGGTCTGTGACTCGGTGTCGAGCCAGATGCGTTTTATGGTGCTTGGCTCGTCGTCGCTCAATAGTACGACAGTGCGTACCGCACCAATCGCGCCAATGCAGTGTGTCGTCACAACCTCTACGTCGATGCCCAAGTTGGGGATCGCAGCGACGGGGACGAGGGCGATGTCGACCTCTCCGCTGCTGAGTAGGCGGCTGCACTCGGCAGGGGTGGCGAGGATTAACTCCGCATCTATTGCTCCTGACTCGTTGATCCCGTAGGTGAACTGGACAGAGTTGAGGTAGGATACTGAGGCTATCTTGATCTTCGACATTGTTTTGCTCCTTTGTTTGTATTTGTGACCGGTTTACGATCGGTTTCTGTTCGGTTTGTGCTCGGTTTGCGCAGCCCAAAGATAGCGATTTTTTTTGAGGTTGAGGTGTAATATCCGTTTTTTTTGGTTTTTCGACGAAAAAAAGTGGGTTCGGAAAGTGGCGGAGAATCAACGCGTTAGTTAAAATAATGGATTTTAGTTGAAAAATAATTGTGAATCTACTTGACAATTACGATTAAATGATTGTATATTTGCAGCGTCAAAGGTTGTTGAGGCTTAGATGATGGATTTGAAGTTATCAACAGTTTTTTAGACAGAATGGTGGTGTTAATTTCTAACTTATAAACAACGAAAATGGTGGGTAAAATTATGGGGTGCGAATCGCTGTTGGCAAGCTACGCGTCGGAGATCGGATATGATGTGCAGATGGGGAGCAACTGGAATACTAAGTTGATGTATGATGGGCGGAAATATCTGCTCGTGAAGGCGGCTTCGGTGAGCGAAAAAGTGGGGGAGAGTCGTGGGAGAATTACATTTGAGGTGAGTTTTATAGCTCTGAAATGTTGTTCATACAGCTCTGTGGTGGTTATCTCTGACCTTTGGCGTGATTTGCGATGTGATGCGATGAAGATCCTCAATATGCTTGAGATGTCGGGCGAGGTGCTGGGGTGTAGTGAGGTTGCGATAGAGCCCCTAACTAAACGGATTTCAAACTACGACGAGGTGGCTGTGGAGCTTACGGCGACGGTGGTGGCGAACTACAGAGTCGAGGATGGCGCTATCTCGATCCTATAATTAACAGCGCATAATTAATAGAGTTATCAACAATTATAAATTAAAAGTTATCAACAATGTTCACAACTTTTCCAGGAGGTTACACGTCGCTCTATTCGGAGCTTTTGTATGGTTACACAATTAGCTCAGATAGTAGCAGTTATGAGGATTTAGAGGGCGAGGTGACGCTCTATATTGTAGACTCTACATCTGATGAGGTGTTGGGAGTTAAGAAATTTTACTCTACATCGTATGCTGAGATCAATATTGCACCAATTGTGAGGAGCTACGCCTATCCTTGCGTCGTGGTAGAGGAGAGCGGTTTCGTAACCGACCACACTCACGGAACTGTCGAGGTCTATGTCACCGACGGCGAGGCTCAGCAGAGCTACAGCAGGCGATTTACACTCTCCAGATCGTCGGAGTTTGATTTGGGGTTGCTCTCTACACTCTCACCGTCCAAACGATTCTTGGCGCTGGGCGAGAGCGAGTTACTTACGTTTAGGGTCAACCCCGCAAAGGAGGTGACGCTTGTCCAGAACCACTACTCGGTCGAGACGGAGGAGGCGGTGGCGACGCAGAGCTACTCGCTGGAGGCGCAGGAGTCGGGATTCGTGACATTCAATATCGTCGGTGAGGAGCTGTCGGAGTCGTCGGTGGATATTATTGAGCTCGTCCTGAGTCAGGAGGGTGTCGAGGTCGAGACAATTCGCTACATCATTGTTGACTCGCCTGTAGATCCTATTCGTCTGGCGTGGATCTCGTCGCGTGGGTCGATCGAGCACTATACATTCCCCGTAATCTCGCAGCGAGGATACGATCAGGAGGGGGTAGAGACACTGACAATATCGTCGGCATATGAGTTATACGACGTTAGACGTGCGTTGGCGGAGATCGTGGAGTCGCCAAAGGTGTGGGTCGAGGTCGATGCTGGTGGTTACTTGGAGGTTAAGGTTGAGTCGGAGTCGGTGGAGCTCGCGATGGCATCGGAGATAGGGTGTGTGGAGCTTAAAATATCTTATTACGATGAGTAGGCGGCTGGAACTTTATGTAGACGACCAACGCGTTGAGTTGAGCGCAGAGCCTCAAGTTGCACTATCGTATGACGCTGCGGCAACACGTTCTATTGCGGCGGCACGTCAGGCGCAGATAGTGGAGTTCGAGGTGGAGATGTCGCACTCGGCAAGCGTAGTGTTTGGAGGCGAGGGGTATCCGCACGCGGCGACACGATTCAACGCCGAGAGCCACGTGGGCGCACTGAAACTAGAGGGGGTGACTCTCGTCGAGGGCGAGGTGACGTTGAGGTCGATCGAGAGGACGGGGCTGAGTCTGAAGTATGGGCTCAGGATAACGAGGAGTGCAGCTCCCTGGGCTGATATTGCGGTCGACACGTTGCTGAGCGAGACGGCGATAGATTATCAGATAACGCTTAGGACTGCGGATGTGACGGCGACCTGGGAGGAGGAGCAGCCTGTGCAGTTCTTCCCTGTGGAGAGGGATGAGTATGAGGTGGTTATATCGTCGGTGGCGCTGGAGCTCGTGAGGCGTGTGAGATCTATTGATGAGTATCATCCGTTTCTGAAACTCGACTCTGTCGTGAGGTCGTTGGTGGAGGTGTCGGGCTATGAACTGGTGAGTGAGTTGGCGGAGAGCGAGGAGTTTAAGCAGCTATATATGAGTGGCTCGTATGTGTCGCAGGACAACGACGCAGCGGAGGAGGCGATGGACTTCTATGTCAAAAAGAGCAGTAGCGAATCGGCTGTGGGTGACTATACGGGGCGTGTCACATTCTCGGAGTCGCAGACAGGTAGCAGTGCGGTAGATACGTTTGTCGACATCGGGACAATTGATAGCGATGCGGAGTGTTATACTCGCGGTAGTTGTTTGCAGTATGTCAGTGGTGCTGTGCAGTTTACGCCGCCCACGTCGGTTAGTGTTGGGTTTGAGTATAGGGTGTTGTACACGACGGAGTATTGGATCGAGTCGAGAGAGAGGTTGATGGCGTTCGACACATTTTACTTCGGCGAGTCGCCTGCGATTAAGGTAGATATACTCAACATATTCCCCGACGAGAGGGGGGAGGCTAAGCTCACGGGATTCAACTATCTGCTCGTAGTATTCGACCACGTGGATGGAGCGTCGTACAGGGTGAGAGCGAGGTTGGATGGATCCTCTGCATATACGACGCTGACGAGTTGGAGCGGTCGGTCGACGAACTTCACTACGCCATTTGTCGACTCGGTGGATGAGATCGTGTTGGATGTGTTGAGTGGTGGTAGCTACGTGGAGTTTGCGCAGGACTGGGCACTCTATCAAGGTTACATCGAGGAGTGGGGCGAGACAGAGGTGGATGTGACGCTGCGTACGTCGCCAAACACAATATCGAAGAAGCGATTCATCGGAATGTATGTAGAGGGGGCGCAGCAGGGTATGGCATTTACGCTGCTTGAGGGGACATCGATCAGACCATACTTCGCAGCATATCCTGGATATGGCGACGTGGTGGAGTATGTGGATCTGTCGCAGCACGAGATTCATCAGGACGATGTGTTGGAGTCGTTGCAGCACCTATTTAACCTCCGATTCTATACAGACAACGTCGCGCAGAGGCTATACATTGATCCGCTAGAGAGGATCTACGACCGCAGCGTGGTGTGGGACTGGAGCGACCGCATTGTCGAGTCGGAGGGGATTATCTACGAAGATGCTGCAATCGACGTTGCGCGGAGGCGAAAGTGGGGATTTCAGGATGGTGACGGTGCTGTGTCGAGATCGTCGCCCGAGTATGGAGAGTGGAGTGTTGCGTTGGGGTCGTATGCATCGAACGACAGCTCGGTGTCGATACTAAACCCGATATTCTCGCCATCGCTCAACAACGACGACGGTGTGTTGATAGTGGGCAACAGAGACGACCTGTCGATTGTCGACACTCTGGAGTTCTCGCCACGAGTAGTATACTATCGTGGGCTCGACGAGGCGGGAGATCCGATCGTGGCGTTTCACAGCGCCGAGCAGGGGGTGACTCTCTGTTTCGACGACTACGAGGGGGTCGCAGGACTCAATCAACACTACGCTGCGCAGATCGAGAGGGAGGAGAGAAGCCAATATGTGACGCTTACCCTGAGGTTGGAGCCTCACGAGATGGTCGATTTGCTATCTCCGCTAGAGGGACGTGCGAGCGTGTTGTCGACATTCAGCCTGAGGATCGACGGTGAGTGGATAGAGTGCTGGATAGAGCAGATCGCAAACTATAGAGTCGGCGAGGGGTCTGCACAAATTAAATTCTTAATTATATAAAAATGAGAGAGACAATCAAAATTAAAAATAGTCAGGATAGTACTATCATCGACATCGAGGGTACAATCGGAATACCCGAGGAGTGGCAGTTCGACGATCCGCAGCAGAGGGTCGCTACATATGAGAGCTTCCGACAGAAGCTGCAGCAGATAGAGCAGCTCGATAGTCGCAACGTAGTGGTAAACATTCGCTCAACAGGGGGCGACGTAGGCGACGCAATGTTGATATACGACGCACTGTCGACGCTCGACGCAACCATCACAACACGATGCTGGGGATATGTCGCAAGTGCAGCAACAGTCATAGCGCAGGCGGCGAGCGAGGGGCGACGAGAGATCTCGGCAAACGCTCTCTACCTCATACACAACTCAACCTGCACGGCAGAGGGTAATGCTCAGGAGCTCGCGATGGGTGTGGAGCTGCTCAAAAAGAGCGACGAGAGATTGGCAGAGCTATATGCCCGAAGGTCAGGACGAGAGGTCGAGTCGTTCGTCGAACTGATGAACGAGGAGGGCGGCGAGGGACGATGGCTCAACGCTGCGGAGACAATTGAGGCGGGGCTCGCAGATAGCCTCGTCGACAGCGCAACAACAGAGCCCGAGGAGGCTACACCTAGCATCGAGGAGATGGTTGGCGAGACGCTGGAGAGTGCAATTACATCGGTCAAGGATATTATCCGACGCATCGGAACCCGCCTCAATGGCGTCGCTGCCAAGGTGGTTACACGCGATGTAGTGCCTGCAATAAGTGCAAGCCTGCCATCGTCAGAGGCGGCAGCGTCGCAGATCGTTTTCGAGGAGAGACAGCGTGAACTGCCGCAGACGGTGGTGGCAACGAGAGAGGATCCATCGCTGCACGAGGCGTCGATGAGCGCAAACGAGAGTGCATATCTTCGTGACGCACGATGCTTTAGACGATAGAGGCTTACACTATTTATTAACTACTTAGAGAGAGAGAAACATCCCCCAGAACAGCGTGCTACATAGGCGCAAATTACACAATTATTCAAAAACAAACACTCAAAAAAAAGAAAAAGATGAATTACATTGAATCAAGCAAAAGCTATACAGGATCAGAGTTGGAGACAATATTTTTCCGCCCTATGCTAACAGGCGCATCGGCGCAAGAGCTCGGAATCAGAATGTTGTACAATATGCCAGTGCCAACAACAGTGCACCTATGGAGCGGATCTAGCGACATCCTAAAGAGCCACACAGCATCGGGCTGGGACGGCTCTACTAAGGGGGCGAAGGTGCAGAAGACGATAGATATGAAGCGCGTAAAGGCGGAGATGGGTTTCTCGTCGGCAGACTACTACTCGCTCGTGTTTGAGAACCTCGCAGCTCAGGCGGAGGTGAACCTCGACGACCTGACAGGTACGCAGCTAGAGACGGTAGAGACAGAGCTTTTCCGTAGATCTATCGCCGAGTCGATCCGAGCAACAATGTGGCTAGGCGACACAACGCGAACTAGTGGTGGGTTCAAAACATTCGACGGTATCATCAAGAAGATTGATGCTGCGGTGACGGCAGGTAAGATTACGCCTCTCAACTACGACGAGGACGATGTCGATGCTGCATCATACTCGTTGACCCTATTCGACGCTCTGTGGAGCGACGCGGAGGATCGATTGAAGGATATGAAGGGCGAGGGGCAGTTGGCATACTTCGTTACCTCTGACATCTACAACCTCTACGAGAAGGCGTTGGACTCGGCTGGTGTCGACGCTTCGTATGTAGATACTATCAATGGTCGAGTTGGGTTGATGTATCACGGAATCCCTGTGATCGACCTGCGAATTGGGTCGTATCTATCGTCGCTCAGCGAGATGGAGTCATTTGCGCTGCTTACGGATCGTCGTAACTTCGTGATGGCGGTAAACACGGCAGATTATCCGGGTACGGAGATTCGTATGTGGTACAACCCCGACGAGATGGAGAATCGTCAGCGCGCAATATTCGCAGCTGGTTGTGAGATCCTCGACGAGGAGTTGATCTCGATCGCCATCTACGAGGAGAGTGTAGCAGGGGCTTAGTGCGATGGAGTCGAATCAATCATTTGAGTTGGTGGGGGGCATCACCCGTGTAGTGTTGCACCTCGCCTCGACTCCTCTGCCCGACATCGGAGAGGTCGGCGAGTCGAGCTTTGAGGTGACTCTCGAGGCTGGCGTCGCTTCGTATGTTGAGCGGCAGACGCTCGAGGCTACTCTCTATCGAGTGCACCACACGCTCGCGTTTCAGTGTGAGCACGCCGACTCCCCTTTGGACGATGAGCAGATGAAGCTCGCACTTCGTGACGGAGTGGTGGCTGACGTGACACTCGGCACAGGTGCTACGATACGCGTGGGGTGGAGCGAGAGATTTGAGCTTGCCGCGCCTCTCAGATTGCAGAGCGTCGAGTTCGCAAGTGGCGAGAGCCGAGTCGACTATCCGCTCCGCAGCTGGGTCTGGAGCTCGATCGACAGTGATACACTAATATAAACATTTCAAATTATGCCAAAAACAAGAATTGCGGTGACAAACCGCCAAGATCCATACATATCAACTGAGCAACGGATGCAAAACAGCGACAAGTTTTGGCGATGGGGCGACGACAACTTGTTCCCAATTCACCTCGCAAAACTCGCGCAGAGGGCGGTGACGCACCGACGAATTATTAACGACAAGGCGGACTACATCGCTGGCAAGGGGTTCAACTACGACAGCTCCATCGCTCTGCTCGCATCCTTCGTGGAGCGTGTAAACTCTTCGGGCGAGACTCTGCGTCAGGTGATTAGTCGAGTCGCGTTCGACAAGATGCTATTCGCAAATGCATTCGTCGAGGTGGTGCGAACCCCCGACCACTCGTCGCTCGCAATATACCACCACGACGCATCAACCTGCCGAGTGGCGAAGGGTGAGGGGTTGCAACACATACTCATCCACCACAATTGGGCAGAGTTTCGACCTGCGGAGGCGAAGCAGCTGCCGATATACCCCAACTTCGAGAGCTTCGACGACGGTACGGAGCGCTCGATGATCCACTACAAGGATTATGAACCGACGTTTCGGAACTACGGTGTCCCCTCATACATCGCTGGTCTTGGAGTCTCGGCTATAGCCTACAAGACCGATCGGTGGAATATATCTCGACTCGACAACTCATTTCAGCTATCGGGTGTGATGATGCTCGACAACACTGTCGACAGCGAGGAGGAGGCGGAGAGAGTGATACGATCTGCCGAGGAGAAGTTTGGCGGCAAACCTGGTCAGGTGCTTTTCGTGCTGAAGGATGGAAGCGACAACGACAACTCTCGATTTATCCCCATCTCGTCGCAGAGCGATGGCGACTGGGAGGCGCTTCACGATCAGGCGAATGCCGACGTCGTGATCGCTCACTCCTGGTTCAGGACACTCAGCGGACTCGACTACTCGTCGGGATTCAGCTCCGAGAGAATACTCCACGAGTATGAAGTTGCACTCAACACGGTGATCCTCGCCGAGCAGGAGGAGTTGGTAGAGCCCATTCGCGACCTAATAGAGTCGGAAATGGGGGTAGATAGCTCCTCGCTCGTCATAATCAATCGACCACCGACGCAGACAAAACCGATCTATATGAAGGTGTGGGAGGCGCGTCGAGCAGATGGGTTAGAGTACGACGAGAACGACCCCACGCAGCAGCAGTTTCTCTCGCAGATAACGACATACTATACATCATCTCAAAAAGTTTAGGTAAGATATGATAGATACATTGATAACACCACAACGAGTGGTTGAACTGGCGTACAGCAACGCCAACTACACCCCGTCGTCGATGATTGCGGAGACAGACATCGTCACGGCAGAGAGGAAGTATCTGATCCCCGTGATCGGCGAGAGGCTCTTTGCGGCGCTTCGTAACGGCGCCTACCTCGATCTGATGGAGGATTATGTGGCACCAGCACTCGCGCTCTATGTGCGCGAACAGGCTAACCTACCATCTGCGCCACGTTCGGCAGAGGGGATGAGTCGTGCCCGCAGCTTCATCCGCCGACTCTCCGACCACCTCGACGACAATTGTGCCACCTACGCTGAGTATGTGGCGAGTGATAACATTCTAAAACGATGCAGGATAAATGGAACTCATATACAAATACGCTAGCGCTATTTTACTCTCGGTATTGGCGCTCTTTGCACCGATAATGCCCCTTGTATTGTGTGTGATGCTCTTTATATCTATAGATTTTGTGACGGGGGTACTTGCGTCGCGTCGTCGTGCCGAGGATCAACAGCAGGCGTGGTTCTTCGAGAGCGAGGAGGCGTGGCGCACAATCTACAAGTTGGGTTTCACACTCATCGCAATCGCTATGGCGTGGATCATCGAGAGCTGCATCCTCGACTTCGTGGAGATACGACTGGCGCGTCTATTCACTGGCTTCGTCTGTGGCGTGGAGTTCTGGTCGTTCCTCGAGAATGCTGCGCAATTCTCCGATGCTCCATACTTCGAGTGGATGCGTCAGTATGTGAGGCGACGAGTTGATAAGGAGGCTGAGAAGTGTCTAGCCGAGGATTAAGAAACTGCAACCCTGGCAACATTCGCCGCTCCGTGAGTAGGTTTCAGGGTGAGGTGGCACAGAGCACAGATCCTGAGTTCAAACAGTTCGAGTCGATCGAGTGGGGCTACAGGGCGATGTTCGTTATCATCCACAACTACAACGAGCTATACGCAATTAACACCCTCGACAAGATAGTTGCGCGCTGGGCTCCACCCCACGAGAACGACACGAACGGCTATGTGAGGAGTGTGGCGAAGAGGCTGGGTTGTATGACAACGTCGCATATCAACTCGCTCGATCGCGACACAATGTGTCAACTAGTTGCGTCGATGTCGTGGATAGAGAACGGAATTAAAGCCGAGGTGCCAGAGGTAGAGGCTGGATGGGAGCTGTTTGCAGGCTCGTAGATGAGGAGGGGACTGCGCTAAGGTTTGAACGCAGTCCCCTCTTTTTGTAGTTTGAGTAACAAGGATGAGTTTTGGGGCTTCGTGAAGCTTCTCAAACCGCAGCGTACTTTAGTACGTGAGGATTTGAGGAGCGAGGGAAGTGCCAAAAATCGCCTTGTTAGTCAAACTATCTCGATATTACTCCTCCCCTTCGATAATAAATATCTCCTCATTCTTGCGCTGCATAAAGTAGTTCTCGCGTGCGTATCGCTCCAGTTCAGCGTCGTATCTCAGATTTTCGATCATTGTGCTGTCGCGTGTTATCCGCTCCTGATAGCTCCGAGCGTCGCCCCTCAGCACCGCAATCTCGTAGCGGATGCGAGCGGCGTGGAAGGCATTGCGACCTATGACAAAGAGCATAAAGAGCACCACTACTAATGTTAGCAGCGTCAATATATTCTCGCGTATGTAATCTACCGAGAACCACTTAGGTCCTCGCTCTCCTCTCCTCTCCATAGGCTCGGTTATGGTATTCTCATATATTTGTGGGTCTGGATCGAGATGCTCCACTCGGGGTGCGACTTTGCGTACTCCACGAGCGTCGGCATCATCTGCTCCGACCTACTCCACTCGGGCTGTAGATAGAGACGGCACTCGGGACGAACCCTCGCTGCACACTCCTCAGCCCACGCTATATCCTCCTCGTACTCGATCACAACCTTCAGCTCGTCTGCTCTCTCGTACGCCTCCGCCAGGGGCTTCTTCCGTCGTTTCGGCGAGAGGCAGACCCAGTCAAACTCGCCGCTGAAGGGGTGTGAACCCGAACTCTCCAAGAAGATCTCCAACCCTCGTGCGTGAAGTGCTGAGGTGAGTGGTTGCAACTCGTAGAGCAGTGGTTCGCCCCCTGTGATGACGATCGACTGCGCGGCACACGCCACTGCGCGCTCCACTATCTGCTCCACCTCGACTGGTGGGTGCACCCTCGGATTCCAACTCTCCTTGGCGTCGCACCACTTACACCCTACGTCGCACCCACCGAGGCGGATGAAGTAGGCGGCTTTGCCTGTGTGGTAGCCCTCGCCCTGGATAGAGTAGAAATCCTCCACTAGAGGTAGTAACTCGCCACCTCGTAGTTCGACAATGCTCCCGTTACTCATCGTAGGTTACATATATGTCGGGTAGCTCGCGCCCCAACTCGTTGTAGTCCAGACCGTAGCCCACTATAAACTCGTTGCCGATCTCCATCGCTACATAGTTGATCTCGTCGCTGCCACGATATGCGTTGGGCTTGAAGAATAGGGTGCACACCTTGATCTCTGCAGCGCCTCTTCCCCTCAACGAGTTGAGGATGTGGGCGATGCTGACACCCGTGTCGACAATATCCTCTACGACGATCACCTTGCGACCCTCGATCGAGCAGTTGAGTCCGATCAGATCCTTCACAACGCCTGTCGACGCTGCGCCGCTATACGACGATAGCTTCACAAAGCAGATCTCGACCCTGAAGTTGAGCATCCTCGCAAGGTCGCTCAAGAAGATGAACGAGCCATTGAGCACCCCCAGCAGGATCACTCTGTCGCCCTCCGTATAGTCGCGATTGATCTGCTCCGCCACAACCTCTATCGAGCTGCGTATGCGCTCTGCAGGGATCATTATCTCGAACTCACGATCCAATATTTTTACTCTCTCTTTCATATATATATCCTATCTTTCGTATCTGTAGTATGTCCCGAGTGGAAGCTCCTTCTGCGACTCGTCCACCATCACTAGTTCGCCTCGTTGCTCACATCGAGGGGCGCCAAATGCTTGGTGCACAGCTGTTCGTGCGAGTGTCGACGAGAGCCCCATTGAGTAGAGGTTCAGGACGACAAATGCGCCGCTCTCGCTCGATAGTAGTGAGGCGCAGCTACTCAACATCTCCTCGATGTTCTCCTCCAATATCCAGCGCTCGCCATTCGCTCCGCGTCCGTAGGCAGGGGGGTCGAGGATGATGGCGTCGTAGTGGCTGCCTCGTCTCATTTCGCGTCGTACAAACTTCAATGCATCCTCCACAACCCAGCGGATGTCGCGTAGTGACGAGAGCTCCATATTCTCGCGCGACCACGTCACAACCTGCTTCACCGAGTCGACGTGCGTAACTTTGGCGCCAGCAGCGCACGCCGCCAACGATGCCCCTCCCGTGTAGGCGAATAGGTTCAACACACTCGGTGTGCGCCCCTCATCGGCTATTGCGCGACACTTGTCGTAGATGAAGTTCCAATTTGCCGCCTGCTCAGGGAAGATCCCAACGTGTTTGAAGGAGGTGAGACCTAGCCTCATCTTTAGCCTCATTCGCTTGTAGTTGTATGTTATGTGCCACTGCTCGGGTGTGCCGCGTTTCAGCCGCCACTCGCCCCTCTCCTCGCTTTTGGAGTCGCGCAGAAACGACGCTGTCGCCCTCTCTCGCCACTCCTCCTCGGTGAGGCTCTTGCGCCATATTGCCTGAGGCTCGGGGCGTCGTGTGACAACGCTGCCAAAGCGCTCTAGCTTCTCGAACTCGCCTGAGTCGATGAGGTCGTAATCCTCGAAGTTTACATCTATGTTCTCTATCATAATCGTTTGTTTTCTACATCTTTATGAGCGACATACGACACTTTGCGCAGTCGAACTTCAACCTAAAACGGTGCTCGCCCCTCACCAAAAACAGCTCGTCGCGCACCTTGCTACCTCTGCGCAGACACTCCCCGATCTCGCGGCGAATGCAGTACGAACTGACAAGTACCCTCGCACCTCTCAGCGACTCGGCGCGTTCGTAGCTAGGCTCAATCTGCTCAACGCCGTGGTCGCGGTAGAACGCCGCAGCAAGTGAGTTTGTCACACCTACCTCGCCACCCACAACCTTAGTGGGGTAGAGTGGTGTGTGATTCTCCTCGAATATTTTGTGGGGGGCTACTTTTGCACCCTCCAATCTCTTCTCTCTCAAATCGTTGAGTGCCTCACGCCTCAGCGACGACAGCTGCGACACTGCCACAAACTCACCTCCCCACAACTCCGTCTCGACGCTCTGTGTGTCGAAGATCGTATCGCCCGTCTTCGCTAGTTGCGTGCAGATCGTCTGCCTCATCTTTTCGTGGCTCTTCGCCGCCTCGAACAGACCATCCGCGGAGGCGTTGCCTATGTAGCCATCCTCGTCGCAATACTCCACTTCGATGGCGTTGGGACAGCTCCTGATCGAGGCTCTAGCGACGATCTTTCGGCGCGTCCGCGAACTCTCCACCGACGCCTCAAACTGGCGGTCGAAGTTGCGGTAGAGCACTGCGTTGCGATCGAATACTACAGCGCGGTTGAGCTCAACCCACCCCTCGCCGCTGCGGTTCACGCTGCTGCCGACCAACTCGCCGCCACTCACGCAGCATACACCGTCGCCGTTCGACAGAGGTGTCGTGAGACGAACCTCAATACGCTCGCCACGCTGCGCCACGACTCGACCAACCTCCTCGCCAAGTGCCTTCGGTGTGTCGAGCGACGCCAGACCACTCCGCTGACCATCCAGCAGATATTCTGTCGCGCCTCTTGAGAAGCTCTTCGCAGGGTCGGGCTCGAACTCTATGGTCGATCGTCCAATCGAGCTGCGTCTATATCCATCTCGTTCGCTAATAGCACGATCCACAATGCGTCGATAGTGCGCGACGATATTTTTCGTGTAGCTCAGCTCCTTGAGTCGTCCCTCTATCTTGAGCGACGTGGCGCCACAATCTATCAGGTCGCCAACTCGATTGCTCAGGTTGAGATCCCTCACCGACAGCAGATGTTTGCTGCTCACGATCTCTCGCCCCTCGCCATCTCGCAGGTCGTACCTAACCCTGCAGGGTTGGCTGCACTCGCCTCGGTTGCCGCTCCTAGTGGGGTTCATCGAACGCGATAGCATACAACGACCGCTGTTGCCCACACATATTGCGCCGTGGACAAACACCTCTAGCTCTGCGCTACACGTATTGCCTATTGCGCGGATCTCCTCTAGTGTGAGGTTGCGCTCCAGCACCACCCTAGAGAATCCGCAATCCGCCAGGAAACGTACACCCTCAGGGGTTGTGTTGCACATCTGTGTTGAGCTGTGGAGTTCGACCCCAAGCCCCATCCTCGCAAACGCAAGATCTTGCACAATCAGGGCGTCGACACCTGCCGCAACTACCTCGCGCGCAATGGCTTCGCTGTCTCGTAACTCCTCCTCGTAGATCAGGGTGTTGAGTGTGGCGTAGAGCCTCGCACCATACTGATGTGCATACTCCACTGCACGAGCGATCTCCTCCACCGAGTTGGAGGCGGCAGCGCGCGCGCCAAATCGTGGCGCACCTATATATATAGCGTCCGCTCCGTGGTCGATTGCCGCGCGTGCGGCGTCGAGATTTTTGGCTGGTGCAAGTAGCTCTATTTGTTTCATTTACTCGAAAAATATTGACAAAGGTATGAAACATTTGAGAGATTTAGCAGTATTTTTTCTCAAAAAGCATAAATTTTGTCAATAAATTACTAACTTGCGCCATTTATTAAAATATATTAAATATGAGAAAGTTATATTTTACCCTACTTGCTGCCCTCGTTGTGGCGCTAACATCGTGTGGAACAGCGGCTTCTGTGTCGTCTCAAGATCTAGTTGTCGAGACTCCTCTGCAGGCGATCGACGCACTCAAATCTGGTAATGCGCGCTACGTAGCTGGCGAGTCGATCAACCCCAATGCCGACCAGGAGCGACGCGACGAGACACTCAACTCGCAGTCGCCTTATGCAGCAGTCGTTGCTTGCTCCGACTCGCGCGTCCCCGTCGAGCTACTATTCGACCAGGGTATTGGCGACCTATTTGTCATCCGCACTGCAGGTAACTCTGTCGCTGGCGACGTTGTGATGGGAAGCGTAGATTATGCAATCGATCACCTCAATGTGCCGCTCGTAGTGGTGCTCGGACATCAAAACTGCGGCGGTGTAACCTCTGTTATATCGGTGAGCCACGACCACGAGGAGCACCACCACAACGGCTCGATCGGAGCTATGCTGGCTGCATTGGCGCCGAGCGTAGAGCCCTACATCGGTCATCCCGATATGTTGGACGAGGCGATACACGTCAATGCTGCGGCGCAGGTCGACGCAATTGAGTCGGTCGACTACATCCGCGAGAAGATCGAGGCTGGAGAGCTAAAGGTTGTCAGCGCATACTACAATATCGGCGACGGAAAGGTAACATTCGAGGAGTAGCTTGCTCACTTGCTAGCTGTGTCTTTTGAAGCGTGAGGGCGAGACTCCTGTGTGTTGTTTGAAGTATTTGCCAAAGAACGACTGGGTCGAGAAGTTGAGCTCTGTGGCGATCTGCTGGATCGTTAGACCCGAGTACATAAGCATCGACTTCGCTTCGAGTATCACCGATTCGTCGATCCACTTGGCGGCAGTTTTGCCGCTCACCTCTTTCACTACTGCCGAGAGATACTTCGCCGATATGTTGAGTTTCGTGGCGTAGAACTGTACGTTGCGCTCCTGCTTGTTGTGTTTGCGCAGCAGTAGTACGAATTCGTCGAAGATAACCTCGGCGCGTCCCTGCTTCATATCTTCGTCGCGCTCGTCGCGTTGGTTAAGGTCGCTGAGGATGTAGAATATGGTGGTGAAGAGGGTGCGAATGATCTCGGTCTTGTACCTATCTTTGTCGCTGCTGAGCATCACCTTGATGAGTTGGAAAAGTTGGCGTATCTCCACTACATCGCGCTGTGTGGCGTGAATAACGGGGTTGCGCCCAAATCGCATATAGATGGCGAGCGAGGTGGATAGATCTATCTGCACCTCGTTCATAAAATCCTTCGACGACGAGATCAAATATGCCGTCGCGTCGGCTGTGCACTCCACTGTCTTGATGATGCTCTCTGGGCTAAAGAATACTATGTCGCACGGACGTACGTTGTGCTCGTGCATATCTATCGAGACGCGCGCCTCACCCTCCATCATCACGATGGCGGCAAAGCCGTTGATCGAGACGGGTCGCGATGCGGTGTGGTTGCTGTCGGGTGTGAGCTTCGTGATTATCAGGTCGTTAGATAGGTAACTCACCTCGTCTAGCTCCATCTTGATGCGGCTCAGCGACACCCTCTTTAGGCTCTTCGATTTTATCTTCTTTGGCTCCATAATTTTTGATCGATTTAGCTGTTAGTTACTCTTTCATTAGCATCTTCCGCATTCCCTCGGAGAAGTATTCGCGATACTCAGATTTTTCGTCTCCCTCGCGCGCGTTGTTATATATAAAATAGACCTCGCAATTTTCGATACTTGCCGCTATCTCCTCGGCGCATTGATCGCCTGCCGCCATAAACATCGTTGCGTAGGCGTCTGCCTCGGCGCAGGTCGCTGCAATGACTGTGGCCGAGAGGAGCGTCGACGACTTGCTCAGACCTGTGGTGGGGTCGATGGTGTGGACGATCTTTTCGCCCTCGTCGTTGAGGTAGAATCGGCGGTAGTTGCCCGATGTAGCCATCGCCCTGAGGGGTGAGTAGGGGTGGAGCTGTACGCGTCGTTCGAGCAGTTCGCCCTCGCTCATATTGCCGTCGATGGGCGACTCTACACCCACGCGCCACCACTTACCCGAGGGGTTGACTCCGCACACTTGCAGCTCGCCACCGATCTCGACTATGTAGTTCTGCGAGCCGTAGGTGTCAAGGATGTCGGATACTCGATCTACGGCGAACCCTTTGGCTATCGAGTTGAGGTCGATCTGCATCCTGCTATCACGTTTGTGGAGCTCTATCTCCCTAAATCCTCTCTCGACTCTGAGCCCCTCGTAGCCGACAAACTGTAGTAGCGAGTCGACGTTGGGGTGCTCCTCGCGCCTCTCTGCACCGAAGCCCCACGCCTTGACGAGTGGGGCAACCGTGATGTCGTAGATGCCATCGGATAGTCGGCTGATGGAGTCGGCGAGGAGGATGTTTTGTGCCATCCACTCTGTTATCTGCGTCGTCTCGC